>JADFIJ010000029.1 GCA_022566775.1 Pseudomonadota bacterium | reverse complement strand
GATGACGACGAAGTACCGCCCTTAGGTTACGCCATCGCGCAATTGCACGGAATATACATCTTGGCCCAGAACCAGGAGGGATTGATTGTGGTCGATATGCATGCCGCCCACGAACGCATTACCTACGAGCGGATGAAGCAAGCCTGTCAGAACGAAGAGTTAAAAATGCAGCCGCTATTGGTGCCGCTGTCGATTGCGGTCAGCGCCGCCGAGGCAGAATGTGCCGAGTCCCAGAGTCAGATGCTATTGCAACTCGGCATCGAGCTGGAACGAGCCGCTACCGAATCGATTATCGTTCGTCAGATTCCGTCCATCCTGCGCGACGCAGACATCGAACAGCTGGTGCGAGACGTCCTCAGTGATGTGCTTGAATACGGTAGCAGCGATCGCATTCAGGCACATCAGGATGAGTTACTGTCCACCATGGCCTGTCATGGTTCGGTCCGGGCCAATCGGCAACTAAGCATCCCGGAGATGAATGCCTTGCTGCGCGACATGGAAGCTACCGAGCGTAGTGGTCAGTGCAACCACGGGCGACCTACCTGGGTCTATCAATCCCTGGATGAACTCGACAAGTTGTTTCTTCGCGGCCAGTAATATTGAATACTTAATCAGAAGTTCTCTGGGTATCATTAGCACTCGATCTCTGTTGTACAAGTCACGCTATTCAGAAAAATTGTGAATGCCAAAAAATTCAAAGCCGATGTCATCTGCCTGATGGGACCAACCGCCGCAGGCAAGACGGCGATGGCGGTGGAGTTGGTGCGGCGTCACCGCTTCCAGATTGTTAATGTGGATTCCGCGCAGATATACAGGGGCATGGATATCGGCACGGGGAAGCCCGACCGCGACATGCTCAAGCTCGCTCCCCACCGGATGATCGATATCAGGGATCCTGCCGAAGTGTACTCGGCCTCGAAGTTTCGCCGCGATGTGCTGATTCATATTGACGAGATTCTGGAGCAGGGAGACACACCCTTATTGGTGGGTGGCACCATGCTTTATTTCAAGGTCTTGCGTGATGGACTGGCCGATATGCCCAACGCGGATTCCGAGGTGCGCAGAGAAATTGAGGCATTGGCGGCGGCCGAGGGCTGGGCCAGCGTGCATCGGCAACTGGCCCAGGTGGACCCGGAGTCTGCCGCACGTATTCACCCGAATGATCTGCAGCGATTGCAACGTGCCCTGGAGGTATTCCTGGTATCTGGCAAGACCATGACGCAACTGCATACTGAGGAAAAGATCGCCAGGGAAAACCAATCCAGGAAGGAGAAAACGGGGAAGCGTTCGTCTCTGTCGGCGGTCACAATCGAAGGCTGCCCTACAAATTGCATTTTTTCGCAATCCAGGCCGGAGAGCGCAGCGTACTTCACAGCAGGATTGAGCAGCGGTTTATGCAAATGTTACGCGCTGGACTGGTGGCCGAAGTGGAAGCGCTGTACGCCAGGGAAGACTTGAATCCCCTGTTGCCATCAATAAAATCAGTGGGTTACAGGCAGGTTTGGCAGTATTTGGCAGGCGATTTAAACTATGACGACATGGTGGAAAAGAGTATCATCGCTACTCGGCAGCTCGCTAAACGTCAGCTTACCTGGCTTCGTAGTTGGCAAAACCTGCAAAAATTAGATGATCCCTCGGGAAAAAACAGGGCCAATTCCATCGACCAAGTCTTGAATTACGTGGATTCCATCTCTATATAGAACTTTATACCGAAGTAACTCGTCAGATGGGGATTCCAGTAGCCTGCTTTTGAGACTCGCCCCATTCTGGCTTCAAGGTCTTTGGAACTATCGCATTGTAGATTGCAAGGAGAAAAATAATGTCGAAAGGACATACGCTACAAGACCCTTTTCTGAATGTACTTCGGAAAGAACGCATTCCGGTGTCTATATATCTGATCAGCGGAATCAAACTACAAGGCCAGATCGAATCCTTCGATCAATTTGTAATCTTGTTGAAGAATGCCGTGAGTCAGATGGTTTATAAACACGCCATATCCACCGTAGTACCCGCTCGTATGGTAAAGATTCCGATACAGGGTTCAGGTGATGCGCCCGCCGAGGACGTTGCGGAGTCGGGTAATGCGTAGCAGGCTTAACGAAATGAGGTCAGCGTTTGTTTTTTGATCGGCCAGAATCTGGTGAGGTTGCCATTCTCGTTCATATTTCCATGGAATCGGAATCTGAACGAGATGATCCAACTGAATTCGAAGAATTGGCCCTGTCCGCCGGTGCCATGCCGGTGGCCTACATCACCGGTTCTCGAAAGAAGCCAACACCCAACTATTTTATTGGTTCCGGCAAGTTGGAGGAGATAGGGGCGGCGGTGCAGGCCCACAAGGCGGAGCTGGTGTTGTTCAATCACGCCCTGTCTCCGAGTCAGGAACGTAATCTTGAGGCCCAACTCAATTGCAGGGTGCTGGACAGAACCGGACTCATCCTGGATATTTTTGCCCAGCGCGCCCGCAGCCATGAAGGCAAGTTACAGGTCGAATTGGCACAGCTCAGCCATCTGCGAACGAGACTCAAACGAGGTTGGACCCACCTGGACAGGCAAAAAGGGGGTATCGGCTTGCGCGGTGCCGGCGAGACCCAGTTAGAGCTCGACCAGCGCATGATTGCCCAGCGTATCAAGTCCATTAATAAGAGCCTGGGTAAAGTTAGAAGCCAGCGTAAGCAGGGTCGCCGTTCGCGGCAACGGGCAGAATTGCCAACGATATCGATGGTGGGGTACACCAACGCCGGCAAATCTTCCCTGTTTAACCGCATCACTCAAGCGGATAACTATGTAGCGGATCAGTTGTTCGCCACCCTGGATTCGACCCTGCGACGCATCGATCTGCCGAACTATGGCGCTGCCCTGCTGGCGGACACGGTGGGCTTTATCCGTCATCTACCCCATGAGTTGGTCGAGGCCTTCCGGGCGACGCTGGAAGAAACCGCGACGGCAGATTTGTTGTTACACATCATCGATGCGGCAAATGAATCCCACCAGGATTTTATCGGCGAAGTAAATTCCGTACTTACTCGCATCGGCGCCGACTCGGTGAGACAGTTGCAGGTAATGAACAAGATTGATTTGATCCCTGACCAGGCGCCTGAGATTCAGCGCGATGAGAGTGGCATGCCGGTACGGGTATGGGTGTCGGCGAAAACCGGAGCCGGACTGCCGCTGTTGTACGCGGCAATTTCAGAATTACTCGCTGGCACCCTGGTAGAAGCTACTCTGCGACTCGACCCCGACCAGGCACGGCTTCGTAGTCAGTTGTATGCGCGAAATTTCATCGAAGCAGAACAGATCGATGAAGCGGGTCATTATCTGGTGAGCTTGAGATTACCGCGCCAGGATCTCGATCGAATCCTGCAGCAATCAGGTACCGTCATTCTTAAGAGTAAGCAGTCCGTCAGCAGTGAGTCCGTTGAGCCCAGAACGCTTAAGACGACGTGAATATCGACGACTAACCTATCTGATGTGCTCAAAATGCTGTGTAATTTCGCAATAACCCGCTAATATCTAACTTATAACTATTTGGCAAAGCTACGGAGAAACCAATGGCTTGGAATGAACCTGGAAATAACGGCGGCGACAAGGACCCCTGGGGGGGTGGTGGCCGGCGTGGTGGTGGTGACCAGGGACCACCCGATATCGATGAGGTGATCAAAAACCTCAGCAAGAAATTCAATAGCCTGTTCGGTGGCTCCGGTGGCGGATCCAGCGGCGGCGGCAGACTCGGAGGCCGCGGCTTGTCCGCTGGACTCATCGCCGCCGTGGTAGCGGTGGTGGCGGTGATATGGGCGTTCACGGGATTTTACATCGTCGATGCAGCAGAACGCGGCGTGGTACTCCGCTTTGGTCAGGTACGGGATAACATCGTACAGCCCGGATTACATTGGTATCCGCCCATCATCGACGAGCTCCATCTGGTTAATATCCTGGCGCTGAATACCCAGACCTACGATGCCAGGTCGATGCTGACCACCGATGAAAACATCATCGATATTTCCGTTACCGTGCAGTATCGGATCAGTGATCCGGTAAAATATGTCATCGATGTAGCTAGCCCCCTGGGCAGTCTGGATAACGCCGCAGAATCGGCGATTCGGCATGTGGTTGGTGGAAATACCATGGACCAGATTCTGACCACCGGCCGCGATCGGGTGGCGGTGGATGTGCAGGAGCGACTACAGGGTTACATGGATGTGTATAGTACCGGAATCGTGATCAGTCAGGTCAACGTCATCGATGCACAGCCACCGGATGCGGTGAGAGCCTCCTTCGATGATGTGATCCGAGCTCGAGAAGATGAAGAACGGGTACAGAATGAGGCGCTGCAATACTCCAATCGCATCATTCCGGAGGCCCGGGGTGAGGCACAACAGCAGATGGAACAGGCCAATGCCTACAAGGAAGAGGCCATCGCCAGGGCAATCGGTGATGCCTCACGTTTCGACCAAATATTGACGGAATATTTGCTGGCACCGGAGGTAACGAGACAGCGACTCTACATCGATTCTCTGCAGGATGTGATGACGGCCAGTAGCAAAATTTTGATCGACGTAGAAGGTGGCAACAATATGTTAATTCTGCCTCTGGATCAGATGATGCAGCGCAACTCTACTGCCTCTGGAACTGCACAGGAACTGAGAGATCTCGCGCGTCGGCTGGAACCCTTTCTGCCTGCACCGGGCAGCGTTAATGCAGTGGATCGATCGCGGCTGAATCCCAGCGGACGAGGAGCACGCTAATGAAAAACTTTATTCTGGTTGGATTAGTATTCCTGGCCCTGGTGGTCGGTGGCAACAGTTTGTTTGTGATAAAACAAACCGAACGGGCGGTGATGTTGCGCTTTGGTGAAATAGTTCAGGATGATATCCAGCCTGGATTACACGTGAAAATTCCCTGGGTGAACACCGTACGCAAATTCGATGGCCGTATTCTTACCGAGGATTCACCGCAGCAGCGCTTTCTTACCCTGGAACAGAAGTTCCTGGAAGTGGACTCCTTCGCCAAGTGGCGCATCAAGGATGTGAGACAATTCTATGTCTCTACCGGTGGCGATGTTGCTATTGCCGGCAGTCGCCTGGCGGAGCGTATTAATGATGGCCTGCGCGACCAGATTGCTGCCCGTAGCCTGCAGGAAGTAGTGGCGGGTGAGCGCGACCAACTGATGTTGGCTCTCACGGCGCAATTGAATGAAACTTCGGTGGCCGATCTCGGCGTGGAAGTCATTGACGTGCGGGTCAAGCGCATCGATTTACCAGATGACGTAAGACAATCGGTCTACGATCGCATGATTACCGAGCGCAATCGCGAAGCCCAGGATCACCGTTCACGGGGTGAGGAACTGGCCATCGGCATACGTGCCGATGCGGAACGGCAGGCTGTTATCTACGGCGCCGAGGCCTATCGCGATGCCGAGCAGATTCGAGGTGAAGGAGATGCTCAAGCGACGCGAATATATGCCAATGCCTACAATAAAGATCCTGAGTTTTATGCATTCACTCGTTCTCTGAACGCCTATAGGGAGACTTTCAGTTCGAAGGGGGATGTATTATTGCTCGATCCCAACAGTGATTTTTTCAAATATCTCAAAGGTAGCGAGCCTCCACAGTAAGCCGATAGGATTGGGATAGAGCCCTTAAACGAAAGTTAATCCAAACAAACTCGAAGCCCCGAAGAGCAGCTGCTTTAGCTCTTCGGGTTTACGATGGGTCTGGATTTTGCCTGGTGCCGGTCGGTGTGCTTGGTGAGTCATGTGACTAAAGCGGCAAAGAAACATTATTATGTGGCATGAGCTGGCCGTGGCGTTCTGCTTGATGTTAGTAATAGAAGGTATTATTCCCTTCGTTAATCCAGGGCGATGGCGCCAACTGCTAAAGATGCTGGACCAGATTGATGACCGGACGATGCGCATGATTGGACTCGGTAGCATGTTAACCGGTACTGCGCTGCTCTATTTTATTAATTAGGGGGTCTGTCCGACTCCCGCAACACCACAAGTGGCATGAATTCTGGAAAGCGGATTTGACATGACTGCTGCAAAGCCCTGGTTATTGCCTGACGGCGTCGAGGAAATACTGCCTGAAGAAGCCCGGAAGCTGGAGTGCCTGCGTCGCCAGCTGCTGGATTTGTACGAATCCTGGGGTTATCAACTGGTAATCACACCACTGATCGAATTTCTCGATTCCCTCCTCGTCGGGTCTTCTCACGACCTCGACTTGCACACCTTCAAGATTACCGATCAGCTCAGTGGTCGCATGATGGGTATACGCGCCGATATCACGCCGCAAGTCGCCCGTATCGATGCCCACTGTCTTGATCACGCCGGGCCGGTGCGACTCTGTTACGCCGATAGCGTGTTGCATACCAGGCCGCGTGGCTTGTTAACCAGCAGGGTGCCGATTCGAGTGGGCGCCGAGTTGTACGGTCATGCCGGCGTGGAATGTGATATCGAACTGGTGTGCCTGATGCACGCAACCCTGGCAGCAGCCGAGATTGGTGACATTCAAATAGTCCTGGGTCACGTCGGCCTGTTCAGGTCACTGCTCACAGCGGCGAAGCTCGAGCAGGCAGTCGAGCAAACTCTGTTCGACGCGGTGCAGCGCAAGGCCTATGGCGAGATAGATTCGGTACTGGAGGAATCCGTGAATGATAAGTCCCTGGGCGAGATGTTGCGGCGCCTGAGTCGGCTCAGCGGTGGCGAGGACACCCTGGTTGAAGCGATCGAAGTTTTTGACCAGGCGCCAGCTGCCGTCAACAGCGAGTTACAGGAACTGGTTGCCATTGTTGAAGGCGTGAAAAAGCGGCTACCGGAAATTGTGCTGAACTTCGATCTCTGCGAATTACGCGGCTATGAGTATCACACCGGTATTGTCTTTGCAGCCTATACGCCGGAGTATGGGCGCGCGGTGGCGAAAGGCGGGCGCTATGATCACATCGGTGAAGTATTTGGTCGCGCCAGGCCCGCATCGGGTTTCGATAGTGACCTGAAAACCCTGGCTAAATTGAGCACAAAAAAATATCAGGGTAGAAGCTGCATTCTTGCGCCCAACGATGTGAGTGATGAATTACTGAAGCTGGTGACGAAACTCCGTGCCGATGGCTCCATTGTGATCAATAATTTGCGCCCTGAAGCGTTGACTGACGAGGACAGGCAGGAGTTAAGCTGTGATCGCCAAATCGTTAGCCGCGATGGTAAATGGCTGGTGGAAGACTTCGATTAAAACCCCAGCCTGCTAGTCTGTAACTGATGTATCGAGATTGTAGATCGACTGAGTGGATCAAGATGTCCAAATCTGTAGTAGTGCTGGGCACCCAGTGGGGTGATGAAGGTAAGGGGAAAATAGTCGATCTGTTGACGGATCGGGCTAAGGTGGTGGTGCGCTTTCAAGGCGGGCACAATGCCGGTCATACGCTGGTCATCGACGGCGAGAAGACGGTGCTGCATCTGCTGCCTTCGGGAATTCTGCGGAAAGATGTGCGTTGCGTCATCGGCAATGGTGTCGTTCTTAGCCTGGAAGCGCTGTTGCATGAAATTGGTGAATTGGAAGCCCGGCATATTCCGGTGCGCGATCGCCTGCGCATTAGTGGTGCCTGTCCCTTGATCCTGCCGTCCCACATTGCGCTGGATCAGGCCAGGGAGACTAAAAAGGGTAGCAAGAAGTTAGGTACAACCGGGCGTGGCATTGGTCCTGCTTATGAGGACAAGGTTGCCCGACGAGGTATACGGCTCGCGGAGACGCTTAACGAGGTGCGCTTTGGAGAAAGGCTGAACGAGCTTTTGCAGTACCACAATTTTTGGCTGGAAAATTACTATCAGGCCAGTGCTATCGATTACCAGGAGACTTACGACAGTAGCCTGAAGATGGCGGAGCAGGTTCGGCCGATGATCGCGGATACCATCGACATTCTGCACAATCATCGTAAGGCGGGGGACAACTTGTTGTTCGAGGGCGCTCAGGGCGCACTTCTCGACATTGACCACGGTACCTATCCCTATGTCACATCCTCCAACACTACCGCTGGCAGTACCGCAACCGGCAGTGGTTATGGCCCCCTATATCTGGACTACGTGCTCGGTATAACCAAGGCTTATACGACACGCGTCGGCTCCGGGCCATTCCCAACTGAATTGTTTGATGATGTGGGTGTGCATCTGGCGTCGGTGGGACGTGAGAAGGGTGCGACCACCGGTCGAGATCGACGCTGTGGCTGGTTCGACGCGGCTGCGGTCAAGTTGGCGATGCGAATTAACAGCGTGTCCGGAATTTGTCTGACCAAGTTGGATGTGCTGGATGGACTGGACACTATAAACGTTTGCACGGGGTATCAAGGTGTCGGCGAGAACACATCGGGCAGCTTGATGGATGTGAATAGTTTCGAAAACCTGGAACCAATCTATGAGGAGTTGCCGGGTTGGGAAGGCTCCACTATTGGCGCCAGAAATCTGGATGATTTGCCGCCCAATGCAAAAGCCTATATTAAGTATATAGAGAACGCTGTCGAGGTGCCAGTTCACATTATATCTACCGGTGCCGATCGGGAAGATACCATTATTCTTCGTCATCCATTTGATGACTGATCGTTAAATAAGTACTCGTGGCGGCCACAGGCATGCCGCACCCCTGGCGCCACTGGCATCACCGAAGCTCGGGGGGGACAATTTTGTGAGCAGGGTGTCGGTGAAGACGAAGTCCTGCATTTGCTTTGGCACCGAAGTGTACAGTTCATTGATGTTCGACAGTCCGCCACCAAGTATTATCATGTCCGGATCGATAACATTGACGACCGTGGCGAGGCAGCGTGCCAGCTGTTGGCAGTAAAGACGAATGCATTTTATGGCCGCTTGATCGCCTCCATCGGCCAGGTGAGCAATTGCCACCGCTTCCCCCTCGCCGTCAAAGCCTTCCTGGAATGTTTGTTTCAACCCCCTGCCTGACAGCACAGTCTCGATGCAGTTAAGCCGCCCGCAATAACAGCTGCGATCTGCATCGAAGAGCTCGCGCACCGTAGCAGGCACGGAATTGTGTCCCCACTCCCCTGCGATGCGGTTCGGCCCGGTAAGTAATTTCCTGTTGATAACGATGCCACCACCGGTGCCGGTGCCGATGATGACGCCGAATACAGTGCGTGAGTTTTTGCCAGCGCCGTAATGCGCTTCTGACAAGGCGAAACAATTGGCATCGTTCTCCAGGCGGATTTCGTAGCCGAGGCGTTGTTCAAGGTCCTTCTTTAGTGCTCGACCGTTGAGGCAAACTGAATTACAGTTTTTCATTATCCCGTCTGGCGTGGATAAAGTGCCAGGAGTCCCTATTCCAACGCTTAGTGGAGTCTTATGGAAAGTTTGAAGTTCCTTGATGAGACTGCAAAGCGCGTCCAGGGTGCTGTCGTAATTATCCGCCGGGGTATCCCTTCGAATTTTTTCTTCGACTTCGCCTGTATCCGATATGAGCACCCCTTCTATCTTGGTGCCGCCCAGATCTACGCCAATTCTCATACCGCACCTCGAACATCCCGATCAGTAGTTGGTGACGGCAATAACATGTGTCAGTGTCACTTTGGGCGGGCTTCAATTTTCCTTGCATAGTACTACAAACCCTCTAGAATCGGCGGTCCGCTTTAAATTTATGTTAGGGCGTAAGCCACAACTCAACATAGGCCGATGAATGACTCGAGCCAGGTACCAACAAGTATCGTTGCGGGATACGCCCTATTACCATTGCATTTCACGTTGCGTGCGCCGCGCCTATTTGTGTGGTGACGATCCTGTGACCGGTAAGAATTTCGATCATCGCAAGCAATGGCTGGTGACACATATCAAGCAACTTGCCGCGCATTTCTCTATGGAAATCTGCGCCTATGCCGTGATGAGTAATCATTACCATCTGGTTCTGTATGTAAATCAGACGCAGGCGGAAGCATGGACAGACGATGAAGTGATCGAACGCTGGACGGCGGTGTTTCCACGTAACGGGGCTTTGATTGAGACCTTGCTGAAAAACAAAACCACCAGGGCAGCCCAGAGGCAACTGCAGAAAAATGTGAGTCTATGGCGGCAACGGTTGATGGATATTAGTTGGTTTATGCGTTGCCTGAATGAAACTCTGGCCAGGGCGGCGAACCGGGAAGATGAGTGCAGGGGAAGATTCTGGGAAGGCCGCTTCAAGAGCCAGGCTCTGTTAGATGAAAAAGCCCTGGTTACCTGCATGGCCTATGTGGATTTGAATCCGGTGCGGGCGCACTTGAGTGATTCACTGGAAGGCAGTGATTTTACCTCTATCCAGGAGCGGCTGATCCATCATGCCAGGAAGGTGAAGCACCGCAGTTATCGGCAGCACCGGCTGCTGACACGGCGCGCGAGTAAACACCTGGTTGGGCGTCGATCCACCAAACAGGCAAAACTCAAAGACCTCGCGAGCCAGCATGGCAGCAATGTAGGCACCTTACCCCTGACGCAACAGAGCTACTTCGATTTACTGGACACCACATGCAAATTATTAGTCAGCGGTGATCGGCTAAAGCCAGAAAATTTTCGGCTCCTGGAGCAGAAGCACCAGGTATTCCAGGAACTGGGTATTCGCGCCGAAAGCTGGCTACGAGGCGTAACTGCATTTCACAAATACTATTCCATAGCCGCCGGTTCCGAGCGTTCATTGCTTCTCTTCCACCGCAGCCGGATCAAATTGGGGGTAGATCTTAAACATCCCCACAAGTGGATTCGGGGAGTCCAGTCAGCAAGATTGTTATACGGCACCTGATCCGGAAAACCATCCGCACCACCCCCACAATACCAAAACAACACCGTTCCTCCGCATACCTGTCTCGTCTCCACCCCAATTCCCCACCCATACCCAAAATTCCTCCCCCCTCAATCAAGTTTCCCCCACAAAACTAAAATTAGTCACACGCTTAATAATATAGGACATCCAATTAATATTTAACTGGATGTCCTAGTAATAGACGAGATGGTGTATAGGGGGGTTGGCTAAGTGTTTGGATTAGCTGAATATATCGGTGGGGAAATTTGGGAGAGGAGGTTTAGGGGGCTGGTCTACCATTTATTATTTGTGGCCGCAATTTTCGGAATTTGGGGTGCCAAGCACTAGATATTGTTTGACTTTGATTAATTAACACTATATGTTGCGGTCCATAGTGAGCGCTAACTTATTGATATTTTAGGGCAAGGTAGCGATACAGGCGGTAAAAAGGCATTGATGACGATGCTGATTTTGTGTAATTAGATCGTTTCTAATTGCAAAACTAAAACCAAGATAGCTACAAAGAGAATAAGAACAAGCACACTACTTATCCAGAAAATACCCATTTACTCGATGTTGGAATTTCGTTTGGCAGAAGCCGGAGTCGCAAGGAATGAATAAAATCGCGCCAGCAGTAGTCGATAAGTCCGTGAATGAAACTGTTCTAGAAGACCTATCCGACCGCGACCAACTCTATTTGAAGTTAAAGAAAGAAACAGAGATCAGGATGAAACTTGATGAATTCGCCAGAGAACTATCTCAGGTGAAGTTGAAGCGGAGCCAGCACTAGAACCCCGTCTCTGATTCTTGCGACAATACTGATTAGCCCGACTAGTCACTGCCTCTGTCCCTCCTGCAAATCTCTTAAAATATCGCCAGTACTGCCCCGGGGGATGTAATTCCCCATTGCAGGCGTTACCATTAGGACCACCCTTGGTTCTTATGGCTTAACCACAGATATTCCCATGGCTGCAACTGGAAAAACCCGATTTGTCCTATACCTGACAGCTATTGCCCTTCTGCTATCCGGCTGTGCGGGGAATTCTGTTTATACACCCCTGTTGCGCGCCAACCCTGAAATTGACGGAGAGTTCACCCGAGCGCCACGTACTCTCAGACTATATTATGATGCCTTGCCCGATGTATCTCGAAGCGACGTCAGCCTGACCGGGCCGGCTGGCGATTATCCCTTACGCGGCCTGCATACCATGGCGGCGGATGATCTTATGACGGAGATTATGGAGCCGCTCACAGCGGGTGAATATACCGTGCACTGGACAACAGTGGTCGGTGACGATCCTTCGATACATCAGGGCTCATTCAATTTCTCCGTGCGTGCGGAATAGTTAGAAACCTCGCTTCGATCAATTTGCGGGTGTTCTGGATCCTCCTGGTGAAAATCAATAACCAACTCTGACACAGACTGACGACAGCACCAGAGCGAGAAACGGATTCATCCCTCCAGTCTTCGATGCGCGACTGGATAGCACCCAGACCAGTCTGCTAGTGGCAATGCTGGTCAGATAAACGACCCGTCATAGGATGGAGTAAGACAAATCCGTATTGCTTGGTCTGTATGAAGGATTTAGGCTGACTATCCCTGGCTGAAGTGATCCAAATTTCCATGCACTTCCGCTGTGCCGGCGATATAATGCCCGAGCCGCTGTGACCCTCCCCGCTGAGATTTCCTCATAAATCCCCAGCGTGTCGCTTCGGCTATGGAGTTATTAAAGAATTAGAGCCCGCAGACATGATCGGTGCTGGATTAAAGATTGCCGGCATCTATTTTTTGCCTGCACGGTAGGGAAGTTGAAATGAAGAAGTTAGTAACGAGACGAGAGCTGTTGACTTTGATTGCGGCGACCGGCACCAGCAGTGCCGTACTTGGCGCCAGCGCCGCCATCGGATTGATTCCCGATACCCAGGTGAGCATCCCCCAAATTCCTCCCATAGATGCCGCCAACCGACCCATTGTGGCCATACTGGGCGCCGGCATATCCGGCTTAACGGCGGCCTACGAATTAAAGAAAGCCGGCTACGAATGCGTAATTCTCGAGGCCGCTCCCAAGGCCGGTGGCCGGGTTAAGACCCTGCGATCCGGCGACATCATCGATGAAGTAGGTAATCCACAGCTAGTAGAATTCGATGATGAACCCCACATGTATTTCAATGCCGGCGCCGCCCGTATTCCCAGCAGTCATCGTAATATCTTGCATTACTGCAAGGAATTGGGTGTCGAGTTGGAAGTCTTTATCAATGAAAACAAGGAAACCTGGTACCAGGATGACGCCATGCTCGGGGGCAAACGCGTCAAGAACATCCAATTTACCACCAGCGCCAGGGGGTTCATGGCGGAGATTCTGGCGAAAAATTTCGATCGACATGCACTCGATCAGCCACTCAGCGAATATGAAGCAGAAGCCCTGTTAGGCGCCATGCGATCCTTCGGTGATCTCAGCGAGGGCGATCTTTACAAGGGCAGTTTTCGCGCCGGTTATCGCTCCGGCGGCTTTATCGATCACGGCGTGCAGAGAGATATTATCGCTCTCAGTGAACTATTGAAGTCCCGCTTCATGAGAAGCGCGCTCAATGCCAACGAAGGTGACACCGGGCCCATTCTGTTTCAGGCCGTGGGAGGAATGGACAAGATTGTGGACGGTTTTGTCAGGCAACTAGAGGATAAGATTTACTACAACGTCATCGTGAGTTCAGTGCAATTGGCCGCAGACAAAGTCAGTATCACCTACGAAAACGGCGGATCGAAATATTTACTGGAGGCAGATTATTGTTTCAACTGTATTCCAACCCACCTGATGGCAGGTATCGATAATAACTTTCCGCCTGAGTATATCAAGGCGATGAGTTACCCAAGCCGAGGCACAGCCTACAAGTCTGCATTTCAAACCAAGACCCGTTTCTGGGAAAAAGAAGACATCTATGGCGGCATCAGTTGGACCAATCAACCGATGCGGCAGATCTGGTATCCCACTCACGGAATGCATAAGGAGAAGGGGGTAATCCTGTCTGCTTACAACTACGCCGATCCTCTGTACTTCACCCGCCTGTCCCAGGAAGATCGCCTGGAATCCGTGATTCGACAAGGCGAGAAACTACATGCCGATTATCGCCAACAAGTAGAGAAGGGTGTCACCGTCGCCTGGCATCGCATGAATCATATGCTCGGTTGTTCCGCACGGTGGGGACGTGGTTTCGGCGGTATGACGCAGGAAGCAGAAGCGATGTATCGCACCCTGCAGCAGCCCGCGGGTGGTCGTCACTATGCCATCGGTGACCAGGTTTCCATGCACTCTGCCTGGCAAGAAAGTGCGGTGCTGTCTGCCCATTGGGCGATCAATCACATGGTTGAACGACAGGCAGGTGCCGGCGACTTGCCTGGTCAGAAACTTTAGTAAATAGGGCTGTCTTGCTTGCAAACAGATTCACGCAATAGCCAAGCAGTAGTAAAGCCAAACCCACCGGAATCGAAATGACTAAAATATCTGGAAAAATCACTGCGGCAGTGATCGTCTCGCTGTTGGCAATGCAACAGAGCGCGAACGCGCAGCAGTATGAATTACTCGAGTCTTCGAACCAGCCGCTCAGCATTAAAATCTGTGCGACCTGTCACGGCTCCTATGGACATGGCAACCCGGTGGTAGGTGGACCGAGTCTCGCCGGGCTGGAACCCTGGTATATCAAGAAGCAGCTGCAGAATTTTCGATCCCAGTATCGGGGCACTCAGGTGGATTATCTGCCAGGCTTTGAGATGCGTGCTTCCGTCGAAACCCTGAGCGACGAGGAAATAGAGTCGTTGCTTGTTTCCATACAAAGCTGGGAGGCGAGGAAACCTGTTGCAACGATCAGCGGTGACAGTAGTCACGGCTCCGAATTATATGCCAGTTGTGCCGCTTGCCATGGCGCCAGTGGCGAAGGCAACGAACTCCTCGGCGCCCCTGGCCTGGTCGGCAGAGATGACTGGTACATGCTGCGGCAGCTGAAAATTTTCAAGTCTGGTTATCGTGGTAGCCACCCGGATGATAGCGGCGGAGCACAGATGCGAGTCGGCATGCAGGCGCTTCAGAGCGACCAGGACATGAACGATGTGCTCGCTTATATCGGTACACTGGAATAAAAAACAAACACACCAACAGAGATCGACTGCAACGCAGGAAAAATTGATCCCCTTTACTGGCGCTAACGAGTCCCTGGACTTTCTAACTGGCCAGTGCCTTACGACTAACTGAGGACATAGTAATGCCGAAAAAAGTAAAACAAGACACCGCAGCAGAAGTCAGCGAACAAGCTGAAGAAGTGGTAACAGAGGACGAGGTTGAGTCGAAATCGGTTCTCCCGCAGATGAGCAATTTTAAGTTAGCCCTCATTACCGGCTTGGGCCTGGCGGTGGTGATTGTCGTTGTCAGGATGGCCGGTGGTGGTGGTGCCGACGAAGTGGCAGCGATAGACGATGCGCCGGTCGCCGAGGTCGTAGCGGCAGTAGAAACGGCGTCGGTAGCGGCCCCGGTTGCAACCAGCATCGGTGGCATCGAGCGCAAAGGTGAAGGCAGGCATTTCTATACCACCATAAAAATTCCGGCCGGGGCAGAGACGCTATATTTAAGTGGTTCCGGCGCATCCCGTAAAGAAGATGGCAGCATGGGGACAATGGAAGAGCAGACCCGAAGTACTTTCGCGAATTTCAAAACCACCCTGGAGGCAGAAGGCTGGTCAATGTCCGATATTGTTCAGGTACGAGCCTTCGCCGTCGCTGGCGAGTACGGGGTGCTGGATTTCGACGGATTTAATCGCGCCTACCGAGAGTTTTTCGGTAGTGAAGATAATCCGCTGAAACCGGTACGTTCCTTCGTCCAGATAGCAGGCCTGGTGGTACCAGGCTGGCTGGTAGAAATTGAAATCCGGGCTGTCAGGGTACCCTGATAGCCCCCACAATTGACTCGAAGCACAGCGCGCAATCACCGGGACTCAACAAGTAAGTGCCATTCAAATCAGGGGTAAGTCGGGCCTAGTCCAGTTGTTGCTGGAACAGCCAGGCCGCAAGCTCTGCGTCTGTATACGCATGATCCCAGGCATTGTGACCAACGCCGGCCAACGCCGTGGGGGAGCTGGTCTGATCTATAAAGCGGGTTTTATTGCATTGCAGAAATTAAACGCCCGCCGCTTGATTGCCAGAAGAACTGTCCCGTAATCAGGAGTAGAAATTGGGTGGGAACCACTCGGGGCTTTAGCCTCGCGGTTCCCACCCCTCCCACCGAGGATGATGGAAAACTCGTGATGTAAGCCGTTATTCGGAGGCTTGAGTCTGAAGTTTATGCGGTCGTCGGAACAAGGTGACGCCCGGTTGACGACGCGGGGACGGAAATAGCGGGGCCAGATTGGCCCTGGGAGCTTTCAATCAATTAGACAGGCGATGCAATCGGGGCAGGGCTAACTGCATATAGTGTGGTGCAAAGGGCATCACGGGAGTTGGGACTATTTCCTTGGCAGGGAACGGATCAGCTGCTCCGGCATCGGGCCTGTGGTTCTTGATCTATTCCAATTCCGGGAATACTGGGCAAGAATGAACCTGTAAGATGCTAAAGGGGCCTCTGAATAATTAATTAGAGGCGCCTTAACTCGAACAACAATCAAGAAAGGAAAGGAATTGCAATGAACAAGTTCAAGATGTTGGCCTCAACATTCATATTACTGTCTCTGCTTGGGTCAAACCTCGCACTTGGGCAGGAGAGAAACTATATCAACGCGCGTAGCGCAACAGAGTCAGGCGTGCCGCCGTTCAGTGGCGCGGTGCAGATAGGAGAGACACTATATCTGTCCGGTATGCTCGGTCTGATCAATGGTCAGGTTCCCGACGATCCGGCGGAAGAAGCCCGATTGGTGCTGGACTCGATCAAGGCCACGCTGGAACAGGCCGGCATGACCATGGATGACCTGGTGTACGTGCAGATATTCTGCTCCGATGTCGCCCACTACGACGCTTTTAACGCGGTGTATCGCACTTATTTTACCCAGGAATTTCCTGCCAGGGCGTTCCTTGGTGCGGGCACTCTGCTGTTCGATGCACGCTTCGAAATACAGTCAATAGCTGTGAAGCGGTAGCGCTGCGGCAGATCTATTTTTAGTAGTACTGGACTTTGATTCACTGCATTTGCTGTCAAAAGCAGAAAAATAAATCTGTCCCCCTGGGCTTGTCCCTTAGTTAATACGAAAACTATCGACCGGGGGCAGTTGGGCGCCCGAAAGATTGTCCGGGAGATCTTCACCGGCAACCACATCGTGTATCAATGTGCCGATGCCTTCGATGGTGGCCTCGATGCGCTCACCTGGCTGGAGATAGCCGCTGCGTACGCCGGTTTCAAACCCCGCCAGGGAAGTGCCGCCGGTGGTGCCGCTGTTGAGCACATCACCGGGAAACAGGGTAATCAGGGAAGAAGCATATTCCATGAGTTCCCAGATACTGAAGATCATGTCTCCGGCCCTGGCCTCCTGCACCACCACGCCATCTATGGATAGCCGCTGGTGCAGACGCTCCATGGGATCGCCGTAGAATTCCTTCGGTGTAATCCACGGCCCCTGGGGTGCGAAGGTGTCGTGGCCCTTGCCCACAAACCAGTCAGACCGACGGGTTGCATTGGGTCCGCGGCCACCCCGATCTGAAATGTCGATGGTCACCATGTAGCCGAACACATAGTCCTGGGCATTCTCGGCGGCTATATACTTACCGATGCGGCCGATGACTGTACCAAACTCGATCTCCCAGTCGGTTCGGGTACGGCCTTGGGGGATAACGATATTTTCTCCGGTGCCGATGACTGCGCCTCTGCTCGGCTTCAGAAACAGATAGGGAAGTCCCCGGTTCTCACGACGCTCCCGGCTGGATGCCGCCAGTTCCTCCTCGCTACAACCCTCGCAAATATGGGTGTAGAAATTTCCCGCCGCGTTCATAATCTTACCCGGGTACTGGATTGGCGCCTGCAGGTCGACATCGGCCACATCATGAATGAAGCTGGGACGATTGCCTGGCGCAAGCATGTCTGCTTCCACCAGGTGATTGACGATTTCGTACAGGCGCAACTTGAGGCCGTACTCATAAAGACCGATGAGACCGAGCATGTCATCGGGCATGACCATCTCCGGGTAGGCCTGGTTTTGTTGCAGGTTGTCATTAGCGGCTTGAATCTCGACCACCAGCGTATCACGCAGTACTAAACCGATGGTCTGCTTGCCGTCGGCGGCAAAGGTGGTGACATGAAATGGTTCGGCGCTCGTTGTCGCCTGCGCCGACACCTGCCCGGGGGCCAGTGCCAGTGCCGCTACGAAGCAAACAGCTATGGCAGTAGATGTAATACGCATGGTTAATTCTCCTGTTTTAATGTGGGTGTCAGATGACCAGGTAAGCCTGGTTCAATTGACTGGAATCGAACTGCTCCCTGCATACATTCTACGGTGACTTTCCTGTACCGATCGCTCCTTCTGCGTCTGCTGTGTGTCAGCGTCGGGTTCCGGTGATGTCAGTCCTGAAGCTGAACAAAGTCTTGCCCGCGGTGACATACAAGGTGCGCAAATCGGGTCCGCCAAAGGCAGCATTGGTGATGGTGTCCTCGGGAATCGGAATGTGCTCGAGCAGTTCACCCGATGGCGCGAATATATGGATACCGGCTACGGTAGCTAAGGTTTCGCTAGTCCCGCGTAGCTGGTTCAGCCCCGCGGCGACATACAAATTGCCCTCGCTATCGATGGTCATGCCGTCGCCGCTGCGTCCCGGAAAGAAATCGTGAAACACCCGCATATTACTGACGGTGCCGGCCCGGCTCAGATCATAGGCGCGGATAAGCCGCGGCCCCTGCGCACCCTGGTCGGTTTCGATGACGTACAGGGTCGAGTCATCCGGCGAAATTACGATGCCGTTGGGGCGAATCACCTCCGGCTCGGTAAGGATGCGCTCAATACTACCATCCGGATCGATCCGGTAGACGCCATGCACACCGGTCTGCTCTGGAGTTATGTTAGCCCCAGGTCGATCGGTGAAATAAATACGGCCGCGGCCGTCGAAGGTCAGGTCGTTGGGCTGATGAAGCTGCTTGCCATTGTAGCCATCGGCGAGGACCTCGATCACACCGGTGTCCATGTCGGTCCGCGTCACCCGCGGCAACACCGAACCCCCGTCACCGCCTTCGCAGGCCAGCAGTCGCCATTCGCTGTCGAAGATCAGCCCGTTCGCACGGTGGCTGGGCTGGCGGAACGTAGAGAGTACGCCGTCGGTGGATAGTTGCATTATCCGATTATTGTAGAGGTCGGTGAAAAATACTGTCCCATCTTCAGCTACCGTAGGTCCCTCTGTGAAGGCCACCGTCGCAGCAACGGACAGGGGTCGGGCCACTTCCGGCTCGGCACCAACCGAGACCAGCGGCACCAGCAGGGTCATCATCCAAATGGCGGCTCGTTTCATAGGGTCACTCCCCTCTGTCTCAGCTTTACAGTTCTGGAACTGTGTGATCACTAAGAATAGAAGCTACCCTCGTCGAAGTCCACGGCTTCGTTCTCTGCGGCTCGAAGTTGGCGAATATGGTCTTATATTGTTTAATTGGCAGTAGAACGGAGTGCGGCCCAAGAGAGGGTGGGTAATCAGCCCTATAAATAATTGACCTCAGAAGTAGAATTTTCTCGTAAACTGAACGAAGGAGATTCTGCATGAAAAAATCAAGATACAGCGACAGCCAGATACTGGCGATACTGAAGCAGGCTGAAGCCGGTACGCCTATTCCGGCCTTGTGCCGGGAACACGGCATGAGTAACGCCAGCTTCTACAAGTGGCGAGGCAAGTTCGGCGGTATGGATGTTTCCATGATGAAACGAATGAAGGAGCTGGAGGACGAAAACCGCCGTCTGAAGAAGATGTATGCAGATGAGCGGCTCAAGGCGGAAATGGTCCAGGAGGCACTCGCAAAAAAATGGTGAGGCCATCTCAGCGCAAGGAGGTGGCTAAAAAAGCAGCATCAGCCTACGGCGCCAGCATTCGCTTGGTCTGTTTGGCGTTCGGGATCAGCGAGACCTGCTACCGTTATCAACCTATTTTATCGGATGAGAACGCGGAGATTGCTGATTGGTTGATCCGGTTAACACACAATCAGAAGGACTGGGGCTTTGGGCTGTGCCGTGACTATTTGCGCAACATCAAAGGCTTTACGTGGAACCACAAACGTATCTACCGGATCTACTGCGAGTTGGAGTTGAATTTACGGATAAAGCCTAGACGACGGATCGAACGAGAGAAGCCTGTGCCACTAGCCGTGCCTGATGCGCCGAACATGATTTGGTCAATGGATTTTATGCATGATCAACTGACTGACGGCCGTACCTTTCGGTTGTTCAATGTGCTGGATGACTTCAATCGTGAGGGGCTGGGTATTGAGGCTGACTTTTCACTACCAGCGGTTCGCGTGATTCGAGCATTGGATCAAATCATCGAGTGGCGCGGCAAACCAGATCGGCTGCGCTGTGATAACGGTCCGGAGTTTATCAGTTATGATCTGGAGCAATGGGCAGACAAACACGGTATCCAGCTTGAGTTTATTCAGCCAGGCAACCCGCAACAGAATGCGTATGTCGAACGATACAATCGCACGGTGCGATACAGCTGGCTAAGCCAATACCAGTTCGATTCAATTGCTGAAGTACAGGACTATGCCACACACTGGCTTTGGTTCTACAATAACGAACGCCCTAACAAGGCTAATGGTGGCTTTCCACCGATACGAATGCTGGCAGCAGCATGACCTCTACTTTTGGCGTCAGTTTAAAAGGGGGTGATTACCCACTGCTGTCCCACAGTTGAAACTCATAAGGCGAATTTCATTTGAGATTCGTCTTTTTCAACTCTGTGCGGATCAGGATTTAGTATCTCCTGCAGACTTCTTCGTTCAAATAAGTTCAGTTGTATCACTCGTAGTATTCGCTGAACGGTCCATCCTGTTTTGGCGCTATACCGTGCAAAAGCGAGCAGCAAGTAGGTTATCATAGCTATCCAAACCTGCGTCAAAATCGCATTTTTTGACTGGCCTACAAAGGCTTTAATCTTTAAATTCTGTTTGATGGCTTTAAAGAATAATTCAACCTGCCATCGGTCTTTGTAGATCGCTGCGATTGTCGCGGCAGACAAGCCAAAATGGTTCGTTAAGAACATGTAGTGCTTGCCTGTCTGTTTATCTGTAAAGCCAACTCGTCTTAGCCTGGGTGCTCCGCGCTTCATGGCATGTGCACTGTTTAGCTGGATGACTTGATCGCTGGTGACACCAGTTCCTTTGTCGACCAATTTTCGGGCCAACACTTTATAAACAGCTTTGGGTCGAAGCCTTGTTACGAAGAAAACTCCTTTATCTGTCAATGACTTAAACCATTGATAGTCGACATAGCCTTTGTCGAAAGCGACCATGCTTCCTTTGGGAAAGTCAAACTTTCGACCCTGCACCATATCATTCTCTTTACCATCACCCAGAGCTACGAACTCAGGAATCATAGTGCCATGATTCAGTCCAACACTCAGCTTTATGCTGGATTTGTCGCGCTGGCTTGCAGCCCAAGGAAATAATCTAACGGACAAATCAATGTGGCTGGCATCAAGTGAATAAAGAGGATTTTTGAAGCGAAACTTGTGCGCCGATGGTTGCGACTTACAACGATTGAGAAGTTTATAAAACAGTGCCTGATACAGCTCGGCTGGCTGGTTCTCGTTGATTCTAGACAGCGTCGAGCGCGCTATAGGTTTGGCACCCATGTGATACAGCTTCTGCCGCTGGCTTTCCAGATTGGATTGAATGTCTCTCAGGCTTTGTCTGCCAGATAGCTGAGACATCGACATGCCGATGAACTGGTCCCAGCGACTGGCCGAACGTAGCTTTTGGCCTGAATGATGGGTTTTGGCTAGTCCTTCGAATTCATGTCTGGATAATGGTTTTAGTAACTGATGAAATGCAGTGTTATGATGTGACAAAGCCTGAATCCTCGGTAATTATGATGTTTGTTCGCACTCACATTATAACTCTTTGAATTCAGGCTTTTTCATTTATCCCTAACTGTGGGACAGCAGTGAGTTCAACCGTCCCTTTTATGACATTCATCCGAGCCAACTTGTTGGGTAAAAGATAAATGGACCGCACCGAACGCTTCTACAAGATTGACCAGCTGCTCCACGACCGGCGAGCTGTGCCAATGGCAACTCTTATTGAAGAACTGGGCACCTCGAAAGCCACGGTCAAGCGTGATCTCGAGTACATGCGCGATAGACTCAATGCCCCAATTACCTGGGATCGGTCGCAGCGGGGGTATACTTTCGATCCCTCGCAGCCAGGCGCGGAGAAATACGCTCTGCCCGGGTTGTGGTTCAGCGACCAGGAGATTTTCGCCTTGCTGACAATGTATGAATTGTTATCAAACCTGGGCAACGGGCTGCTCACGCCCCATGTCAAACCCCTGCTATCACGGCTAACCGCTCTGCTGGGCAGCCAGGAAGATTCGGCCGATGAGATCCGCAAACGTATCCGTATCCTGCAAATGGCGTACCGCACCGGGCGGCCAGAAAATTTCGAGGTCGTAGCCAGCGCGACTATCAGGCGCAAGCGGTTGCAGATTAGTTATCGGGCCCGTTACAGCGACGAGAAAACCGAGCGTGAAGTCTCGCCCCAGCGTCTGGTGCATTACCGTGACAACTGGTATCTCGACGGCTGGTGCCATCTGCGCAAGGGGCTGCGGAGCTTCTCCATAGACCGAATCAGTAAGGCCGAAATTCTGGCGCAAAAACCCAGGAACATAGCCGATAAGACCCTGCATGAAGAGCTAGCCAGCAGTTATGGCATATTTTCCGGCCAGGTGGTGGGAGTTAAACGTACGCTTCGACCGACTCGACCTTTTGGACGCTGAATCTGCACTGGGGCGTCAGTTTAACACCCTGACCATGGGCGCCCAGGTGTTTTTTCACCCCAGGGTCCGGCTCACTGCAAATTATGTTTTCTGCGGCGTCGCCATCACTTCCCCTGACGCCATCGTTGACCAGACGGTCAGGCAAAACGCGTTAGCCGTCGCCGCGACAATGGCCGACAGGGTAGAGATCAGACTTACATCCATTTTTTGACGTTGTTGGATGCCCTGAATCACCGATGGTTTCAACGCCTTTTTTGCCAGTGCCGCCCCCGCCGTAGTTTCCAACCTTTCCGGAGCGTTCAGGCGTTGCTTTTTTCGAATAAACTTGTCCCTCTCTCCTTACCGATAAGATGCTGTTCTTGGCGCTTCCTTGTCGTTCCCTGATCCTTGCGTATGGTTAACTCCCGCGAGCGCGGCAATATTTGCTGGCGCTTCCCCTTCCCATTACGTTTATAGGTTATTCTGGAGATGATACGATAGACACAATTCACAAGCTTTTACATGGAACGCCCCGACGGGTGCTGGAACGGACCCTCGATCCTGTTATAAAATATTTGGTCGCGGCGGAGACTAACCCTAACCATATTACCACGTTGGCCACGCTGATTTCGGTCGCTTCTGCCGTTTTATTTAGTGTCGGTCATGCCAGATGGGGGGGCTTTGTGCTCCTCCTTTCAGGCGTTTTCGACATACTCGACGGCGGTGTGGCGCGGGAGGGGAAGGGGCCCACCAAATTCGGGGCTTTCTATGATTCTACCCTCGACCGGATCGCCGATGCAGCACTATTCTTCGGCATCGCAATGTACTTTCTGCAGGGTGGGCTGAGGCCGAATCTGGTCGTCGTGGGCGTGGCTATTTCCATGATGGGGATGGCATTTAGTCTTTCCCTGTCCTACGCCAGAGCAAGGGCCGAAGGATTGGGAGTCGAGTGCAAGGTCGGCGTCGCGCAGCGCGCCGAACGGATGTTGGGCCTCGGTTTTCCGATGATGTTTTTTGGTGCGGGCCCGGATGGACTGTTGTTGTTTGGGATTCTGGTTATTCTGACGTTTCTGGCCGCAGTGACGGTGGTCCAGAGGATTTTGCACGTATACAAGGTTACCGACGGTGGGTCTGCGAAGCTTTGAGGAAGGCGGCCGTCGTGTTTGCAGGTTTCTTGAAAGGAAGAAGTAGTGAGCAACGTGGGGCTTGTACAAGCAACTTATGAAGCCCTTTCGTTGTTGGCAGAAACATCCCAGTTAAGCCTTGTCGGACAAGCCACACTTGAACAATTGAGTGGTAGAACTGGAGCTATTCTTTTTCCGATTTTCATGATCTCTGCTTTCATAGTAACTAACGGATTCGTGTTATTTTGTTACATCAAACTGAAGAAAAGCTCAAAATAGAAATTCAGCGCGTGTTGGAGGAGTCCGCACATTGGTTATCAGAGCCAGATCGAGACGGGAATTAGCTGAACCTTCATT
>JADFIJ010000028.1 GCA_022566775.1 Pseudomonadota bacterium | reverse complement strand
TATAATGCTCGACGCCCTACCTAACAGAGTTTATGTGGCACAGAGCGGGTTGATAGGTAGAGACGGCATCGACAATGCGGGTAGGGCGATCTATCAGACGAATGCGAGATCTTACAGCATGTCGGAATCTGATAATACCTTGACTGTAGATTTAGTGATGCGCAGCGACGAGGGCGTTCAAATAACAAAGCGTTTCGGCTTCACTCGAGACAGCTACTTAGTTGATATCACTTTTATAGTAGACAATCAGACCGGCGAGAACTGGCAAGCAAATGCCTTCGGACAGATCAAGCGAGACAACTTCGATGACCCCAGTAATGCAGGTGGCTTTGGACGAACCTATCTTGGTTTTGTGGGCACAGCCGAGGATGACCCCTATATAGAAATAGATTTCGATGATATCGACGATGGCACCACCAGCACGGAAATGAATGGCGGCTGGATAGCTTTCAGTCAACACTACTTCCTCTCGGCCTGGATTCCCGATCCAGAATCGGTGAATCGATATACCACTCGAAAAAACCAGATTAACCAGTATTTGGGAGAATTCACCAGCTCCGCCTTTGTGGTCGAACCCCGTAGCAGTGGCAGTCATACCATACAGTTTTATGCCGGGCCCAAGGACCAGTACGCCCTGGCCGAAATTTCACCGAATCTCGACCTTACCATCGACTATAGCTTTCTTTGGTTTATTGCTTCTCCAATATACTGGTTACTGTCGCGCATCAATTCCATGGTTGGCAACTATGGACTCTCCATTATTCTTCTCACCCTCTGTGTGAAGGCCGCTTTCTACAAACTGTCGGAAACCCAGTATAAGTCGATGGCCGGCATGCGGCGATTAATGCCAAAAATGCAGCAGCTTAAAGAAAGCTATGCCGATGACAAAATGAAGCTGCAAAAAGCCACCATGGATCTGTACAAGAAAGAGAAAATCAATCCTTTCGGTGGTTGCCTGCCCATGCTCGTGCAAATGCCGGTGTTCATTTCCCTCTATTGGGTGTTGTTGGAAAGCGTTGAACTGCGCCATGCACCCTTCATTTTTTGGCTGCATGACCTCTCCGTGCGCGACCCGTTCTTCGTGCTGCCTCTACTGATGGGTGCCACAATGTTTCTGCAGACATCACTCAGTCCGGCCCCCGCTGATCCCATGCAGGCAAAGGTAATGAAGCTCATGCCGGTGATGATGACTGTGATCTTTCTCTGGTTCCCGGCTGGACTTGTGCTTTACTGGCTTACCAATGCGGCCCTGGGGATCTTGCAACAATGGTATATCACCCGAAAAATCGATGCCGCCTACGAGGCTAAAAAAGCCAGCTAAAATAGCGCCCTGGTCCAGGGAGCCTCTGATCCACCCGGCGGCACTTAAGCTCCAATGCCTCATATCGATAACGACACAATCTGCGCAATCGCTACTCCCCCCGGCCGGAGCGGCATTGGCATAGTCCGTGTTTCCGGGCCCCTGGTAGCAGCCATTGCCAAAGATATTCTGGGGCTGGACCCGACCCATCGCTATGCTCATTATTCAGATTTTATGGGCGCAGATGGTGAAGTACTGGATCAAGGAATTGCGCTTTTCTTCCGCCAGCCCGAGTCATTCACCGGCGAGGATGTTCTCGAACTGCAGGGCCATGGCAACAGCCATGTGCTTGCAAGCTTGCGCGACAGGATAATTTCACTCGGTGCGAGGCTGGCAAGACCCGGCGAGTTTTCAGAACGTGCATTCCTTAATAATAAGATCGATCTGGTCCAGGCCGAGGCAATTGCAGACCTGATCGATTCCAGTTCGCAACAGGCGGTCAGGTCCGCGCTTAGAACACTGCGGGGACATTTTTCCCGGCAGATTTCCCTGATAAAAGAAAAACTGATTGCCACCCGCGTTAATATAGAGGCGGCAATAGATTTCTCCGACGAAGATATTGACGTGCTCTCCAACACCAGAATCAAGCAGTCACTTGCCGATATTCTTAAGGAGTTAGAAAAAATATTCGAAGGCGCGCAACAGGGTGCGATCCTGAAGCAAGGCATGAATGTCGTCCTGGCCGGCAAACCCAACGCCGGCAAATCCAGCCTGCTTAATGCCCTCTCCGGAATTGATAGCGCAATTGTCACGCCGGTACCCGGGACTACACGCGATGTCCTTACCGAACAAATTACGCTCGATGGGCTACCGCTGAACATCGTCGACACTGCCGGACTCAGGGACAGTACCCATATCGTTGAACAGGAGGGGGTGAAGCGCGCCAAACTGGCCATCGATCAGGCCGATCAAATTCTGCTAATCGTGGATAAACTCACCCACACGGAGGATGAGGTCGGTGCAGATACTGTTGAAAAGCTGTTGGGTTCACTGGGATTAATTAGTCAAGAGTCGGCAGTGAATAGTCCCTTGCTGAACCGAACCACCTTGATTTTCAACAAGACCGACCTGGTCAAAGACAGCAAGATCGGTCTTGATATTGTGGATTGCGGTGGCGTCGAGATTACTGTCATCCACATCTCTGCGAAGACTGGATCTGGAGTCGAGTTAGTAAGGGATCACTTAAAATGCTGCGCCGGCTATCACCCTGGCACCGAAGATGTTTTTGTGGCGCGAAAGAGACACCTCATCGCGCTTGAAGGCGCTCGGGAATTAGTCAAATCCGCCATCCGGAATATGGATGCCGACTCGCCACTTGAATTGCCTGCGGAGGATTTGAGGCTTGCACAAAAGGAATTGGGGGCGATCACGGGAGAGTATACCAGCGACGATTTACTGGGAGAGATATTCTCCACATTCTGCGTGGGAAAATAGGCTGGCTTTATAGCCTGTGTGTAAGTATGCCCTAAGGTCGAAAATCAGGTGAATAAATAAATTGTAGTGATTTCAACAGGGAAACTGATAGCATTTATTCACAATCCGTCCAAGGCTTATGTCTAGCTTGCCAAGAGTTTTTCAAGCACTTTAGGGGTGGTTTAAGCATCTATTATTTAAAGAGTTTTATGGCTTTTCAACAGGAAAACGCCGAGCTATCAGTATCAACATTAATACTATATATACATATCTACTATAATAGGTTTTGTAGTAAATATTATTATCTCTGTTAGTAACTGAAAATAGGCCAACGGCTATCGAGGTTTTTGAAATTACTTTAGGCTAATCAGCAGACCCAGAATCATGGAATATTCCAAGCACTATCAAGTTATTGTCATCGGCGGTGGTCACGCCGGGACCGAAGCAGCCCTGGCGTCAGCGCGGCAAGGTGTAGCCACCTTGCTGATTACTCACAGCATCGAGACGCTGGGGCAAATGTCCTGTAATCCAGCGATCGGCGGTATTGGTAAAAGCCACCTGGTGAAGGAAGTGGATGCCCTCGGCGGTGCCATGGCAAAAGCCGTGGATTTGGCAGGCATTCAGTTCCGCGTGCTGAACGCCAGCAAAGGCCCGGCGGTTCGAGCCACCCGGGCCCAGGCAGACAGAGTGCTCTATAAGGCGGCTATTCGCCAGATTCTGGAACAACAGGAAAACCTCGATCTGTTCCAGCAAGGCGTGGATGATCTCCTCATCGAATCGGATGAGATACGGGGAGTGATTACCCAGATGGGCCTGGTGTTCAGGGCGCCGAAAGTGGTTTTAACCACCGGGACATTTCTGGGAGGCAAGATTCATATTGGATTGGAAAATAGCGCCGGTGGCAGGGCGGGGGATCCGCCATCGATTGCCCTCGCTACCACGCTCCGGCAATTGCCCCTGCGTGTGGGTCGATTGAAGACGGGGACTCCACCCAGGATAGATGCCAGAACCGTCAATTTTTCTGTAATGAAGGTGCAGGAAGGCGATACTCCCCTGCCGGTCATGTCATACCTGGGGCAGAAATCAGACCACCCGCGACAGGTGAATTGTTATATCACCGCGACCAATGAACGCTGCCATGATGTGATCCGAAGCGGCCTGGATCGCTCGCCCATGTATACGGGTGTCATTGAAGGGACAGGGCCTCGCTATTGTCCTTCGATCGAAGACAAGGTGATGCGATTCGCCGACAAAACATCCCATCAGATTTTCGTGGAGCCCGAAGGCCTCACTACCAACGAATTATACCCCAATGGCATATCCACCAGCCTGCCGTTCGATATTCAGGTGGACATGGTTCGGCAAATCAAGGGATTTGAGAATGCGCACATCACCCGACCCGGTTACGCCATAGAGTATGATTTTTTTGATCCAAGGGATTTACAGTACTCACTGGAAACCCGGTGCATTAAGGGCCTGTATTTTGCCGGACAGATCAACGGCACAACTGGCTATGAAGAGGCGGCCGCGCAGGGATTACTGGCGGGGTTGAATGCAGCGAGGGCCGCGAGCGGCAAAGACTATTGGTGCCCAAGGAGGGATCAGGCCTACCTCGGGGTTCTGGTCGATGACCTGATTACCCTGGGTACCAATGAGCCTTACCGCATGTTCACCAGTCGTGCAGAATATCGATTGACCCTGCGGGAAGACAATGCGGATCTGCGACTTACAGAAATAGGAAGAGAGATGGGGCTGGTCGATGAGCATCGTTGGCGATTCTTTAACACCAAGAGAGAGAAGATTGAGCTCGAGTTGGAGCGATTGCGCAATCGCTGGGTGCAACCACGTACCGCAGAAGCGGCGAAGGTGGATTTGTTACTGGAGAAACCCATAACGCGCGAATATAGCCTGGCCGATCTGCTGGCGCGGCCACACGTCGATTATATTGCCCTGTGCCAGGCGGTGGGCGATGGGGATGCCGGCTTGAGCGAGCGGGAGGGCATAGACCAACAGGCCGCTCAACAGGTAGAAATCCAATTAAAATACCAGGGATATATCAATCGACAAGAGGATGAAATCGATCACCTGAAGCGACAGGAGAACACTGTCCTGCCTGGCAATTTTGACTACCGGCAGATGCAGGGTCTGTCTAATGAATTGAAACAAAAGCTGATCGTGGCGAGGCCGGAAAATATCGGCAGGGCTAGTCGAATTCCGGGCATGACCCCGGCTGCTATTTCCTTACTCCTGGTTTACCTGAAGAAATTCAAGACGCCTGATCGTAAAGCCAGCTAATGGAGGCAACGCATGAAAAGCGTCAAGCGGCAATATCACGGGCCCTGCAGCAGGAATTGAGACAGGGGCTGGAGCAATTGGGCCTGGCGGCGGATGACGGCCAGGTGACGTCTCTTATTTCCTATCTCCAGCTTTTAAAAAAATGGAATCGCCATTTTAACCTGTCCGGTATCGATGACATCGATACCATGGTGTCGATGCACCTGTTGGATAGTTTGTCCATAAACGCCTATTTGCACGGAAGCACAATTGTTGATGTGGGCACTGGCGCAGGCTTGCCAGGAATACCGCTTGCGATCATGAATCCGGAAAAGAATTTCCTGCTGATCGACAGCAACGGCAAGAAGACGCGGTTTCTATTCCAGGTCAAAATAGCCTTGCAGCTTGAGAACATCAGCATCGTAAATACTCGGATCGAGCACTATCAAAATCAGCAGCAAATTGATATGGTGATGTGCCGTGCCTTCTCTTCCCTGGAGGATGTGGTTACTAAATCACAGCACTTATTTGGTAAAGAAACTAAGCTACTAGCCATGAAAGGACGCTACCCGGAGCAAGAGTTACGCGAGTTGCCCGCGGGATTTGAAGTCAGCAGGGTTATTAAATTGGAAATACCTGGGAGTGAAACCCACCGACATTTCGTCGAAGTGATTCGCAACTAGTATTGGAGTGAGCTAAGGCATCTCTGAATAATGGCATACGGTCTCTGCGTGATCTGAAGCGTACAGGTGCAAGACGCACTTCGCAGGTAATGGCTAGCCCTTGACAAGAAGTGCAACGCAGCAACTGTACGCCAGAGACCATATGCCATTAATCAGAGGTGACTCAGTGGGCAACGTTTTAGCAATCGCAAACCAGAAGGGAGGTGTGGGTAAAACCACCACCTCGGTCAATCTGGCCGCGTCGTTAAAAATCACCAGAAAGAGAGTACTCTTGATCGACCTCGATCCCCAGGGTAATGCCACCATGGGAAGCGGCATCGACAAGACCAGCTTGAGCTTATCGGTATACGATATGCTTTGCGGGGATGCGGAATTTAATAAGGTTGTGGTGCACCCGGTGGAGGCGGGCTACGATCTGTTGCCATCAAATGCGGATTTGGTTGCCGCCGAGATAGAATTACTCAATATTGACGACCGCGAATTGAGACTACGGAAAATCATCGACGCAGTTAAGCATAACTATGACTATATCCTGATCGATTGCCCGCCATCGTTGAACATGCTCACGGTGAATGCGCTGGTGGCAGCCGACGGTGTGGTGATCCCGATGCAATGCGAATACTACGCATTGGAAGGACTGTCGGCACTGATGGAAACGATTGGTACCATTCGCGACCGCTTGAACCCGAATCTCAAAATTGACGGCATATTGCGGACCATGTATGACCCGAGGAACAAACTGACCACCGAAGTCAGCGGTCAGTTATTTAATTATTTTGGTGACACGGTATACAGAACAGTTGTCCCTCGAAATGTAAGACTGGCCGAAGCACCCAGCTTCGGCGTACCTGTGATTAAATACGACCGACAATCGAGAGGAGCCCTCGCCTATTTAGCCCTCGCCGGAGAAATGTTGCGGCGAAATGACGAGGCCGCCGCCGGTGTTTCCGGATAAACCGGGCATAAATCCCGAATTCGCTGGAGCGTAGGTGTGAGATGACAGCAAAGAAGAAGCTAGGAAAAGGCCTCGATGCGCTCTTATCAGTAGGTAGCACACAAACCATGGCGAGCCTGTTGGGCAGGCCTAAAAATAGACCGGTATCGATATCAGCTGACCGGGACGGAGACATGAAGCATGTCCCTATCGAGCTGATTCAGCGCGGCAAATATCAACCCAGAACCGGCATGCACGAAGAAGCGCTGCAGGAATTGGCCAGTTCCATCAGGGTCCAAGGGGTTATGCAACCCATCGTAATTCGCCCGATTTCTGCCGATAAATATGAGATTATCGCCGGTGAGCGGCGCTGGAGAGCATGCCAGATCGTTGGGCTGGACACCATTCCCGCCATTATAAAACCGGTTGGAGATGAAGCCGCCATCGCCATGTCTCTTATCGAGAATATCCAGCGGGAGAACCTCAACCCCATCGAAGAAGCGATGGCACTAAAACGGCTACAGGATGAATTTGAGCTTACCCAACAGGAAGTAGCGGACGCGGTTGGCAAGTCTCGCACCAGCGTGACTAACCTGATTCGACTAATTGGCTTGAGCATCGATGTACGGCGCATGCTGGAACATGGCGACCTGGAGATGGGTCACGCCCGGGCATTGCTCTCCTTGCCCGACATTCAACAATCAGAAGCAGGTCGCACCGTCGTTGGCCGAGGCCTGTCGGTGCGACAAACCGAATCCCTGGTCAGACGCCTGATTGCCGGGGGCGGTGAGGCCAGAGCCAGCAAACTGATCGACCCGGATATCAAGAACCTGGAAGAAAACCTGGCCGAAAAATTGGGTACCCAGGTAATGATACAGCACAGCGCAAAAGGTAAGGGACGACTTGTTCTAAAATACAACTCTCTGGATGAGCTGGACGGCATCCTAGCCCACATAAAATGATCATCTCACGTAGTTGATAAGGCCCTCCAAAATCCCTATAATGCGCGTGCTTTGGTGATCGCCGCTACAGGAGCCGGCGTTTGATGCGGGTGATTGTTGCAGGTGTTTTGGGGTGTGGGCTGGCATGTCAGTCAAGCAAAATAGCCGTAGTGTGTCTAATTTAAAAGCCCCCCCGGTATATAAAGTGATACTCGCGCAGCTTGCGATAACGGGCTTTATATCGGTAATTTCTCTGTTGTTTTCAGGCACCACGATAGCCCTCTCTGTACTGTTGGGGGGGCTGATTAGCGCATTGCCCAACAGCTATTTCGCCTTGCACGCTTTCAAATATTCCGGAGCGCGCAATGCGGATAAAATTGTCAAGGGCTTCATCAGGGGTGAACTTGGTAAAATAGTGATCACCGTGGTGCTTTTTGCGCTCAGTTTTGCCCTGATAAGCAGTTTAAACGAATTAGCCCTGATACTTGGGTTCATAGCAACCCACTTTGTGGGCGTAATGATGTCCGGGCTTATCAGTTCTAGTCCTTCCAGCAACAAAAGCTAGGAGTCCAGCGGGCACCCGCAGTTCACTATTTAGAGTTTATACATGGCAGAGTTAGCAGAAGCGGCACACGCAGCGGTCGACAATGGCGCTGCAGCCCTGACAGTGCAAGAGTATATTACTCATCATTTAGCCTATCTAACCTATGGCCGGCATGTTGATGGTTCCTGGGGTCTGGCCCACACCCCCGATGAAGCCATGGACATGGGTTTTTGGTCAATCCACGTCGATACACTGGGATGGTCAATTTTTATCGGTGCAGCCTTTCTGCTGTTTTTCCGCTATATCGGCAAGCGGGCCACCGTAGACACGCCCGGTGGCATGCAGAACTTTGTGGAGATGATATTTGAATTCGTCGACGCGCGGGTGGCGGAAGGCTTCAATGGTAAAAACCCCCTGATAGCACCATTGGCGCTGACCATATTCGTCTGGATCATTCTGATGAATACCATGGATCTGGTGCCCGTAGACTGGATAACCGGTCTGGCCTCACTGGTGGGTGAGTATGTGTTTGGCCTGGAGCATATGGCCTTTAAGATAGTGCCCACCACCGATGTCAACATCACCATGGGCATGTCATTGAGTGTATTTGCGCTCATTCTTTACTACAGCATTAAGATGAAAGGAGTCGGCGGTTTTCTGAGAGAGTTGGCGTTCCACCCCTTTGGCAAGTGGATGCTTCCCTTTAATCTGATTATTGAAGTTCCCACCCTGTTGGCGAAGCCCATCTCATTAGGCCTGCGTTTGTTTGGCAACCTCTATGCAGGGGAGCTGCTGTTCCTGTTAATTGCCTCTATGCTGGGGATAGTCCAATTACCTGCGCATTTTGTCTGGGCGGTATTTCACTTGCTGGTGATACCACTGCAGGCATTTGTGTTCATGATGTTAACCATCGTGTATCTCAATGCCGCTCACGAGACCCGCGATCACTGATTGAACTAATTATTATCTGAACTGAAGAAAACCTGGAGAAAAGAAATGGAAATGATATTGGCTTTTACCGTACTGGGCGTTTTGCTTGTACTGGGAATGGGCGCACTTGGCACCGCAATAGGCTTCGGCATTCTGGGGGGTAAATTCCTGGAAGGCTCAGCCCGTCAGCCTGAACTGGCCGGCAAACTGCAAACCAGCATGTTTCTGGTGGCGGGGTTGATTGACGCGGTAACCATGATCGGTATCGGTATTGGCATGTGGTTTACCTTTGCCAACCCTTATCTGGATACTCTGGCGGGCGGTTAGCGCCGTCTGATTTGTCAACCTGATATAGAGGGAGTGGTGCCGTGAGTTTTAATTTGACCTTCATTGGACAGTCCATAGCCTTTTTTGTGTTCTGGTGGTTTTGTCAGGCCAAGGTTTGGCCTCTCTTTGCCAACATCCTGGAACAACGCAGACAGAAGATTGCGGATGGACTGGAGGCTGGCGCTCGTGGTGAAAAAGACCTCGAACTGGCACAGGCTAGTGTTATTAAGCAGCTCAAAGAAGTGAAAGCGCGCGCCGCCACCATTATTGATCAGGCCAACAAGCGCGCCTCCCAGATTGTGGATGAGGCCAAGGACCAGGCCAGGGAAGAAGGTCAGCGCATTATCGCCGGTGCCAAAGCCGAGATTAAACAAGAATTTAATCGGGCCAAGGAATCCCTTCGGGAACAGGTGTCGGCGATTGCGATAGCCGGCGCCGAAAAAATATTGGAGTCATCCATAGACCAGGCAGCGAATGAAGAAATGCTGAGCAAACTGGCGGCAGAACTCTAAGCCCCTGGCATGTCCTGAACCTCGAAAAGACACGAAATGGCAGAATTAGTCACAATTGCAAGACCCTACGCCAAGGCGGCCTTTGAAGTCGCGATGGCTGATAACGGCCTGGAGAACTGGTCAAATATGCTGGCAGTCGTGGCCGCTGTTACTCAAGACGATGCCGTTGCATCGATGCTGTCTTCGCCGGCGTTGGCGGCGGAGCAGTTGGCACAGTCCCTGATCGATGTCTGTGATGAAGAGCTCGACAACAAGGGCCAGAATTTTATTCGCCTGCTGGCCGAGAACAAGCGCCTGAGCCTGTTACCGGAGATTTCCACTCTGTTTGAAGTCCTCAAAGCCGAGCAGGAGAAGTCAGTCGATGTGGAAATTACCACGGCATTTGAAATCAGTTCAGATGTTTCAAAGCAGTTGGCACAGGCTCTGAAGACGCGATTACAACGGGAAATAAATTTGTCGACTCGCGTGAACCAGAGCTTGATTGGTGGCGCAGTGATTCGGGCAGGAGATACGGTCATCGATAGCTCCGTTCGCGGGAAATTGTCCAAACTAGCAGAATTAATGAATTCCTGAACAGGTCAGGACCAAGGAAAAAAGCATGCAACAACTGAATCCATCAGAAATCAGTGAAATCATCAAGCAGCGTATCGATAATCTCGATGTCTCCGTACAAGCGAAGAACGAAGGCACAATTGTCAGCGTCGCTGATGGGATTATTCGCATTCACGGCCTGGCTGATGTGATGTACGGAGAAATGATCGAGTTCGAGGGAGGCCTATATGGAATGGCTCTGAACCTGGAACGCGACTCGGTGGGCGCGGTGGTCCTGGGCGATTACTTAAGCCTGAGGGAAGGTCAAACCTGTCGCTGTACGCAACGGATTCTGGAGGTTCCCATTGGGCCGGAGCTAGAAGGACGGGTGGTGGACGCCCTCGGCAGGCCAATTGATGGCAAGGGGCCGATTGAGGCAAAGTTGTCGGCGGCCGTTGAAAAAGTGGCGCCGGGCGTCATCGCCAGACAATCGGTGTCACAGCCGGTGCAGACGGGTCTTAAATCCATCGATTCCATGATACCCATCGGGCGCGGACAGCGAGAATTGATTATTGGTGACCGCCAGGTCGGAAAAACCGCGGTCGCGATTGACACCATCATCAACCAGAAAGGCAAGGGCATTAAATGCGTCTATGTCGCGATTGGCCAGAAAGCCTCTTCGGTTGCCAACGTGGTAAACAAACTGGAAGAGCACGGCGCCATGGAATACACCATCGTGGTCGCGGCCACCGCGGCGGATCCCGCGTCCATGCAGTTTATAGCGCCCTATGCGGGGTGCTCCATGGGCGAGTATTACCGTGATCGGGGTGAGGATGCACTGATCATTTATGATGATCTGACCAAACAGGCGTGGGCTTACCGGCAGATATCGCTATTGCTGCGCAGGCCGCCGGGGCGAGAAGCCTATCCCGGAGACGTATTCTATTTACACTCACGTTTGTTGGAGCGTGCGGCGAGAGTAAGCGCTGACTACGTTGAAAAAATGACCAATGGTGAAGTGAAAGGAAAGACCGGCTCACTGACCGCGTTGCCAATTATTGAAACCCAGGCAGGCGATGTGTCTGCCTTTATACCCACCAACGTGATTTCCATTACCGACGGCCAGATCTTCCTGGAAACAGACCTGTTTAATGCCGGCATTCGACCTGCCATGAACCCGGGTATCTCCGTCTCTCGTGTCGGTGGTGCGGCGCAGACCCAGATCATCAAGAAGCTGGGCGGTGGTATTCGTATTGCCCTGGCCCAGTATCGGGAACTGGCCGCGTTTGCCGCCTTCGCCTCCGACCTCGATGATGCCACCCGGGCACAGCTGGAACACGGCCAAAGAGTGACTGAGCTGATGAAGCAGAAACAATACTCGCCGCTATCCGTGGCGGAGATGGCAGTTTCCCTCTATGCGGCAAATGAAGGCCATCTTCGGGATATCGAACTGAACAAGGTGCTGGATTTTGAAGCGTCCCTGCTGTCTTACATGAACAGCGAGAACGCCGAGTTGATGGACAGGATCAATACCACTGGCGATTACGATGATGATATCGAAGCCCAGTTCAAGGCGGCGCTGGAGCAGTTTAAAGCCACACAATCCTGGTAAAAGGCGGCATCGGCGAGTTAACGGAAGAGAACAGCGAGAGCACAGGCAAGAGCAATGGCCAGCGGAAAAGAAATACGATCCAAGATCGCGAGTATTAAGAACACACAGAAAATCACCAGCGCGATGGAAATGGTTGCCGCCAGTAAAATGCGCAAGGCACAGGATCGCATGCAGCTGGGCAAACCCTATGCGCATCGTATTCGCTCCGTGATCGGGCATATCGCGAATTCTAGCCCCGAGTATCGGCATGCTTATTTTGATACGCGACCGGTGAAGCGGGTTGGATACATCGTGGTTTCAACCGACCGCGGTCTTTGTGGCGGCTTGAATGTTAATGCCTTCAAGGCGGCAGTGGTTTCCATGAAGGCCTGGCACCAGCGCAATGTAGAAATTGATCTGTGTTTGATTGGCGCCAGGGCCACGACCTTTTTTAACAACTATGGCGGCAACGTGATCGCAACTGTACGCAACATCGGCGATGCGCCGGCGGTTGCCGATGTGGTTGGCGTGGTCAAGGTGATGTTAGACAAATTTGATGGCCATGAAATTGACCAGCTGCAGATCGTGAGCAATAGTTTTATCAATACCATGACGCAGCGGCCGGTGATTGAACAGCTCTTACCCCTGTTACCATCGGAAGAAGAAGATTTAAAGCATCACTGGGACTATCTGTACGAGCCCGAAGCCAAGGAGTTGCTGGATGGTTTGCTGGACCGCTACATAGAATCCCAGGTTTACCAGGCAGTCGTTGAAAACAATGCCTGTGAGCAGGCCGCAAGAATGATCGCCATGAAGAGCGCAACCGACAATGCAGGGGACCTCATCGATGGTTTGCAACTGGTATACAACAAGGCCAGGCAGGCGGCGATTACCCAGGAATTGTCAGAAATTGTAAGTGGTGCGGCAGCGGTTTAAATGCCAACCACAGAACCGGAGTCTATTGGATTCCAACCCATTATCTTATTTAGGATTTTTAGATACAGTGCTACAGATTAAGAGGAAGCGAACATGAGTAGCGGTCGCATAGTTCAAATTATCGGAGCCGTCATTGACGTTGAATTCACCCGGGAAACGGTTCCCAAGATTTACGATGCCTTGAGTATCAATGGCACGGAAATTATCCTGGAAGTGCAGCAGCAATTGGGTGATGGCATCGTCAGGACTATTGCCCTGGGAAGTACGGAAGGGCTGCGCCGTGGCCTGGGTGTTGATGATACCGGGTCACCGATCACGGTGCCGGTGGGTGAGGAAACCCTGGGTCGCATCGTCGATGTGTTGGGTCGACCGATCGACGAGCGTGGACCTATCGACGCAAAACAGACCATGCCGATCCATCGCGATGCGCCTAGTTACGAAGAGCTCGCGATAAGCAACGAATTGCTGGAAACGGGAATCAAGGTAATCGACCTGATTTGTCCCTTCGCCAAAGGCGGCAAGGTTGGCCTGTTCGGTGGCGCCGGTGTCGGCAAGACCGTCAACATGATGGAATTGATTAACAATATTGCGGTGGCCGGCGACGGCTTATCCGTGTTTGCCGGCGTCGGTGAACGCACCCGCGAAGGCAACGATTTCTACCACGAAATGCAGGAATCCGGAGTAATCAACCTGGACGGCGAGTCCAAGGTTGCCATGGTATATGGCCAGATGAATGAGCCTCCGGGCAACCGCCTGCGGGTGGCGCTGACTGGACTCACCATGGCGGAGAAATTCCGTGATGATGGCCGCGATGTGCTGTTGTTTATCGACAACATTTACCGCTACACCCTGGCGGGGACCGAGGTGTCAGCGCTGTTGGGCCGGATGCCGTCGGCGGTGGGCTATCAGCCGACACTGGCGCAGGAAATGGGCGCCCTGCAGGAGCGCATCACCTCCACCAAGGCTGGCTCCATTACCTCCATCCAGGCGATTTACGTGCCCGCCGATGACCTCACTGACCCCTCACCGGCGACAACGTTTGCCCACCTCGATGCCATGGTCGTATTGTCGCGAGATATCGCTTCACTGGGCATATACCCGGCCGTGGATCCGCTGGATTCCACTTCCCGTCAGTTGGATCCGCTGGTGATCGGGCAAGAACATTACGACGTTGCCCGCGGCGTGCAGACAGTATTGCAGCGTTACAAGGAACTGAAAGACATCATTGCTATTTTGGGGATGGACGAGTTGTCGGATGAAGACAAGCAAACGGTTTATCGGGCTCGAAGAATTTCTCAATTCCTGTCTCAACCATTTACGGTTGCAGAAATATTTACCAATATTCCGGGCAAGTATGTGTCATTGAAGGACACCATTGCCGGCTTTAAGTCAATCCTGGCCGGAGATCACGATCACCTCCCGGAGCAGGCTTTCGGCATGGTAGGGACCATAGAAGAGGCCGTAGAAAAAGCCAAGACGCTTTAACAGCGAAGCGCATAAAGTGTGAGAGCGCAGATAAGAGATCGAGCGCGGACGCAGAGCAGAGAGACTGATTATGGCTATGACAATGCATTGTGACATCGTGAGTGCGGAGAAAAGTATTTTCTCCGGTCTGGTTGAGATGGTCGTTGCATCGGGGTCCCTCGGGGATCTCGGTATTGCCCCTGGGCATGCGCCGCTTCTAACGGCCTTGATTCCTGGTCCGGTGAAGCTGGTGCTAAGCGGCGGCAAAGAAGAAGTGTTTTATGTCTCTGGCGGTTTTCTGGAAGTACAAAGAGGTGTTGTTACCCTGTTGGCCGACACCGCGCTACGCGCCGACGATCTCGATGAAGCCTCGGCGATTACGGCGATGGATGACGCCGAGAAGGCCATCGCCAATCGGACTGCTGCGTTTGATTATTCGATTGCTGCAGCCCAACTGGCCGAGGCGGCGGCGCAACTGCGGGCACTTCGGCAAATGCGGAAGTAGAGCAAGCCGGGTTGATTGCAGGAAGTAAGGTAGCGAGTGCTACCTTTTTTTTTGATATTCTCGAATCAAATAGAACAGCAGAGCACCGATATGAAACTGGACGTCGTAATTCTGGCCGCGGGTAAAGGCACCAGAATGAATTCAAACCTGCCGAAGGTACTGCATCGAATCGGTGGCCGCTCTATGCTCGAGCATGTCATCGCCGCTGCCGAAAAATTGGGGAATATTTGCCTTCATCTCGTGATCGGTTACGGCGGCGAACAAATCAAACAACATGTCGCTCTGTCAGTGGATGTTGGCAGTATTAACTGGGCAATCCAGGAACCACAGCTAGGTACCGGCCATGCCGTTCAGCAAACTGTGGCTGCGCTGAATTCAAATCACAAAGACAATCTGGTTCTGATTTTGTATGGCGATGTGCCCCTGATCAAGACCACAACCCTGGAAAAACTACTCAGTCTGGCAAATGCTGAAACACTCTCGCTACTGACACTGATCACGGATGACCCCACAGGTCTTGGCAGAATCATTCGTGGCGACGGTAACGCCATCACCGCAATCGTCGAAGAAAAAGACGCGAGCGCGGAACAAAGAGAGATAAAAGAGATCAATAGTGGCATCATGGCGATTCCGACCATAAAGCTGGTGCGATGGTTGGGCGAGCTTAAAAACCACAATGCACAAGGGGAGTATTACCTCACCGACGTCGTTGCCATGGCAGCGAAAGAAAATTGTAATATCGTCGCGAACGTCATCGAAGAAGATTTTGAAATTCAGGGCGTGAACGATAAATCTCAGCTGGCCAGTTTGGAGAGACGCTATCAAATGAATAAAGTCGACGACCTACTGGCAGCCGGTGTGACACTACGTGATCCGGCACGGGTCGACATTCGGGGTGAACTGGAAATCGGTAAAGATGTAGAGATCGACATAAATGCAATTTTTGAAGGAGAGGTAGTATTGGGAAATGATGTAGTCGTCGGGGCCAATGTAATTATAAGCGATTCCGTAATTGGGGACGGATCAGTTATCCTTCCCGGCTCAAACATCGACGGCGGCATAATCGGAAAGAATGTAAGTATCGGGCCATACGCTAGAATTAGACCTGGCACCATTCTTAAAGACAACGTAAAGATTGGAAATTTTGTGGAAACGAAAAATGCGATTATAGGCAAGGGTTCCAAGGCCAGTCATTTAGCCTATATCGGTGATGCCGAGCTCGGAGAGAATGTGAATATCGGGGCTGGCACTATTGTCTGCAATTACGACGGAATCAACAAGCACAAGACCCGCATCGGGAATAATGTCTTCGTTGGCTCAAACAGCGTCCTGGTAGCGCCACTAGAGCTGGCGGACAATGCATTTATAGCGGCGGGCTCCACCATCAACCGCGATGTGCCGGCCGACAACCTGGCGATCGGCAGAGGCAAGCAACGTAACATCCCAGGCTGGAAGCGGCCGGTTAAAAAATAGGCCCGCAGGTCAAGGCAATACACAGAGATATAGAGAATAAAAAATGTGCGGCATTGTAGGTGCAATTGCAGAAAGAGAAGTCACCGGCATTCTGCTGGAAGGTCTTAAAAGGCTGGAGTATCGAGGTTATGACTCGGCCGGCGTGGCGCTGATTAGCGGAGCAAAAGGCAAGACACACATAGTCAAAACCGTCGGTAAAGTTAAGAAGCTGGTAGGTGCCGCCAGAAAATCAAATATTAGGGGCAAGCTCGGAATAGCCCATACGCGGTGGGCCACCCACGGCCGGCCCACCGTCGCAAACGCCCATCCCCATAACTCTGGTGATGAAATCTCCATTGTCCACAATGGCATCATCGAGAATTATGAAGTACTCCGAGAGAAGCTTTCAGCCCAGGGCTATGTCTTTAAGACCGAGACCGACACCGAAACAATAGTCCATTTAATTCACCAGTCCAGAAAGGGCGGCAAGGTCTCGCTGCTGCTGGCAGTTCAAAGAACTATAAGAAAGCTACATGGCGCCTATGGGCTATGTGTTATCGACAGCACCCAGCCGGACCAGATAATAGTAGCGCGAAGTGGAAGCCCCCTGGTGATTGGGGTGGGCATCGGGGAAAACTTTGTTGCATCAGACCCACTGGCACTCGGACAAGTAACCGACAGATTCATTTATCTCGAAGAGGGCGATACCGCCAAGGTTACTCTGAATTCCATAGAAGTGTGGCACGGCGGTAAAAAAGTAAGAAGGCCGGTCACGACCGTTCAGAACAAAACCAAGGCGGCGGAGAAGGGGGGGTACAAACACTTCATGCTCAAGGAGATACATGAGCAGCCACAGGTGATTCAAGACACCCTCGATGGTAGAGTAAGTTCTACCCGGGTCCTGGAGGAGGCCTTCGGCATAAAGGCAGGGGCCATCTTCGACAGAGTAAAGAATGTACAGATAGTTGCCTGCGGCACCAGTTTCCATGCCGGGCAGGTGGCGAAATACTGGCTTGAATCCATCGCTAAAATTTCATGCCAGGTAGACATCGCCAGCGACTATCGATATCGCGACATAATTGTGCAACCAGGCACCCTGTTCGTGGCGGTTTCTCAATCTGGCGAAACCGCCGACACTTTGGCAGCGCTTCGATACGCGAAGAAGAAAACCTATATCGCAAGTCTCGCAATCTGTAATGTAGCCACCAGCTCCCTGGTCAGGGAAACAGACTTCTGCCTGCTAACCATGGCGGGGCAGGAAATCGGCGTCGCTTCCACCAAAGCATTTACTACACAACTTAGCCTCCTGCTTATTTTGTCTATCGTGCTAGCGCGCCGCACTGGCCTGCAACCGAAACAGGAAGCGAAGCTGGTAAAGGAATTGGCAAAACTTCCGGCTCTGGTTGAAAAGGCGCTCAAACTCAGCAAAGAAATCAAGAAACTCTCCAAGCAATTTTCAAACAAGCAACACAGTCTATTCCTCGGTAGAGGCATTCAGTATCCAGTGGCGAAGGAGGGCGCGCTAAAGCTTAAGGAGATATCCTATATTCATGCCGAGGCCTATCCTGCTGGAGAACTGAAGCATGGACCCTTGGCCCTGGTAGACAGCGCTATGCCGGTTATTGCCGTAGCGCCCAACAATGATTTGTTAGGAAAGCTAAAAGCAAATCTCGCGGAAGTCAGTGCCAGGGGCGGCAAGCTTTACGTGTTTGCCGACGAAAGCATTCAGTACAAGAGCGACAGGAGTTGTGAGGTAATTAATCTGCCTAATTGCCCCGACATCCTCGATCCCATCGTGTTTACCATTCCTCTGCAGTTATTGGCTTATCACGTGGCAATCATCAAGGGCACAGATATCGACCATCCGCGAAACCTCGCCAAGTCCGTCACGGTCGAATAAGTAGTCAGAGGCTTCCTAGCCCCTTATCGCAAGTGCTGGCATGTGAATTTCGCAAAGCCTACCTCGAACCGGGGGTTCTCAAGGCTTTCTGACTCTTGTGAAGCCGCTTCAAATGATCTTTAAGCAGGGGTTTGCGATGTCGGGCGACGCCGGTGGCAAGCACATCGATAACCACCAGGTGTGCGATTCGGGAGGAGACGGGGGCAATCGCCTGCAGGTCTTCTTCTACATTCACGTAGAGGGAAATACTGCAGAGCTCGCTCAGCGCGGTGTTCTGGGGAGCAAGACCGATGACTGTCGCTCCCGCCTCCATGGCCAGGCGCACACTCTGCAGAAGCGCCTGGGTCTGACCAGACTGGGAGATAGCCACCACCACATCATCCTTGCCAAGAGAGATGGCAGACATGTGTTGTATGTGAGGGTCGGTATAGGCTGCGGTGGAAACCTGTAATCTGAAAAATTTGTGTTGGGCGTCGGCGGCCACGGAACCGGATGCACCGAAGCCATAAAACTCCACGCGCTTGGCTTGATTAATGGTGGTGATTGCGGCCTCCAGGGCCACCACATCCAGTTCGTCCCGCACCGTCAGCAGCGAACCCACCGTGGTATCGAAGACCTTGTTCCTCAGGTCTGCGATGGTGTCTTTGTCGTCCACAGAAAATTGGGTAAAAACGTCACCCAGACTCAGATGTTGGGCCAACTGCAGTTTGAATGACTGAAAACCGTCGAAACCGATAGCGCGGCAGAAACGGATGACTGTGGGCTCGCTAACACCGGACCGGGATGCCAGATCCACAATGCGCATGCGGATGACCTGGTTGGCGTTATCCAGTACGAAACTCGCAACCTTGGCCTCGGATTTACGCAGGGCCGATTTATTGTCCGCGATGCGGCGTATCAGATTTGGTGATTGCACCGGCTACCTGCTAAATTAATCCATTAAAATTGACGTTACCAATCAATGCTACTCAATTTGCCACCGCGCCGCACTCTTGTTTTGTACCCAAAGCTGTTTTACCTACAAAACTGCTTTGAATATCAGGCATTTTTACGGACTATCGCTTGCAAGGCGCAAGCGTGGATCAGCGCTTAAGCTATGCAAAAGCTAGAAATTCGTTTTGTAGATTCCATCGCCGATATCGGAGCCGTCGGCTGGAATGAACTAGCCGGCACCGACAACCCCTTCACCCGGTATGAATTCCTCCATGCCCTGGAACAAACCGGCTGTACTACTGCGGCTACGGGCTGGGCTCCTCACCACGTCGCAGTCTACGCGCTGGCCGGCAAACGTAAAACCCTCGCGGCCATCATGCCACTTTATCTGAAAACCAATTCATACGGGGAATATGTTTTCGACTGGTCCTGGGCCAGTGCCTATCAAAGTCACGGTTACGAGTATTACCCCAAGTTTGTTAGCGCGGTGCCCTTTACCCCCAGCGTCGGCAGTCGCCTGTTCGTAAGAGAGCCGGCGTCACGGCCAGAAATCACCAGGCTCATCCGTGACAAGGTGATTGAAAAAGCTGAATCTATTGGCGCTTCGTCCTGGCACATACTATTTCCCCTGGAGAACGAGCATGATGATTTTGACCAGCTTGGAATTTCTTCCCGAATCGCCAGCCAGTTTCACTGGTATAACAAATCCTATACGAGTTTCGATGATTTCCTTAATTGTCTAAATTCGCGCAAGCGCAAATCCATCAGAAAAGAACGACGAAATGTCTCGGCACAGGGTATTACCTTCAAAATAACCGAAGGCAATGACATAGATGAACAGCAGTGGCAGATTTTCTTCCGCTTCTATCAAAGCACCTACATGATGAGAGGGACGCAGGGCTATCTCAATCAGAATTTCTTTCAAACCCTCTCAGCCACCATGCCGGAACAGCTATTCATGGTCTCGGCCATACAAGACCGGCAGATGATTGCCGCGGCCCTGTTCTTCAAGAGCCGGGACAAGCTATTCGGTCGCTACTGGGGCAGCGCCAGGGACCACCAGTTTCTGCACTTCGAAACCTGCTATTACCAGGGCCAGGATTATTGCATCGAACACGGCCTGAAGTCCTTCGATTCCGGCGCCCAGGGCGAGCACAAAATCCAGCGCGGTTTCGAACCCATCATCACCTATTCCAACCACTGGCTGGCCAATCAAGGATTCGCCGCCGCCATCGGGAATTTCCTGGATGAGGAGCGGGTTCACATTAAACGCTACGTGAAACAAGCCAGGGCTCTGCTACCTTATAAGAAAAAGTCCTGAAAGGTTTCGGGGCGGTCAGTAAACGCTTTGTAGAACGCGCTGGGTGAGCGGCCCCTATTGTCTCAGCGGCTTGCACCCCTCCCGGGATATTCCTCCAGGTAGTTCTTCGAATCTCCAGAGAAACATGCATCTGTGCAGGAAAGAGACACCGGCGAGAGTGTTCTCCTCACTCGGTCGGGAGCCCAAGAAAACGGTCTCCCTCGGTCACTCGGTGCGGCGCTTCAATTGCTGAGTCAACAGGGGCCGCTAACTCATCGCTCGCAGTTCCCACTTAGCTTGGTGACGCCAGGATCACGGACTTTCTCTAGTTTGAAATGAAGCTAATTCAAGCAATGTCGAATACTTAGAGATTCTGCGATGGATCGCCAAGCGATGTGATGTCATATCCTTCTGCATCAGCAATCAAGGCGCCGCACCGAGTGACCGAGGGAGACCGCCCTTTGGGCTCCCGACCGAGTGAGGGAACCCGGGAGGGGGGCAAGCCGCTGAGGCAGAAGGGTATGGCAGCGCAGCGCGCCTCCACCGAGACTCCTAAGGGGAGTTCGATAGAAGCAGGGGAGTGCAGAAAACCAAAATGTATTGGCGTGCGCTATATTTTTAACTAAGCACAAGTTTTTGTGGAGATATCTCAGACTCTGTTTCCAATTTGGTTTTCTTCCAAACCAAAAACTGATTATTTACCGGCATGGCGTTGTCTTCGAGCAAAGTTAATCCGGCGCTTTCGGCCAGGTCATTCACCCATTCAAAATCCCTGACGCCGCTGCGGGGATCTTGGTCTTTCAACCAGAGATCGAATTGAGCATTGCTCTCGGTGGTGAAGGCGCCATCGTATTTAAAGGGGCCGTAGGCCAATAGCACGCCATTATCTCGAAGTTTTGTACCCGCGCCGGCGAAGAAGTTTTCTACCGAGGCCGTGGACATAATGTGAAGGCTGTTGGCGCTGTATATGACATTACAGCCGGGACAGTTCCAGTCGGGGTCATTAACATCCAGGGAGATGGCAGCAGGAAGGTTGGAGAGTTGCGCCGCGCTGATGCGTAAGTTGAGGCTATCGACATTGGACGAAATGTCCGAGGACTGCCAGTGCAACTCACGGAAACAGGTGGCAAAGAACACCGCATGCTGGCCGCTGCCGCCACCAATCTCCAGCACCGAGTCACCCCGGGTTAAATGCCGCGCCAGAACCTCAAGAATGGCACGCTTGTTATTCTCGCTGGCCTGACTGAAGGGCAGGGGGCGGTTCATTGATGCTTGCTGCTTAGGCTACTATGCTGGCAGTTCACGGCGGGCTAGTGCTGCTTGCGTAAAAATACAAACCTTGAGTCGGTGGAGTCCGCCGCACTATAGCGATAACCATTTAGGGCGAAGTCTTTTAATCTTTCTGGCCTGGCAATTCTGTTCTTAATAATATAGGCCGACATGACGCCACGGGCTTTCTTGGCGAAGAAACCGAGGACGCGATATTGGCCGCCGGAAAAATCTTTGAATACGGGAGTAATCACGTTGGCTTCCAGTTGGTTTAGTTTGATCGCACTGAAATATTCCTTGGAAGCGAGATTTACCAGGATCGGGTTCTTTTCGCTCGCCTGCAGCGCATTCAAGTTCCTGGTTAGCTTGTTGTCCCAGAAGGCATACAGACTTTTACCGCGCCCATTTATGCCCTGCTTGTAAGTAAAAGACGAGCCCATTTCCAGCCGGTAGGGCTGCATTAAATCCAGTGGGCGCAGCAAACCATAAAGACCCGATAGAATCCGCAGATGCTTCTGGGCGAAGTTTAAATCCGCCGTGGTAAATTGCTCTGCCTCCAGGCCAATGTAGACGTCGCCCTTGAAGGCAAATATCGCCTGTTTGGCGTTCTTCAAGTCAAACGGGGTATGCCAGGTCAGGTAGCGGCCGTGGTTCAACTCACCGAGCTTGGCGCTGATGTGCATTAACTCGGAGAAGTCCCCAGGGGTCAGCTTTTTAAGCAGACTTACCAGCTGTTGGGATTCTCGCAGAAATTCGGGTTCCGTAAATCTCCGCGTCTTGGCTGGAGACCCATAGTCGAGAGATTTGGCAGGCGATACGACGATTAACATTAGAGAAGCTCTGATGAATTCAATGACCACTCGGGCCCATAGCCGATTCCGCTATCAAGGCGCACTTTCGCAGGCATGTGCCGACCTGTCAAGGCAGGGCAACGATGAGAGCGGAATCGGCTGTAAGCCCCTTCTGGCAGGGATTCCCTGAGACATTACCGCATTGTTCAGAGCTGCCCTGGCAAACCGTATGGGGATGGTCTGCGCAGGCACCGTGATGAGCGTTTCTATGAACCAATATCTGGCCCCATGGACGCTGCCACAATTTGTAGCCACGGCGCTGCTTGCGAGAATATCCGGTAAACTGCAAACCCATGATAGAACGACTACAAGGCATTGCCATTTTTCTGGCCTATTTCAGGCTGCTCATTATCGGCCTTGGTATCGGCTTCCTCACGATTTTTGTGCTGAGCCTGTTCGAAAATCCCTGGCTAGATGGGGATGACTGGTTAATTCCGGCTCTGCTGGGACTGTGTTGGTCTTTGACCCTGTATAGCTTCTCGCAACTATTCGCCACAGTGCCGGCCAGGGCTGCTGACGACGCCAGCTGGCGCATCAAACTGTCCGTGGTCACACGACGGGGACTGTTATGGGTACTGGCGCTGCTGATGGGCTGCCTGAGCCTGGCGCTGCTGGTTTTAAGCTATGAGCTGTTGCGGACCTGGCTGTGAATAAAGGCAGGACGGTAAGAAGCGGTCCCCATGGCCCCTCACAGAGAGACCATGGGCTGTGTAATAATGCGTGGCAAGCGACTATGCCAAGCACTAAGCCAAGCGACTAAGCCACGCGACCATGCCACCCATACTATAGATGCGAATAGAAAAACTCTCCAAGCTCATCGATGCAAGTTCGGACCTCATCGGCAGGAGCGCGGCCTGGCTGACCGTGGGCATGGTGCTGCTAATGGCTCTCATTGTCGCCTTGCGATACCTGTTTCAGACTGGGTCGATCGCCATGCAAGAGGCGGTAATCTATGTTAACGCACTGATCTTTACCCTGGGCGCTGCCTATACTCTTAAAGAGCAGGGGCATGTCAGGGTCGATATTTTTTACAACCGCCTCGGCGTCAAGCAAAAAGCAGTGGTGGATTTACTGGGCGGCCTGGTTTTCCTGTTACCCTTTGCCGGATTCATCATTTGGGAAAGCTGGGATTACGTGTCGGTATCATGGCGAATCAAGGAGAGATCGGCCGAGCTAAGCGGGTTGCCATACGTCTATCTGCTTAAGTCCACGATCATTTTGTTGGCGCTGCTACTAATCATTCAAGGCATTTCGGAAATCCTCAAAGCCATTGTCAGCATCCGGCAGGGCGACTCCCAGTTTGATTAATAGATTAATCATCCGTTTGGCATCGAAGCTGCCTGGCAGGGCTTACTTTGGCAGGGATTAGTGTGGTCGAATTTATTCCCCTACTGTTTTTTGCCGTAGTTTGTCTGGCACTGATGGCGGGCTATCCGGTGGCACTGACCCTGGCCGGCGTTTCATTGCTGTCTGCCGCAGTTGGCAGTTGGTTTGGTGGCTTCGATACGGCTTTCGTCGCTCTCATTCCTAATCGAATCTACGGCATCTTGGTTAA
>JADFIJ010000199.1 GCA_022566775.1 Pseudomonadota bacterium | reverse complement strand
GCCTTCGAAAATATCTAGTTAATTCAAAAATGAGTGGCTTTGCTTCTACTTTAAGTGAAGACAGTAGTCGTGGGTTACCGGTGCCCCATTCTTAGGATACTTTCCCGGCGAAGCTCCTCTACCCTACTTTCCTTGCGACCATTCGCGCTTCCATTTTTTCAGCGCTGCGGAACTATGTTCCTCCAGGAGGATCTCTGAATCCGAATAGAAGCGTGCTTCTACCACCTTCAGAGATTCTGGGTAGCGTGTTCTCTTACGGCTCAGACAGTCCTCGCTCAAATCTGTCTAAAGTGAAGGATATAGACATGGCCTGATTGTGCGCAAGGGGACTAGGCAACTCAAATTCGCTCGATTAAGTGATGAACGATAATTCATTGATTTCGATGGTGTTTAAAACCATATACTGCAGGTTTTCACTGCATACCTGGTGCTATATTTCAATGCCGGCCAGTGGGATTTGCTTTAGCGTTCCAGGTATTGCAGCTTGTTTTTCTTGTCGGCCCAATCGTCGGAGTCGGGCAGGGGGTCTTTCTGTTCCGTGATGTTCGGCCAGATCTCGGCCAGTTCCGTGTTCAATGCCAGGAATCCCTGCTGATCTTCCGGTAATTCGTCTTCGGCATAGATCGCCTCGACTGGACATTCCGGTTCGCACAGCGCGCAATCGATGCATTCGTCGGGATGGATCACCAGGAAGTTTGGTCCTTCATAGAAGCAATCTACCGGGCATACCTCCACACAATCTGTGAGTTTGCAACGTATACAACTATCGCCTACAACGAACGTCATGTTTTCTCCGGGGTGTTGATGTGCTTTATTTCAAGGTGTCGGCGGTTTTCTCCAGCACCAATTGGGCATCCGTCGTGACACCAATTGGCTGCTGCACCCTTGATTTTGCGGCTTCGTTCTATGCTGGCTCTGGCCAGGCACCTGAACCTCCAGCGGCCATGCGCTTTGGGCGGCATTCTATCAGCTTTCGATGCCCTTTTCTAAATCAAGTGATGGTTTTCTGCTTTAACTCATAGAGGATGGTCAACGCCTCCTTGGCGGTGATTTCATCGGGATTGAAGCGCTCGAGAAAATCCACCACCGGGTGACTGGCGAGCGCGAATAGCTCATTCTGAATCGGCTCAGTGGCTGCGGCTTCTGAGTTTTCGGAGGTTTCGAGGGGCGCCTCGGTTTCCAGGGCGTTCAACTTGATGCGCGCCGCCTCGATGACGGCCTTGGGAATGCCGGCGAGTTGCGCCACCTGCAGACCATAGCTCTGATTCGCCGGCCCGGATTTCACCGCGTGCAGGAAGACGATGCCGTGGTCGTGCTCCACCGCATCCAGGTGCACGTTGACAATATTGTCATAGGACTCGGGCAGTGCCGTCAGCTCGAAGTAATGGGTGGCGAACAGCGTGTAGGCCTGCAGGCGTTCGGCGATATAGACCGCCGCCGCCCACGCCAGGGACAGGCCATCGAAGGTGCTGGTACCGCGGCCAATCTCGTCCATCAGCACCAGGCTGTCGGCGGTGGCGTTATGGAGAATGTTGGCGGTCTCGGTCATCTCCACCATGAAGGTGGAGCGGCCACCGGCAAGGTCGTCCGAGGAGCCGATGCGGGTGAATATCCTGTCGATGGGGCCGACCTTGACCGCGCTGGCCGGGACGTAACTGCCACACAGCGCCAGCAAGACGATGAGTGCGGTCTGCCGCATATAGGTGGATTTTCCGCCCATGTTGGGGCCGGTGATGATGAGCATCTTCTGCTGCTGGTTCAGACACAGGTCGTTGGCGACGAAGGGCTCTTCCGTGACTTTTTCCACCACCGGATGGCGACCATTTTCTATGACGATGCCGGGCTCGAGGCTCAGCTCCGGCTGACAATAATCCAGGTCGACGGCGCGCTCGGCAAAGTTATTCAACACATCCAGTTCGGCGATGGCGGCGGCGCTGGCGATCAGGCTGCCGAGCTCCTGGGCCAGGTCTTCGAGCAGTTGATCATACAGGGCCTTCTCCCGGCTCAGGGATTTGCTGCGGGCGCTGAGCACCTTGTCTTCGAATTCCTTAAGCTCGGGCGTGATAAAACGTTCGGCGTTTTTCAAGGTCTGGCGGCGGATATATTCGGCGGGTAATTCGGTATCGGCCCGGCCCTTGCTGATTTCAATATAGTAGCCGTGGACGCGGTTATAGCCGACTTTAAGGGTGTTGATGCCGGTGCGCTGGCGTTCCTTTATTTCCAGGTCCACCAGGTACTGGCCGGCGTTGCTGCTCAGGTCTCTCAGCTCATCCAGTTCCTCATCGAATCCGCTGGCGATGACGCCGCCTTCCCGGATCACCACCGGTGGGTTTTGTTCCAGGGCCCGGTTTAGCAATTCACTCTGATCGGGAAATTCTGCGATCGACGTGGCCAGGGCTTCGAGGTGGCCGGATTTGCAGTCGGCCAGGGCAGCCTGTAGCTGGGGCAGCAGCGCCAGGCCATCGCGCAACCTGGCCAGGTCCCGGGGCCGTGCCGAGCGCAACCCGAGACGAGCGAGGATTCTCTCCAGATCGCCGATGTGTTTCAGCAACTCGAACAGGGTCTCGAAATGAAAGTCTGCGATCAGCGCCGCCACCGCCTGTTGCCGTAGTTGCAGCGCGGCGGTGTCTCGCAGCGGGCGATTGATCCAGCGTGACAGCAGTCGGCCACCCATGGCGGTGGCGGTGCGGTCGATGACCGCCAACAGCGTGTTGTCCCGACCGCCGGATAAGTTGGTATCTAACTCCAGATTGCGGCGGCTGGCGGCATCGAGGATGACGCTGTCTTCGAGTTGTTCGATCTGCATGCTCTGAATATGGGGCAGCTCGGATCTCTGTGTCTCCCGGGCATACTGCAACAGGGCGCCGGCGGCTTGCAGCGCGATCTGCAGGTGATCACAGCCGAAGGCAGACAGGTCCTGGGTATTGAAATGCCCGCTGAGGGTGCGGGTGGCATTTTCCACATCGAACTCCCACACAGCGCGCTTGCGCAAAGCCGGATGATCGATGGCGGCGGCGACTTCCCCCAATTGTTCATTGAGCAGTACCTCCGCCGGTTTGATGCGTTCGATCTCGGCACACAGCGCTTCCAAGCCGGTGACTTCACACAGCACGAAGCGGCCACTGCTGATGTTCATGAAAGCAAAGCCGTAGACCTTGCGGGCGATGTCGGTACTCACACGGGTACTGCCACCGGCCGTAATTGCCAGCAGGCAATTGTCCCGCCGTGCATCTAACAGTGCCTCGTCGCTGATGGTGCCGGGGGTCAGTACCCGCACCACCTGGCGCTCGACCGGGCCCTTGCTGGTGGCGGGATCGCCGATCTGTTCGCAGATGGCGACGGAGACGCCGGCAGCTACCAGTTTCGCCAGGTAGCGGTCGGCGGCATGATAGGGGATGCCGCACATGGGAATAGGCTGGCCACCAGACTTGCCCCTGGCGGTGAGGGTGATATCGAGAAGTTCCGACGCGACCCTGGCATCGTCAAAGAAGAGTTCGTAGAAATCCCCCATGCGATAAAACAACAGGTCGTCGGGATGCTGAGCCTTGATGCGCAAAAACTGCTGCATCATCGGTGTTTGTGATTGCGCGTCGGCCAAGGTCTGGAAACTGATTTCATTAATTCGAGGCTCAGAATTCTACACGGTTTCCGCCCATAATTGGACCGTATGTGGCGCGCTACGACGAATGAATCAGTGTAATTTTTAAGATCAGATTACGGTTTAATTTGGCGCGGCAAGTGGATACCATGCACATCAATAGGGGCCCACGAATGAATGACGCCGGCACAAGCACAAATTCTGCCCTGGTCCGGCAACTGGCCCAGATCCTGCTCGCAAAAAAACTGATCATGGCAAGCGCCGAATCCTGTACCGGTGGCTGGATCGCCCAGTCCCTTACTGCCCTGGCCGGCAGCTCTGAATGGTTCGATACCGGCTTCGTGACTTATTCCAACGAGGCTAAACAACGCCTGTTGGCGGTGCCATCATCTTGTTTCGCAGTCGACGGTCCCGGCGCGGTTAGCGAAGAGACGGTGCTGGCCATGACCCGTGGCGCCATCGACAACAGCCGCGCCAATGTCGCCGTCGCCGTCAGCGGTATCGCCGGACCCGACGGCGGCTCCGAGGATAAGCCGGTGGGCACCGTGTGGATTGCATGGCAATGGCAGGACAAGGCGTTGGCCCGGTGTTTTCAGTTTGTCGGCGACCGCGAGGCGGTCCGGCTCGCCGCGGTGACGGCGGGTTTGCAGGGCCTGATTGAGTTGATTGGCTAGGCCTTTCAGCAATCGGAGGGAAAAGTTAAAGGAATTTTGGGTTTGGCCAATATACTGATTGTATATACAGTAATATTCTGATTTACTACACACTGTCTGTATATACAGTAGTGGCGATAAATATAGAGAATATGGAGAATATAGAGAATATCGACATTATGGTTGAACTCGATGTTTTCTGCGGTGAATTCAGTGACAGCTTGTCATTCACCTCGAAAAGCATCGAGTTCAGACCACCAGGCCAGATCACTTATGCATGCAAGATGGCAGGAAAGATCGGCAAGAATTTGAGATGTAGAATTTAGAGAAAAAGTTAGCAAGTAGCGAGGAACAAGCTACTCTTAAGACTCAGGCAACTGAGTATTATATGCAAGCACACGGCTTGCAGGGGACAACTGCATATCTCATGGATCCAGCATCAGTTGTAGGTATGGACTACTTAGGGATACAACTATGATTGAAGAAAATGGTAACAAAGAAAAAGCCCTGGCGGCGGCGCTGGCGCAGATCGAAAGACAATTTGGCAAGGGCTCCATCATGCGTCTCGGTGACACCGAGCGCCAGGTCATTCCGGCCATCTCCACCGGCTCGCTGGGTCTGGATATCGCCCTGGGCGTAGGTGGCTTGCCCCGTGGGCGAGTGGTGGAGATCTATGGTCCGGAGTCATCCGGCAAGACCACGTTAACCCTGCAGGTCATCGCCGAAGCCCAGAAGGCCGGCGGCACCTGCGCCTTCATCGATGCAGAGCACGCGCTGGATCCCATCTATGCGGAAAAACTGGGCGTCGATGTAGACAACCTGCTGGTGAGCCAGCCAGATACCGGCGAACAGGCCCTGGAAATCTGCGACATGGTGGTGCGCTCCGGCGCGGTGGATGTGGTGGTGATCGACTCGGTTGCCGCCCTGACTCCCAGAGCCGAGATCGAAGGGGAGATGGGTGATCATCACATGGGGCTGCAGGCCCGGTTGATGTCCCAGGCCCTGCGCAAGATGACTGCCAATATCAAGAACTCGAACACCCTGGTGATATTTATCAACCAGATCCGCATGAAGATCGGGGTGATCTTTGGCTCGCCTGAAACCACCACCGGCGGTAATGCGCTCAAGTTTTACGCGTCGGTGCGATTGGATATCCGTCGCATCGGCTCGATCAAGGATGGTGATGAGGTGGTGGGCAATGAAACCCGGGTCAAGGTGGTAAAGAACAAGGTGGCACCACCGTTCAGACAGGCCGAATTCCAGATCATGTATGGCACGGGTATCTACCGTATGGGCGAAGTGATCGATCTCGGTGTGAAGCAGGGCCTGATCGAAAAGTCAGGTGCCTGGTATGCCTATAAGGGCGAGAAGATCGGCCAGGGCAAGAAGAATGTCGCACTCTACCTGGAGGAGAACCCAGAGATCGCCGAAGAAGTCGAAGCTGCAATCCGCGCCGAGCTGTTAGGTGGTGAATCCGATTCCAAGAAAGCCAAGGAAGCCAAGGAAGCCAAGGAAGCCAAGGAAGCCAAGGAAGCCAAGGAAGACGACGAAACCGACAGCAAAAATACCGAACCGGCCAACGACGACGTGGTGGTGCTGGCCACAGCGAAATCCAAATAACGGACGGTGTTGTAGGCACGACTTCGATACCGCGTCATCGCGTTAAAATGAACGCCACTGACAAGTCTCGAGCTGTTAACTTTGACACTGTGGTTAGCAACATAGCAGATATTCGCAACAAGGAAGAAAAGATAGCAAGCACATCAACTACCGATGTCCCCGTTCTCCGGCGGGCCGCAATGGACTACCTGGCCCGTCGGGAACACTCCGCCTTCGAACTCAGACGTAAACTCTCCCGTAAATACCCTGAGGCAGATCCGCAAGAGATGGATGCGGTGCTGGAGAAGCTGCGTGCGGACAAATTGCAGTCCGACACCCGCTTCACTACCGCCTTCATTCGCTATCGAAAATCCAGGGGTTTTGGCTATCTACACCTGAAAGCCGACCTCGGCTCGAGAGGCATTGCCGCGTCCCTCATCGATGAGTATCTGTGGGACGATGACGACGACTGGCCGGCGATCGCGGAAGCCCTGGTAGAAAAGAAACTGAGAGACAATGAGAAAATTGGTTTCGGTTCGAAACAGCACAGAAAACTACTCCGGTTTCTCGAATCTCGAGGATTCTCCGCCATGGAAACCAGACAAGTATTGAAAAACAGACTGCTCCATAGCTGTTGATCTATGAATCGGCCGTAAATGGGGGGATAAATGGGGTCAGAATAAATGGGGTCAGAGTAAAATTTCGCTCCACCAAATTAGAATTCAAAGCTCAGCGCAAGCGAATTTTTACTCTGACCCCATTTATGCTGCACAAACGAAATTTTACTCTGCACCTCCCCCATTTATGTCGCACAAGCGAATTTCTACCCTGCCCCTCTCAATGATGATCTTGACAAAGCGTACGTAATTACGTACGCTTTGAGAATGGAGGTAAGGCATGACAACTCTAA
>JADFIJ010000198.1 GCA_022566775.1 Pseudomonadota bacterium | reverse complement strand
GGTGGTTCGGCACGACAAGTGATAGCGAAAGCGTAATATTAGCTCAGGCTGAGGTGTTAACTGAGGCATTCAATGTGAACCTTGACGCATTAGTTACCAAGGACTATCTGGCGGCTCGCTTTGCTGAGCAAAATGCGTCTATAAATACCCGATTCGCCGAGCAAGACGCGAAAATGAACGCAAACTTTCGAATCTTGCTGTGGATGATTGGCATTGTTCAGGCCTTCGTGATCCTGCCCTACCTGGAGCGGCTCCTGGCGCTCTAATTCCGAGGCGTCAGCACGACAGATGGGGTCAGAGCAATGATACAGTACTGTATCTTTGCCCAGGTCCATTTACCTGGTTTCCGGCATTGCTTACTTTTGTGGGCAAATCAGAAACTTTTCCCCCGTTTGTTTCATCACGTATCGCTGTACAGTCTCAGCTTGCAAAGCTTCAGAGAGAGAAATTTCGTCGCTGTAGTGGCTTGCAAAATTAGTCTTTAACTCATTGGCTACGCGGGTGCGCAAACGAGCGGCTACTTCCATTCCTGCTTTGGCAAGAAAATTCGGCAGCAACCAACCACCAACTCCCCAAGCCATCCCATAGCCTCGATTAAGAACTGTGGCTGAGGTGTCGAGACCACCGTAGAGATACACTTGTTTGTGTTTTATCGAGCCATAAATACTGTAGCCGCCAGGTGTTCGAGCGGCCGCCGCTTCCATGCTAGTGAGTATACTGGATGCAAGCGAGCCACCGCCGGTCGCATCAAACCCAAGCGTGGCACCGGTTGCATGGATGGCATCTGTTAAGTCAGCCATGAAACTATCCGAGCTGCTATTGACCACGTATTTTGCACCCATGTCGCGCAATAGGGTGGCTTGTTCTTCTTTTCGAACAATATTCACAAGCTCAACACCATCTGCCTGACAAATTCGAACTAGCATCTGGCCAAGATTTGATGCGGCAGCGGTATGGACGAGTGCTGAGTGCTCTTCCAACTTCATGGTTTCAATCATTGAAAGCGCAGTGAGTGGGTTGACGAAACTAGACGCGCCATCTTTGGCGGTATGACCCTCTAACAATGGCAGACATGAAGCGGCATCCACGCATCGATACTGCGCATACATGCCGACTCCCATCACCGCGACAATTTTCCCTTCAAGGCTTTTTGCCAGTTCACCCTCACCAGTCGCAACTACGGTGCCTGCACCTTCGTTACCGACAGCCAGTGCCTGGCCCAGCCTTGCTTTCATCGCCTTTAGGCCCTGCGGGGATACGGTTGCAGTCAATACGGTATCATTCCCGGCCCCAGATGATTTCGCCTTAGCCATATCGGACAAGCCAAACATTACACCCAGATCTGAAGGATTTATTGGCGTTGCCTCAATCCTCACCAGCACCTGATTAGTTTCGGGTTGCGGGGTTGGCTTTTCGAGTAGCTCCAGGCGCATCTCGCCGGCATCGGTAACGGTGGAAAACATTTGAAGATAAGTGGAACTCATTGACATTTTTTGCCTCATGGTGGTTTTCGGGATTTATCTAAATTTACGGCTCGGCGATGTGAATGACTGCTGTCATGCAGACAACGCTGCTCAACATAACAGTCACAACAACATCGTTGTTCACTACAGGAAGACGCTCAAGAGTTTTGTTGGTTGCTTCTAGCTGCATTTTCAGGAAGTTGCGAAACGAGCCAGCGAATCGAATCACAAAAGAGCGGTGATTTTAGCCACCTTTTGTTGCTCTGTCATGAAAATTTCAAGTTGTTAGTTTTCTTTGATGCAACGTGGATCTCTATTTTGAATATTGGCGATAGTTTCACGATCTATTGGTAGAGGAGCACAGTAAATAGGGACAGATTTATTTTTAGGGAATAGTTGGTGTTGGCTTGAGGGTGGTCTATATTTTTTGGGTATAGATTGGCTTCGGGAGAGCCGGCCATGCCAAGGAAGGCGCGGGTTATTGCGGCGGGAATGGAAGCTTGCGCTGGGAATTAAAGTCTACAGCTTTTGCCTGATGACGAACCACATCTTAATTGTGTCCTCGACCCTCCTTGGCAAATGGCCCTAGGTGAGTTGTAGTGCAAGCATGAATTACTTCTAATTCCCGTGCTAACAGGCAAGACCTGACCCTGTACTCTCCGTTAGTTTTCTTTGATGCAACGTGGATCGCTATTCTGAATATTGGCGATAGTTTCACGATCTATCGGTAGAGGAGCACAGCCGTGCCCGGTTCCACAAATCAAATCCCATTCGGGTCGCGCCAGTGTGTGGCAGCCGAAGCAATTACCACCGAATTGATTGATTACTTCGGTGGTGCCGCGTACAGCAATCTCAGAACCTTGCTCCGATACCGCCAGCTCAAAAAACTCCCAGTCGTTGGTAAGCTCATTCCAGCCAGCTTCGTGCTTGAGCATGACTTCACTTGGAATTAGTGAAACTAAAGATCCAACAGGATAGCTCCCCCCACTTTCGGAGTTGGCGACCGCCACGGTGGCTTGAAGATTCCCCAGTATGTTATCGACGAAAAAATCGCCGATGCTGGACTTTGTCATCTCAGTCAGGCACTTAAACAAATCATCTGTGACACTCAGCTGCTTGTCAGCATCCTGAGAACTGCTGTGGCCGATTACAAAAAATGAAAGTAGAACTAGTGATGTGACAATTACTGACTTTCTCGAAAATGTAATCTTCATGCGGGCTCTCCAATGGCAGGGCTGATCGTGTATAACTGTGGGTTCGAACTATTTACTTATAAGAAGGTTTCAAACACTTGAGATTGTAACTTGGTTCCGAGCGGATTTGCGCCTGTTTTAAATAAATAGGGAAAGATTCGAGGCAATAGGGGACACTAATAGTTTAATGGCTTAAGACTGGTGATTAGGTTTGGTTCGTCGTTAAGCTATTAAATTATTAACGTCCCCTATATCCTTATTGTGTGTTTAACATACTCTCCGGGTCGCGAGTCGAAGATCGGGTGAGTGAGGAGGCTGGGAACCAATGACCCGATGCAATGACGCGCGACGCCGGCGAGTAACGGCGACAACCTTTGCTGGTATCACCGGCGTCCTGGCGGTCGTGATGGTGACGAGCCTGACCGCGCAGGAACCGGGGCAGACTGGTGGATTCACGGCGGCCCAGGCCACACGCGGCGGCGAAGTCTACGAGCGCGCCTGCGCGAGCTGTCACCGCGCCGACTTCCAGGGCAGCTTCGAGGCGCCACAGCTAGCCGGCCTGAATTTCATGAACTTGTGGGGTGACTTGAGCCCTGCTGCCCTGTTCGACCGCATCAGCGCGTCGATGCCTATTGACCAACCCGGTGGCCTCGGTGATCAGGCCTATGTCGACATCGTGGCGTACCTGCTCCAGGCCAATGGCGTTGCCGCGAGCGGCGTCGAGCTGACCGCTACAACGACGATGTCGATTAGCGCGTTGGCGGCACGACCAGCAGCACCAATCGCGGCCCTTATAGAGCAGGGCGGAGCACAGGCACGGGTACCACAGGGGCGATCACGAAACGCGCCGGCAGGGCTCAGGGTGACTGGAACCGTCCCCAACTTCAGACCGGTCACCGATGAGATGCTGCGGTCTTCTTCTGCCGACGACTGGCTGATGATCCGGGGCAACTACCAGGCCTGGAGCTACAGTTCGCTTGACACAATTACCCGAGACAACGTGCAGGACCTCGAGCTCGCGTGGACATGGTCGATGCGCGAAGGCGGATGGAATGCGCCCTCACCGATCGTGCACGACGGGGTCATTTACGTGACCAATTTCGGCAATTTGGTGCAGGCGCTCGACGGGCGCACCGGTGACCTGATCTGGGAGCATGAAGTCGGGATTGAAGCCCAGTCATACTCTGGGATGAGCCGCAACCTTGCCGTCTACGAGGACAAGGTCTTTCTGGCTACATCCGATGCAAGGATGGTCGCGCTCGATGCGGCCACCGGCGAGATGCTGTGGACCATGCGCTTCGGCGACAACACCCAAGGTCACCAAAGCACCAGCGGCCCGATCGTCGTCCGCGGCAAGATCGTGCAAGGGCTCAACGGGTGTGAGCGCTTCAGCCCAGTCGGCTGCTACATCAGCGGGATCGACGCCGACACGGGTCAGCTGCTCTGGACCTTCAACACAGTCGCACAGTCGGACGAACCGGGCGGCGACACGTGGGCGAACCTGCCCAACGAGATTCGAGGCGGTGGCGATACCTGGATTACGGGCAGCTACGACCCGGTCCTGGACCTCATCTACTTCGGTGTGGCACAGCCGAAACCATGGGTGGCGGCGAGTCGCGGCATGACCGTGGATGACGCGGCGCTCTACACCAACTCGACCATCGCACTTCGACCCGACGACGGCTCACTCGCGTGGTACTTCCAGCATGTACCCGGCGAGACGCTCGATCTCGACGAGGTGTTCGAACGGGTGCTGGTGGATGTCGCTGGGCGTCCCGTGGTGTTCAGTGTCGGCAAGCACGGCATCTTGTGGAAGAACGACCGCAGAACCGGCGAGTTTCTCGGGTTCAAGGAAACGGTCTATCAAAACGTGTTCGAGCGGATCGACCCGGACACCGGCGCCGTCACTTATCGGCAGGACATTCGCTTCGCCAGGGTCAATGAGGCAATATCGGCGTGCCCCAGCACCGCCGGCGGCAAGAACTGGCACCCGATGAGCTATCACCCGGGTGAAGGGCTCCTCGTCATCCCCCTGGCCCAGACCTGCATGGAGATGACCGGCGCAGAGGTGGCACTGGTAGAGGGTTCGGGTGGCGTCGGGTTGCGGTCGCGACCGTTTCTCGAGATGCCAGGATCCAACGGCAATCTCGGCAAGCTCGCAGCATACGACGTCGAGACGATGCAGGAGGTCTGGAGCCTCGAGCAACGGGCGCCGTTCCTGACCGGTGTACTCTCGACGGCGGGTGGGCTCGCCTTCGTGGGCGATCTCGACCGCCGCTTTCGAGCGGTCGACGTGAAGACCGGTGAGCTGCTGTGGCAAACCAGGCTCGGCACGTCGGTGCAGGGCTTTCCAGTCTCGTTTCAGGTGGACGGCACGCAGTATATCGTGGTGTCGACTGGGCTCGGGGGCGGTAGCCCGCGGATGGGCCCGGCCTCGCTCGCGCCGGAGATTCATCACCCGCGCACTGGCAACGCGCTGCACGTGTTCAGGTTGAGAGACTAAGCCAGGCCTATTTTGCCGGAGGGATTAAAAATTAATCCCTCTGATCCCTCTATTCAATAATCGCCTGTTGAATCGCGTTTTCGAAATCATATTGAGTGGGTCCATGGGGCTGCTGCAGAAATAGCACTCCGGTCAGCTCTTCCTCTGGATCGGTCCAGGTACGGGTGCCGAAGGCGCCCATCCAACCGAAAGCGCCCGCGCTGCGCCGTGCTCCAGCAGCAATGGGATCTACGGTAACATACACCGAATAGCCAAAACCCAGGCCATCCTGAACTCGACCAATACCCTCATAGAGACCACCAGTTTGATCGCTCCCCATTATTCTAATGCTGCGCGGACTAAGAATCCGGTTACCGAAGAGTTCCCCACCATTCACCAGCATCTGCTCAAACTTGAGATAGTCCCCAGCAGTGCTGTTAAGCCCGGCAGACGCGGAGAAGTAATTGGTGGGTCGGTCAAAAAACGGGGACATGTCGCGATCTTTAATAACGACACGACGATCGCTGTATTCAGGTGGCACATTGAACCAGGTATTATTCATGTCCAAAGGTTCGAAGATGCGTTCCTCAATGAATTCATCATAAGGTTGCCCGGAGACGATTTCGATGATGCGAGCCACGACATCCAAGCCGACTAAACCGCTATAGGCCCAACGATCACCAGGCTGAAAATCGAGTGCCCCGGTAGTATAGCGAGCCATTTCGGATTCTAATGTTCTCCCCGCTGGCAGGGGGAAAGGTGCCCGCGTTGCTAACATCGAGCCCAGTCCCCCGGAAGCGAGTCCGGAAGTATGAGTCAGTAAATCGTGAATAGTAATTTCCCGACGCGCAGGGACTAAACGGTGTGCTGGAACATTATCTCGGTCGATACGCCTGGGGCTGATGTTTTCATCAACCGGCTCCTTCAGTACAGCCACTTGCATATCGGCGAATTCTGGCAGGTACTTGGACACAAGATCTTCCGGTCGGATTAAGCCTTCCTCAATCATCATCATGGCAGCGACGCCCAATATCGGCTTACTGGAACTCATCATGATAAAGATTGAGTCTTCCTGCATTGGCCGCTGATTTTCTATGTCCATCAAACCATGGGCCTGGAAATGCACCAGCTTGCCTCGACGAGCGACTGCAGTCACGGCACCTTGAATATCGCCCGCATCGATGTGCCGCTGTATGACGATGTTAATCTGTTCCAGTCTGCTAGAAGACATCCCTACTGCTTCGGGGCTCGTCGCCCAGGGAATGTCGTCGGCGCTGGCCATTTGCGCAATCAGTAAATTTACGCAGGTAAGGAGTATTAGTGCTATTTTTCTCATGGTGGGCTCCAGTAAAGTCAGGGGTGGTTCTGCCAGGTAATTATTATCAAATAAATAGGGTCAGAAGTAAGTAAATAAAGTAGGAAAATAGGGGCAGATTTATTTTCGGGAATCTGTCCTTATTTCACTACAAAAGGTCAAAAACGAGGTCTGTTCTCGGTTTCGGCTTTCTCTCAAGAGAAGCTAGTTGTCCCTTTTCTAGCGACTTTGCCTGCGTCTGTCTACACTTCTAGCTCGATAAGCTGAATACAGGGAGTGTATAAGGGCGATCACCACTTTCGACACTTTGCAGTTTGTGCGAAGGCTTG
>JADFIJ010000027.1 GCA_022566775.1 Pseudomonadota bacterium | reverse complement strand
CCGCAGCGCTGGCTAAAACGAAGGAGATATGGCCGTGCGCAAAGGGACCAGGCGACTCGGCTACGCGGACCGGCGATGCATATAGTGTCAATTGACCGGAAAACGATCAGGGCATATCGAGAGATTTTTCCAGGGCGAGCATTTTTTTGGCTAACTGCTTGGCGTCGACCTTGTATTCGCTGGCGATGATTCGGTGATGCAGCTCGACGACTCTGGCGGCATTAATCTCGGGGAGCTGTTCGATCGCGGTCTTCAGCATCTGTAGATCGAGCGCCGGAGAGCTCAGCGCGACGGCGTCGGAATTCGTCACCCGTGCTCGATTTCCAGGTCTCGTCGAAAGTCGGGTGACGACACTCGGTTGCTGGCTTTTAGGCATCGAACGAGTTGTATGGGGTCCTGTTTTAATCACTGCTGTGTATTTCGTGTCCGTTAATTGCCGGTGTGCGCCCGGATTTTCCATGGTCAACGGTCCGCAGGAGTCCGGTGGTAAAACTCCGACGCCTGGGTCGCGCTATTCAATTCCTGTCCGTCGCCGCATCGGATAATCGGCCTCTGCTGCTGCCGCCAGCTTGAGAAAAGAGGCATGCAACAGCGGACGAATAGGTAGCGGGTTTCAAATATAACGACTGCTGGGAAGATAACTTTAAATCCAGGTGGTGACGGATGAGGGCTATGGGGCAGCGCCAATATTGCTGCTGATAGCCGTCATCAATGTCTCTTCAACTGATTGATATTACGGGATAAAATGTTTTATACGGAGCTTGTTCGGGTGCCGAAAAATTGCGCCAACTCCGAAACTTTGCCGGCGGTCTGGTGCCGCCACAGGCCGGCGATAGGACCAGCTTCGCGGTTTGATCTCAAGAGCAACGGGCAGTGCCGCGTAAGTGAATACTTCGAGTGAGCAATCGGCAGAAACACCGAAAAAACTTGGTTTGGATGAACATCGGCGTTTCGATGCCATGGCAAGCAGCCAACATATCTTCCCAGGCTAATTGTCGATCACGGCGCCGCCATAGAGTTGGATAAATTCCTGGGGAAGACGACAGGCCTTACCGGTGGATAAGGCCACGCAGATTAACTGCCAGTGGCCGCGCAATACCGTGTCACCAGTTTGGGAGTTGAGAACCTGGAAACGGCGCTCCAGTCGTAGTTTGTTGTCGCAGGCCGTCAACCAGGTTCCGGCGATCAAGCGCTCTCCTTCAAAACTCGGCAGAAAATATTCGTAGAAGGCCTTGTGAATGGCGACGCCACGATCCAGTGCCTGGTAGTCGCTGACACTCAGCCCCAGCTCTTCAGAATGTTTCCAGGCGCAGGCTTCGCACCACAGCACATAACAGGCGTTGTTGGCGTGGCCCATGCCGTCGATATCGCTGGCTTGAACTTCGATGTCATAGGTATAGGGGGAGGGTAGATCCCAGTTCACAGCGGTCGATCCTGCGTCAGAAAAGAGCGAAATTCTAGCACGAAATCTTCTGCCTTGGGGCCGGCTGTAAGGACGATTCTGGCGTAGTGTCGCAGGCTTGGGGACGGCGCAAAATCTCTGCGGAAATTTGTCTTAAAGTGACTTAAAACAGACTACAATGCCTAGGGCATCTCGGTATGACATCATACAGAGGTGCCCTAGCTGTATGCACCCTTGTACCGGACTATTCAAAATCATTCATCAGGCAGATGTGGCAGTGGAATTTTCTTGCTCGGCGGCCCCGATGGCCCCTCATATCCTGTTACGTATCGAGGCCAGGATTCGCCGCTAGATGAATGAAGAAACCACCATACTGTTAATCGATGACGATGGGCAATCCCGTTACGACCTGGAGACGGTGCTTGCATTCCTGGGTGAAACCATGGTCTCGGCAAATTCCAGTGATTGGCACACAGTGATTTCCGCGGCCGTTGACAAGCCATCTGCTGTCTCCGTCGTGCTTATCGGCGTCTGCGAGAAGCAGGCCATCGGCACCTTGCTCACCGATATTCACCGATGGGAGGTGGGCACCCCCTTCGTCTTACTCGGCGAGCATGACTTACCCAAAGATCTGGATTCCGAGATCCGTAATCGCATCACCGCAACCCTGCCCAAGACCCTCAGCTACCAACCGTTACTGGATGCCCTGCACCAGGCGGCGGTTTTTCATGAGAATTTTAATCGGCTCAGGAATTTTGGTGGCGTGCGTGATTACAATATGTTTCGCAGCCTGGTGGGCACCAGCGCGGCAATACAGAAGATTCGAACCATGATGGGGCAGGTGGCGAACACCGAAGTCAGCGTGTTAATCACCGGCGAGTCCGGTACCGGCAAGGAAGTGGTGGCGAGAAATCTGCACCTTAATTCTTCCAGGGCCGACAAGCCCTTCGTACCCATCAACTGTGGCGCCATCGCCCGGGAATTGCTGGAGAGTGAATTGTTCGGGCACGAGAAAGGCGCGTTCACCGGCGCGATCTCCTCCCGGGCAGGACGCTTCGAATTGGCAGACGGAGGCACCCTGTTCCTGGATGAAATCGGTGACATGCCTTTAAACATGCAGGTAAAGATACTGCGGGTGATACAGGAGCGCAGTTTCGAGCGCGTCGGTGGCGTAAAAACCCTGGAGACGGACGTGCGCATCCTGGCCGCGACCCACCAAGACCTGGAGCGATTGATCGAGCTGGGCGAGTTCAGACAGGATCTGTATTACCGCATCAATGTCTTCCCCATAGAGATGCCGCCACTGCGGGAGCGGGCGGAAGACGTGCCGCTGTTGCTAAACGAACTCATCACTATCATGGAGACGGGGAAGCGGGGATCGGTACGATTTAATTCCGCCGCCATCGCCGTGCTGCAACAATACAGCTGGCCCGGTAACGTCAGGGAACTGGCGAACCTGGTGGAGCGCATGGCGATCTTACACCCCCATGGCATCGTTGGGGCCAACGATCTACCGGCCAATTTAACCGCCGCCGATGACGACGAAACCGGCCGCGATGAATCCAGCCTGGCCGCCGCCGCGCCGGCCACGGATGCGCATGCCAGCGCTGCCAGGGGGGAAGAGGTAAGCCACTCCCTGCTGCCTCTGAATGGTATCGATCTCAAGGAATATCTTGCCAATCTGGAGAAGAACATGATCGCCCAAGCGCTGGATGACAGTGGAGGTGTGGTGGCTCGCGCCGCCGGGCGCCTGCAGATGCGAAGGACGACGCTGGTAGAGAGAATCAAGAAGTACGCGCTGCAGAAAAAGCGATTAGAGGTAGATAGCGCTGCCGAACAGAAGGCAGGCAAGGAACAGGAAGAACCGGACCAGGCCGTTTCCGGCTAGGCCGTTCGTCTTTTCACTTCATAACCGGCGCCGTCGATTTCAATCGACAATAATCAGGGTAATCGAATCGAGTCCATCGACGCTGCCGGATAAACTTCCACGCCGCCCCCGGGCAGTTTTTCATGGTCCAGGTAGGCGCCGTCGGCCTCCATGTGTAATCTGCCTGTCGCGAACCAGGACACCACCTTGGGATAGATAATATGCTCTTTCGCCGCCACCCGCGTGGCCAGTTGCGCCGCCGTGTCGGTGGCGAGGATATCTATTTTCTCCTGGGCGATAACCGGTCCGCCATCAAGCTCCTCGGTGACAAAATGAACCGAGACGCCGTGTTCTTTCTCCCCGGCGTCCAGCACTCTCTGGTGGGTGTTGACGCCGGTATAGGCGGGCAGCAGGGAGGGATGAATATTGAGTATTCTGCCCTGGTAATGTTGCACAAACACCGGGCTTAAGATGCGCATGAAGCCGGCCAGCACGATGAGCTCGGGATCAAACTCGCCGATTACTTCGATGAGTTTCCGATCATAATCCTGCCTCGATGCATAGTCGCCATGATCCACTACCCGTGTGGGAATGTCCGCCGCGGTGGCGCGCTGCAATCCAAATGCGTCGGGATTATTGGAAACCACGGCGACTACCTTGAATTTGGACGCGCTGCTGGCATCTATAAGTGCCTGTAGATTGCTGCCATTGCCGGAGATGAGCACGACGATTTGGCAATGTGTGTTTTCCATCTAAAAATTCGCTTTGTGAGTTGCCAGGGCTGGTGCCAGGGAGCCTGTAATTATTTGAGAACCACGGCCGGCTCATCTGCCTCCCGTGCCGCCACGGTTCCAATCAGGAAGGCTGTGTCTTTGCCAGAGTCTGGGGTGCCACCATTGAGACAATCCAGCGCCGCCTGCACCTGATCCGCCTGGACACAAATCACCAGGCCGATGCCGCAGTTAAATGTCCGGTGCATTTCGGCATCGCTGACATTGCCGTGTTGCTGTATCCAGTCGAAGATTCGGGGTCGGTTCCAGGCACCGAGATCGATGACGGCCTGGGTACTTTCGGGTAATACCCTGGGTATATTTTCGGTGAAACCACCGCCGGTGATGTGGGCAATCGCCTTGATGTCGGCGACGCCGGCGAGATCGCGCATGGCTTTTACGTAGATAATCGTCGGTGTCAGCAAGGTAGCGCCCAGGGTGCTGTCGTCGAAGGACTGGTTCAGGTCGGCATTGCTCACCTCGATGATTTTTCGGATCAGGGAGTAGCCATTGGAGTGGGGGCCGGATGATGCCAGCCCGATCAAGCAGTCTCCTTTCTCGACCCGCTGGGGGTCGATAATATCTTCTTTTTCCACTACCCCCACGGCGAAACCGGCCAGATCATAATCTTCGCCTGCATACATGCCAGGCATCTCCGCGGTCTCACCGCCGATCAGGGCACAGCCCGCTTGTTCACAGCCGGCGCCAATGCCGGCGACGACTCGGCTCGCGGTCTCCACATTGAGCGTGCCGGTGGCGTAGTAGTCCAGGAAGAACAATGGTTCGGCACCGCAGACGATGAGATCGTTGACGCACATCGCCACCAGATCGATGCCGATAGTGTCGTGCCGGTTCAGGCTCATGGCCAGGGCGAGCTTGGTACCGACGCCATCGGTGGCAGACACCAACACCGGATGTCGATATTTTTCCGGGATCTCGCAGAGGGCGCCGAAGCCGCCCAACTTCGACAGGACCTCCGGCCGCTGCGTCTTCGCGCTAACGGATTTTATTTTTTCGACCAGGGCGTTGCCGGCATCGATATCCACACCGGCGTCGCGATAGCTCAGAGATTTTCTTTCTCGGGAGAGACCTGGGTTTAAATCCTTGTCCAACGTCATTACTGGCGGCCTTGACTGCGGTGCACTTTTGCCGTTGTTTGGCAGCAAGATCGCGCAGCAGGCAGGTCTGCCTGACACTGGCCAACGAGTCCAAACAACATAAAAATCAGGGCGCCAATAGTAGCAAGAAGCGGCTGCTAGGTCATACATCGAAAATTACAGTATTATCACTGCCAATGATTGGGATTAATTTCAAAAATTGGCTGTCGTACCTATCTATTCCAGGACCCAGCTTGTTCGCGGTGCTGGTGCTGCCGGCCGTCTTCGGTCTGCAATTCAGCGTGGCCTTACAAGTCACGGGCTTATACAGCCAGCAGGTACAGATAAGCAACGAAAGCAATGCAGAGAAGACGCGCGCCTTCCACGAGGCACTGGCGGCGGTGATCGTGAAGGTGACAGGCGACCGCGATGCCCTGCAGCATCCTGCCGTCGTGCGAGCGCTGGATAATGCCCAGGACTATGTGGAAGCCATGCGTTACGACAGTGTCTCCGTTGCAGTAGATGCAAACGCTACCGCGGCGACGGGTGCCGAGCCAGATCCAGGAGCTGCCAACTTCTCAACGAGCCTGCCCGACACCATCGAGCAACGCTATATCGATGTGGATTTTTCGGCAAAATTAATCGATGAGTTATTGGCCGGCGCGAATATTCCGGTGTGGGACAGCAATCGCCCCAGCGTGCTGATCTGGATGGTGCTACAGAACGAAGACGGCGAACGTAGCTTGCTTACCCCCGAGGGTAATCCAGAGATCATTCAGATCCTGCAGGATTTTGCCCTGGTGCGGGGGTTGCCCATAATTTTTCCGGTGCTGGATTTTGAGGACCGACAGAATCTGTCGGCGGATATCCTCTGGGCGCTGGACGAGGAGGTAATCGGCAAGGCCAGTGCGCGTTACGGAGCGGACAGTGTGCTCTCGGGTCGTCTGCATGTGACCGCCAGTAACGAGCTGGTGGGATTGTGGCAGTTTATATTTCAGCAACAAGCGGAAACCTTCGATGTATTCGACACCGATCTGCAATCATACCTGCATGTGCCATTGGATCGGATCACCATCGAACTGGCCAGATTTTTTGCCATCGTTCCCGAGTTCTCCAATCGGCAAATTGTGCGCCTGCGCGTAGAGGGAATCAAAAACCTCACTGCCTATTCGGCCTTGCTGGGCTACGTGGGTAATTTGGGTCTGGTGGAACGCGTTACCATGACAGGCCTGGATGGTGAAAGACTGGAGCTCGACCTGGGCTTGCTTGGCGATGCGCAGCAATTATTCGAATTGATTGCGCTGGATCGGGATCTATTGCCCATCGAGAGTTCATTAGACGTCGAGCAGGCATTTCTGCACTATCGGTGGACACGCTAGTTAATGTCGGCAACTAAACCCAACGCCTGCCTCGAATCCAGACCCGGACAGCTGTTACTCGGGGTCAGTCTCGACGACGACGCGACCTTTGAAAACTTTTTGATAGCGCCTGCCAATCAACAGCTCGTAGACTATCTCCGTGCCGCCGCCGATAGCCGCGTTGTCGAGCAATTTATTTATCTGTGGGGCGCCCCATCTTCCGGTCGCACCCACCTGCTGCAGGCGATGTGTCATAGATTTACGACGGCCGGTCACCGCTCTCTCTATGTACCTCTACAGGAGCTGGCGAATTTCGCGCCGCTTATTTTGCAGGGGGCTAACACCCTGTCTTTGGTGTGCCTGGATGATCTTGGCTGCCTGGCAGGGAATGAAGCTTGGGAAGCGGCACTGTTTAACGCCTTCAATGAGATTCAGGCCGGCACCACCCAACTCATTATCTCCAGCCATTGTGCGCCCCAGGAATTGCAGATAAAACTACCGGACCTGGCTTCGCGCCTGCAATCGGGGTTGACGTTTCGGCTTGCCGAGTTGAATGACAGCGACAAACGCATGGCGCTGCAGCTGCGGGCGGGATATCGGGGTATGGAACTGCGCGACGCCGTCGCCGATTACATCATCGCCAGGGCGGAGCGTAGCCTCGCGGCCCTCATGCAAATCCTGGATCGGCTGGATGAAAGCTCGATCAAGGAACAACGCAAGCTAACCATCCCCTTCGTTAAATCCACGCTGGGACTGTAGCCGGCAAAACACAGGGCAGGCGGTCCTCTGGAACGACAAAACCGGCGCAAGAAATCGACGCCGTGGGTTTCACGAAAACAAGCCGAGCTTGAAGTGTTCCCGATATTGTCTGATATACAAAATCATCGCCACAAACATGATTACGCATAGCAATACCTCGGTCACTCCCAGCCAACGCCGCGGAGGATCGAAGGCCAGCAAGACGCCGTGGGTAAAATACAGCAGCACCACGAAACACATCCAGGCGTAGGTTCTTAGATTGTTTTGCAGCAGTCCCTTGAGGAAGATTAACAGGGGCAGGGTTTGTATCAGCCAGATCACCGGGGTCGCCAGGGTAAACCCTGGGGAGACGATGACGGTGTTGGCGAAAAAATACAGCAACAGACCGAAATACGCAGACAGGGCTAGCCGCCTGGTGCGCCTTAAGTTTGCCGGTAATGCGGGTGCTGGGCTCGCCATGCTGTGCTTACTGCGCAAGTTTGCTGGCTATGCGCGCCAGGCGTTTGCCGAGGGCAACGCAGAGTTCACTCTCGTGCTCACTGATGGGATTATCCCCGTTGGGTCCGGCGTGATGGCTGGCGCCATAGGGGGTGCCACCACCGCTGGTGGCGTTGAGGGCAGCCTCGGAATAGGGGATGCCGCAATAGATCATGCCCTGATGCAGCAGCGGTATGGCCATGGTAATCAGGGTGGTTTCCTGGCCACCGTGTAATGAAGACGTGGAAGTGAATGCCGCAAACGGTTTGTCGATCAGCGCGCCGGAGATCCAGATGCCGGCGGTGCCGTCGATGAAATATTTCAGGTGTGCGGCCATGTTGCCAAAACGAGTGGGGCTACCGAGGATCAGGCCTGCGCAATTTCTCAGGTCTTCCTCGCTGCAGTAGACGGCACCACTATCCGGAATCTCTGCGATGCTGGCGCGGGTGTCCGGGGAGACGGTGGGTACCGTTCGTATTCTGGCCTCGAGTGTTTCTGACTGTTCGACGCCGCGACCGATCAGCTTCGCCATTTTTTCTGTGGCGCCACTGCGAGAGTAGTACAGCACCAGGATATAGGGTAATGCCACGTCAATGCTCTCCAATCAGTGCCAGCACGTTTTCCGGCGGTCGGCACAGAATTGCCCGCTCGCCGCGCACCACGATGGGTCGCTGCATAAGCTGCGGATGTGTGCACAGGAATTCAAATAATATTTCATCGCTGAGGGAGTCATCGTCCAGTCCCAGCGTCTCGTATTCCGGCGCGCTCTTTCTCAGAATCTCCCGAATGCCCAGGCCAAGCTGTTTCAACAAGGTCTTTAGTTCCTCAATATCCGGCGGTGTCTCCAGGTAATAGATGATTTCAGGGTCCACCCCGTTTTCTTCCAACAGGGCCAGGGTCGCCCTGCACTTTGAGCAATCGGGGTTGTAATAAATCTTTAGTTTCGTCATCTGTTTTTCTCCAACGTCACAGCCCTTCCACAAGCTGCTAATTACTGACATCGATAAATTTCTGCTCGCCCAGCTCCTTCTCGATGACCGCGTCGACCTGGCTTTGAAAGTTGCTGATGGACTGCGCCTCATCTGATTCGGTATGCGAGCCTGTGTAGTATGAGTTGCGCAGCCGCAATTCACGCCAGATATCTACTAGAGCGCAGTCGATGATAGAGCGGGCGGGTTGATAGCGCACCGGGTCGTCTGCGGTTTTGCCGATCAAGCCAATTTGTTCCAGCGCCAGCAGTGAGTCTTCGATGACGATGGGGTTGCTACTGATGGCGAAAGCCAGTTGGGTTTCTGTCAGCGCAGCCTTACTCTCATGGAATCGTCGAATGATAATGCTGGCCAGGGTGAGGCTGAGCTGTTCCTGCTGGGCGATGCTCTGTGCCGTCGGCTCCCGCCCGGTCCGGGCCTTGGCGGGGTTCTGGTGATAGAAGGCGATGCTGCTGCCGATCAGGGCCACCAGCCAGCCGATGTAGGCGAAGAACATCACCGCTATGGCGGTGGCGAACGCCAGGTAAATCGATTCCCGGGCGGAGGCCACGAAGACGCCCTGAAATACCGAACCCATCAGTTTCCAGATGATGGTTGTTATGAAGCCACCGAGTAAGGCGGAACCGAATCGCACCCGGGTGTTTGGTAAGAAGCTGTAGGCAAAGGCGAAGGCCAGCGACATGAATAGAATGGGCATTATCAGTGCCATCGCCTCGATGAGCAGGCCGCCGAAGATCAGGTTTTCCAGGAAACGCTCGAAGAAATTGGTGTTGACCGAAGAGGTGATGCTGATGGACAGGAAAAGCAGTATGGGGCTGACGATCACCGCCAGCAGATATTCGCTGACGCGACTGGACCAGGAGCGGCCCTGCTTCACTGCCCAGATGTAATTAAACGAAGACTCGATCTTGCGCATCATGTCGAGCACGATATAGAGCAATAGGCCGACACTGGTGACGCCAATCAACTGTACCTGGATGTCATCGACGTAGCCGAGAATCTGGCCGGTGACTTCGATGCTGCGATCGCCCAGTGGCTCCAGTAGCGTGAGCAGGGTCGGCTCCAGGGCGTTGTGCACACCGAGGCTCTTGAGTATGGCGAAGGAGAGGGCGAGCAATGGAAACAAGCCAATCAGGGTCGTGAACACCAGGCTCATGGCGCGCAGCGAGAGTTGCCCCTGTACCAGATCCCGAATCACGGCGATCAGAATCTGGCAGCTTCTGATGAGGAAACGTTTGGCGAAGGGCAGGCTGGCGATATCTTGCTGCCAGAGGAAATTCCTGAGTCCGGTGCGAAATTTGTTTATGGTTTGCAGGGGCGCAAAGTTAATAGCCATGGAGAACTTGCAGCAAAGAGGTTTCGGGTATTATACGGCATATGACTGACTTGGATACTGAGGGCCCCGACTACGGTACCAGAGCATGAGGAATTCGAAAATCTGTTACCGGGGCTTTGTCGAGGGCAGGGTACAGGGCGTATTCTTTCGGGCGGAGACCCGGCGCCAGGCCCAGCAATTAGGCCTCGATGGCTGGGTGCGAAACGTCGACGATGGTTCTGTCGAGCTGCTGATTTGTGGCGGCGAAGACCCGATCAGGCAGATGCTGGCGTGGTTGCAGGCGGGCCCAACCATGGCGGAAGTTGAGGCGGTGTCACTGGCACCGACAGATTGCCCGGTACCAACAGGCTTTCGCATAGTGGACTAGGGATGGACTAGGGAGTCGTTACCGATCGCCAGAGTCGATCGTCTCGATGAGAAAATCGGCCATGGCTGTCTTGTCTATAAGCTGTTTTTCCGGCTGTTTGCGGGCCTTGTATTCGAGCACGCCGTCCGCCAGCAGGCGCGGAGATACCACGATGCGATGGGGGATTCCTATCAACTCGGAATCGGCAAATTTAACCCCCGGGCTGGTTTTACGATCGCGGTCATCGAGCAGGACTTCGATGCCGGCCTGCTCCATGGCCTCGTAGAGGGCTTCTGAGACTTCGCTTACCTGAGGGGATTTGTGGGCATCGATCTCCACGATCACCAAGTGGAACGGTGCCAAATTGTCTGGCCAGATAATACCCTGGGCGTCGTGACTCTGTTCGATGCAGGCAGCCACGATCCGGGTTATGCCGATGCCATAACAACCCATGGTCATGGTTACCGCTCTACCATTATCGTCGAGCACCGTGGCCTTGAAGGCCTCGCTATATTTCCTGCCGAGCTGGAATATATGGCCCACTTCGATACCACGTTTGATGGCCAGGGTGCCGCTGCCATCGGGGCTAAGATCGCCTTCCTGAACTGTTCTTATATCCGCGACCTCATCGAATCTTATGCGCTCATCCCAGTTGGCATTGCGCAGGTGTTTGCCCGCTTGATTTGCGCCACAGACAAAATTGCGCATGTCGCGGGCACTGGGATCGGCGATGGTTTTTATCTTCAGTGCCACCGGTCCCAGGTTGCCTGGCAGGCAAGCTATGGTTTGTTCGATCAGCTCATCGCTGGCAAATTCCAGGGGGCTGGCGACGCCGGGGATTTTTTGCGCCTTGGTTTCGTTTAATTCCTGGTCACCGCGTAACAGCAGCGCGATGAGTTCGTCGCTGCGGTTGCCATCTTCATCGGCGCCGTGCACGATCAAAGTCTTGATCATGTCCCTGGCTTCAACTTGCATCTGCCTGGCCACCTCTTCGATGGAATGGGCGCCGCCGGTGTCGATGATTTCCATTGTGAGCGGTGCCGGTGCCGCCGTTCCTGCAGCAGTTGTGGGTGGCAATAAGCCCTCTGCCATTTCGATGTTGGCGGCGTAGTCACCTTCGCTACTAAAAACTATTTCATCCTCTCCGGAATCCGCCAGCACATGAAACTCATGGGAGGTGCTGCCGCCGATGCTGCCCGAATCGGCGATCACGGCGCGAAAGTTCAGCCCCAGGCGCGTAAAGATGCTGCTGTAGGTCCGGTGCATGAGCTCATAGGTTTCGTTTAATGAGGCATCGTCGACGTGAAACGAATAGGCGTCTTTCATGATGAATTCCCGTGCCCGCATCACGCCGAAACGCGGCCTTCTTTCATCCCGGAACTTGGTCTGAATCTGGTAGAAATTGGCGGGCAATTGCCGGTAGCTGCTGTATTCGTTACGAATCAGATCCGTAATCACCTCTTCATGGGTTGGACCGAGGCAGAAATCCCGCTCGTGCCTGTCCTTGAAGCGTAGTAATTCAGGCCCCATGGTCTGCCAGCGTCCGGATTGTTCCCACAGCTGCGCGGGTTGCACCACCGGCATGGATATCTCCATGGCCCCAGAGGAGTCCATTTCCTCACGCACGATCTGGCTGACTTTGTGAAGTACCCGCAGCCCCAGGGGTAGCCAGGTGTAAAGGCCACTGGCCAACTTGCGGATCATGCCGGCACGCAACATCAGCTGATGGCTGATTATTTCCGCATCGGCCGGGGTTTCTTTGAGGGTGGCTATTAGGTATTTACTGGCTCGCATGATTTTTAGGTAAAAAGGTTGTTCGATAAAAGGTTGTTCGATAAAAGGTTGTTTGATAAAAGTTTGTTAGATAAAAGCCAGTCTCATAGAAGAAAGGCAGCCATTGGCTGCCTTTCATTGTGCTTTATTGCGTGAGGGAAATCCTCACAAACTGAACCTGGCCATATTAGTTAATGGGTTTCGATCCTGGGCAGAGTCTGTCAAGTGCCGGCATCTCAACAAGGGGTGCTAACTATAGCGCAAATTCCTTCAGTTTCTTCAGGGGCAACACCTTGACGCGGGTGGTGGCAGGCTTGCGCGGAATATCCATTAACTCGCCGGGCTTGAACGGGTTAGGTACGTTCTTGCGCGCGGGTCGAGCGGGGCGTGCCACAGATTTCACCTTCAGCAAACCCGGCAGGGTGAATTCGCCCACCGCCCGCTTCTTGATGTGCCTTTCGATCAAATTACTCAACTCATCGAGAACCGCAGACACTTCTATCTTGCTAACGGAAGTGGCTTCCGCTATCGCGTTTAGAATTTCGGTCTTGGTGTATTTTTTTTGAATCGCTGGATTTTTTCTTTTTGCGGCAACTTTTTTTGTTAATTTTTTTACGGCCATGCCCAGTCTCTTTTTTCTCTAGTGGGTTAAGTTTGATCCGGTGGAGGATTCATCAATAAGGGTTTTTTACCCTAGTTTTACGGTAGCGAACGTCTCAGGCGCTGTATTTATAAATCATTCATCTTGAGCTCGCAAGCAATTCCTACAAATTGAACAGATTAATTTAAATAAGTAAAAATGATGAAATTTCTGACGGGTTTTGCTTGCATATTTCGAATTTGAGTGAGTGGAAAACTCGGCAATGTCCAACTCATGGATATCAAAAAGTCCTGCAAAAATTTGTGCTCGTTAAACTGTTATCTCCGGTAAAAAGAGACGTCGTCGATCCCATCGAAGCCAGCAGGAAAATTGAATAGCCAGGAAAGTGTGCGCGGTAAAAAGCAATTAATCAGAGGCTCCTTAAGGTATAATCGCCGGTTTTTATCGGCCGGGCCGGTGGAATCGGCTTGCGGGGACCGCCCCATGTAGGCAACGAATCAGTTGAATAGGGAAGCAAATGCCAATATACGAATACCAATGTACGCTCTGTGAGCACAAGCTGGAGTCGCTGCAGAAGATGAGCGACGATCCCCTGAAGGATTGTCCGGCGTGCGACCGGCCAGGACTGAAGAAATTGGTGTCGGCAGCCAGTTTCCGCCTCAAGGGCAAGGGCTGGTATGAAACCGATTTCAAGACCGGCGACAAGAGGCAACTGGCTGAATCCGATTCGGGCAAGGCAGCGGCAGCCAGCGATGGCGGCAGCAGTGATGGCGATACCAGCAAGAAATCCGGTGGTGGCGATAAAGCGGCGGCAGAAACCGGAAAATCAAAGTCAGAAAGCAAGTCCTCCAGCCAACAGGATTCCAAATCGGCCAGCAACAAGACCGGTAAATCTAAGCAGGGGTCCAGTTAAACTAGGGAGCCTCTGATCAATTATTCAATGTCTCTGGCCTGCAGAGCAGTCGTAGATCAAGGCGGCTTCCTGCAGTAATGTTTGCTACCTTACAAAGGGAGCCAACGCCGAGGTATGGCTGCTCTGAAGGCCCCTGCGGGCGCGGCCTGAAACGAGCTTCTGCGTCGTTGCAACCCTTGCTAAGGACTAAGGCCATCGCCTACATGGATGTAGGTGAGGGGCGTGAGCCGAGAGCGGAAGCTTTAGCGGTGGATTGCGCCTAGCAGAAGCTCGTTTCAGGTCACGCAGAGACATTGAATACTTAATCAGAGGCTCCCTAGCTCGTGTTACAAGTTCTCAACTCGGTAGACGTTCATGCCTTATCGTATAGCAATTAATGGTTACGGCCGCATCGGGCGCTGCGTGTTGCGCGCCTTCTATGAGTCTAGCAAGTATCCCGATTTGAGCATCGTCGCGATCAACGACATTGCAGACATCAAGACCCTCGCCCATCTGACCCGTTATGACAGCACCCACGGGCGCTTTGCGGGATCGGTGGTAGAAACCGATGATGCTCTGGTGATCAACGGCGATCACATCCTCGTTTCCAACACCGACGACCTGGCGCAGATACCGTGGGCAGATTTGAACATCGATCTGGTGATGGAATGTAGTGGTGCGTTTACAGATCGGGCCGGGGCTCAACAGCACCTGGATAACGGTGCCGCCAAGGTGCTTTTCTCACAACCGGCTGCCGGTGACGTCGATGCAACCCTGGTGTACGGCATCAATCACACACGCTTGCCGGAGGCAGCAGAAATCATCTCCAACGCATCATGCACCACTAACTGCGTCGTTCCCGTGCTAAAAACCCTCGATGAAGCCTTGCAGATTGAAGCAGGTGTCATTACCACCCTGCACTCGGCGATGAATGACCAACCGGTAATCGACAGCTATCATCACAATGACCTGAGAAAGACTCGCAGCGCCATGCAGTCCATCATTCCGGTGGATACGGAACTGGCGAAAGGCATCGCCCGTATTCTGCCGGAGTTGTCCGGGAAACTGGCTGCGCAGGCGATACGTGTGCCTACGGTCAATGTTTCGGCGATTGACCTGACGGTGACCGTTAAAAAGGCGACGGCGGCAGAGGCAGTCAATGACGTAATCCGGGAAGCCAGTGGACACTTGCCAGAAAATATCCTGGGCTATACCGATGAACCCCTGGCATCTTGTGATTTCAATCATGATCCCCGCTCTGCCATCGTTGATCTGAATCAGACCCGGGTTGCCGGCACCAGGCTGGTCAAGCTGCTGATCTGGTTCGATAACGAGTGGGCCTATGCCAACCGTATGCTGGATGTTGCGCAATATCTCCATTCGAGAGACCCTGGCTAAGAGCCGGGCGCTTTTGACTACTGGATCTGAACCCGGGTCGAAGCCCGGATCGGGAAAGACTATCGATGACATTTATGCGCATGCAGCAACTTCAGCTCACGGGTAAGCGGGTACTGATTCGCGAAGACTTTAACGTGGCGCTGAGCGATGGTGAGATTGACAACGATACTCGCATCCTCGCGGCATTGCCCACGATAGAGATGGCGGTGTCGATGGGTGCCGAAGTGATCTTGATGTCCCATCTCGGCAGGCCCGAGGAAGGCACGCCGATTTCTGAACAGGCGCAATACTCATTACAGCCCGTCGCTGCAAGACTTTCAGAATTACTTCGGACCCCGGTAGATCTGGTCCAGGATTATCTGGGCCTGTCGCCCATGCCGGGCGAAGCTGAGGGCATCAAGCTATTGGAGAATGTGCGCATAAACGCGGGAGAAAAGGCCAACGATGAGGGGCTCTCGAAGCAATATGCGGCGCTATGTGATGTCTTCGTCATGGACGCATTCGGGACCGCGCATCGCGCCCAGAGCAGCACCTGCGGGGTGGCGAAGTTTGCCCCCATAGCCTGCGCCGGCCCCTTGTTGGCCCGCGAACTGGAATCTCTCGATCGGTCCTTAGAGGCGCCAGAGAGGCCTATGCTTGCCATCGTCGGCGGTGCCAAGGTCTCCAGCAAGCTCGGCGTTTTGAAAAATCTGGCGACGAAAGTGGATCGACTCATTGTCGGTGGCGGCATTGCCAATACATTCCTGGCGGCCAGGGGCTTCAATGTGGGCAATTCGCTTTTTGAGCCGGAGCTGGTAGAGGCGGCGGCAGCATTACTCGAGACCACAAATATTCCCCTTCCCACCGATGTTATTGTGGCGAAAGAGATTTCAAGCACTGCGCAGGCCAGCACCAAATTGGTGGCGGAGCTGGAAGACGACGATATGATTCTGGATGTCGGTCCGGCGACAGCAATGAATTTTGCCGAAATAGTCGGTACTATGAAAACGATTTTGTGGAACGGACCGCTGGGAGTATTTGAGTACGATCAGTTCGCTCAGGGCACCCGGGTGTTGGCGCAAGCGATTGCCGACAATCCCGGTTTCTCCATAGCGGGTGGAGGCGAGACCGTTGCCGCTATCGACAAGTTTTCGGTCACGGATGCGATTTCCTATATCTCTACCGGTGGTGGGGCATTCCTGCAGTACGTGCAGGGAGCGGTGCTACCGGCGGTGGAAATCCTGGAACGCAGAGCCAGCAAAAATTAGGCAGTGGTTCCGCACGATGTACAACAAACAAGAAACAGCGAGGGGTCGACATGGCGCTAATTAGTTTAAGACAGTTATTGGACCACGCCGCGGAAAACGACTACGGCGTGCCGGCATTCAATGTAAATAACCTGGAACAGATTCGCGCAATTATGGAAGGCGCCGACGAATCTAACAGTCCGGTCATCTTGCAGGCATCGGCCGGTGCCCGAAAATACGCCGGCTCAAATTTCCTCAAGCATTTGATTCAGGGGGCGCTCGAAGAGTTCCCCCATATACCTATAGTGATGCACCAGGACCATGGTTTTACGCCGGCGATCTGTCAACGCTCTATCCAGCTGGGATTTTCTTCGGTAATGATGGATGGCTCATTAGGAGAGGATGGTAAGACACCGGCTGATTTCGACTACAATGTAGAGGTCACCCGGACCACGGTTAAAGCCGCTCATGCCTGTGGTGTGTCCGTAGAGGGCGAGATTGGCTGCCTGGGTTCGCTGGAAACGGGGATGGCTGCGGAGGAAGACGGCAGCGGTGCAGAAGGGAAGTTGACCATGTCCCAGTTACTCACCGATCCACAGGAAGCCTCGGATTTTGTGGATGCGACCGGAGTCGATGCCCTGGCGATAGCGATTGGCACCAGTCATGGCGCCTATAAATTCAGTCGCCCGCCTACGGGAGACGTGCTTGCGATCGACCGCATCAAGGAAATCCATCAGAAGATTCCCGATACGCACCTGGTCATGCATGGCTCCTCATCGGTGCCGCAGGAATGGCTGGCCGTAATCAACGAGTTTGGTGGGGAGATTCCGGAGACTTATGGGGTGCCGTTGAAAGAAATTCAGGAAGGCATCAAGCATGGTGTTCGCAAGATAAATATCGATACAGATTTACGCCTGGCATCCACCGGTGCGGTGCGAAAATTTCTCGCCGAGAATCCGTCTGAATTTGACCCGAGAAAATTTCTAATTCCGACGATGGTGGCGATGAAAGCCATCGTCAAGGAGCGAATGGAGGCATTCGGCTGCGCCGGTCAAATACCGAACTTTGGCAAAATCTACAATCTCGAAGAAATGTCCGAGCGTTACGCAAATACTGCCTAGGGAACCTCTGATTAAGTATTCCCTAAAATTCGGCGGTGCTTCGCGCCGATGTCGGATCGTAAGCGGGCTGGGTTTTTAGGCCAGTTCCCGGCGAACATTTCTAAACAATCCTACTTTTTACGGACCCATGATTTACGCGACCTATGTTTAGCCAAGCAGATGCGGATCAACTGCGAGAAAGCCTCCCTGCCATCGATTTCAGGGGCGGCGATTTCAGGGGCGGCGATTTCAGGGGAACTGAGTGCCACGATGACAGCGGATTGCTCGGCGCTTACATAGATCACTATGGTCTCGATATACGGCGTCGGGGCCAACCCGTCGGCCACCGTCTCGGCACCATCGAAAGCGGAGGCTTCAAGCTCGTCTGCCACTACTTCTGCCGTGACTCTTTGACTCAGCCCGGGCTTAATTCGGCAGAGAATCGGGTCGAGAATAAGGGCACAGCATTTCTAATCCATGGATATTTTGATCACACCGGACTCTACCGACACCTGATCAGCTACGCTCTGGATGCAGGCTACGACGTCGTCATATTCGATCTGCCAGGCCACGGTCTTTCCAGTGGCCCCGTCGCCAACATCAATTCTTTCCAGGAATATGGTAAGGCCTTCGAGGATTGCCTGGCGCTGGCAGATGCACAGGAACTTAGGCGGCCCTGGATCACTATAGGTCAAAGTACGGGCGCCGCTGTCATCATCGATTCTCTTCTGCACACCGATCTGGCCAGTCGCTTCGACATCCAACGATACGTATTGCTGTGTCCGCTATTGCGACCAAGCAACTGGACCTGGGGCAGAATACTGTATGCGGTGTCGAGGTGGTTGCCATACTCGACCCGGCGCTCGTTTTCCAACAACAGTCACGACGTGGAATTTCTCAAATTTCTGGAGCGGGACGATGCACTGCAGAGTCAGAGTTTGCCCAGAGAATGGGTGGCGGCGATGATCGACTATCAGCGTCGATTCGCCAAAGCGCCGGCATCAGATATCCCGCTTAGCATTGTCCAGGGCAGTGGAGATGGAACCGTTGACTGGCGCTTTAATCTGCGGAACTTGCAAAAAAAGTTTCCAAATTCGAAATCTTATCTGGTAGCCGATGCCAAACATCATCTGGTGAACGAATCACCAGAGTTTAGATCCAGGGTATTCACCGCAATCGACAAATGCATTGGCTGACATTGGGGAGCCTATGATTAATCCGGGGTTGCTGCGGTGAGTGAGACAGCCTGCAGGAACTATAAGATGAATGCCCCGGATTCATCAGATTTCGGGGTAAATTCAGTTTCCAACCAGTATTTAGGGGCGTAGACTGGAAATTCGGCCTGTTTCGAGTGCCAGGGGGGTGCTTGTTTAGCAGGCAGAAACTACGCAATTATTTTAGAGCACGAGAGCAATATGCCAGACACAGTAGAAGGTACCGTTAAGTGGTTTAATGACGAGAAGGGATTTGGCTTCATAGAACAGGAAGGGGGCAAAGATGTGTTTGTTCACTTCAGCGCCATTAACGGTTCAGGAAGAAGAACGCTGCATGAAGGTCAAAAGGTGAATATGGAAGTCACCGCCGGCCAGAAAGGTCCACAGGCGGAAAACGTCACTCCGCTTTGAGCGCAGGCCACGCCGGCAGTAGTCAGGAAGTTAAGTGCAGGCCTGATCAGGGATTTTCAGTCTCAATCAGGGCGCCAGGCTGTGAGTACGTCACTCAGTCCAGACAGTTTCAGGGCAGGTATGTCTTGACCCCCGAGTCTGTGCCCAGAATAAGCCTGTCCGCAGCCCGGACGGCGAACAGCCCATTGCTAACCACCCCGGTAATTTGATTGATCTGCTGCTCCAGGTCCCTGGGGTCGAGGATCTCCAGGTTATAGATGTCCACAATGTGATTACCGTTGTCGGTAATACACCCCTCCCGATACACCGGGTCTCCTCCCATTAACACCAGTTGTCTGGCGACATGACTGCGGGCCATGGGAATGACTTCTATGGGCAGTGGGAATTTTCCAAGTACCCCTACCATCTTCGACTCATCGGCTATACAGACAAACTCTTCCGCCACCGCCGCAATAATTTTTTCTCGAGTCAGTGCCGCACCCCCGCCCTTGATGAGCTGCAGGTGCTTATTGGTTTCGTCCGCACCATCGACGTAAACGGCGATAGCGCCGGCGCTATTGAGGTCATAAACCGGAATGCCGAGTTCCTTGAGTCGCCTGGCAGACTCGTCGGAGCTGGCCACGGTGCCGGCAATTCTATGTTTGATTTTTCCCAGCTCTGCAATGAAGAAGTTGGCAGTGGATCCGGTGCCAACACCGATGATGGTGTCGTCTTCCAGTAAAGTTTCGACGTACTCAAATGCGGCGACGGCGACGGCGCGTTTTAATTCATCTTGTGTCATCGAGGGTCCTTAGACTGGTTTTTTAGCGTTGGCGTCAACGCCGTTTAGGCGACCAAGCAATTGGCCCATTCTAACAGGAGTCTGCGCTTTCAAATCCGTTTCCAGCGTAATCGCGCCGTGAGTGAAGAGGACGATTACCGTCGAACCCAATTTGAAGCGGCCCATTTCGCTACCCCTCGCTATTTCGATCGGCGGGCTGTGTTCGCTGTAGCCGGTGCTGCGGATTGCACCGCTGCCTGCGGTGGTGCCAACCTGGCCGGACCATATGGTTTCGATACCGGAGACTATCATTGCGCCAACCAGGATAACTGCCATGACTCCTGCGTCCGTTTGAAACAGACACACGACTCTCTCGTTGCGGGCGAATAAATTGGGGATTCTGCCGGCAGTCGCCTGGTTTACGGAAAACAATCTCCCCGGGATGTAGATCATCTTAAGCAGACGCCCGCCGAGTGGCATGTGCACCCGATGGTAGTCTCTGGGGGAGAGATAGACGGTGGCAAAACAGCCCTCCTGAAACTGTGCAGCCAATTTTGATTCGCCCCCCAGTAGCGCATCAAGCGAGAAGAAGCGGCCTTTTGCCTGTAACAGATTGTTATTGCTAATGGCTCCCAACTGGCTGATGGCACCGTCGGCCGGACACAGGATTGCGCCGCTAACGCTCGCAGCAGGCCTGGCGCCAGGCTTGAGTTCCCGGGTGAAGAAGGCATTGAAATTTTTAAACTGGTGAATATCTTCGATCTTGGATTCGGACAGGTCCACATTGTAGCGCCTGACGAAAAGCCGGATGAGCTGGTTTTTGAAGAGCTTGCCGTCGGCGAGTTTGCCCGCCAGGTAGGAAATGAGATGTTGCGGCACGATATACTGAAGTAACACCAACAGGGTTGACATGAGAAACTCTTTTACCACTGCCTGGGGGCTCTTCAACCTGTCTCGATGGGTGTGTCTGGATTGTTTCCCCATTCAGACCAGGAGCCATCGTAGGCTTTGATGTTCAGCCCCAATGCCTTACCCACCAGGTAAGATAACCCCGATCTGTGATGAGACAGGCAATGGGTAACGATGTTTTTCCCCTTGCCGATGCCCAGAGCCTGCAATTGTCTCTCTAATTCTGCCAGGGGCCGCAGGCGCAGGTCGTTATCACGGTCCATCAGCGCCAGCCAATCGAGATTGACGGCGCCCGGTATATGACCATTGCGCAGGGCGGTAATTTTGCTGCCGTCGAATTCTTCCGCAGATCTTGCATCCCAAACGATGAAATTCGAATTTCCTATTTGATCGATGATTTCATCTATATCCGTAAGCAGTTCACGATTGATAGTGGCCTTAAAATCCGTCGGTACGGAATCGGTCATGCCGGCATCCACTGGCAATCCGGATCTTATCCAGGCCACCAGGCCTCCATTGAGAAAGGAGTAATGGCGATGGCCGATGACGTCCAGGGTCCAAAGCAATCTGCCTGCCCAGCCACCGCCTTCGTCGTCATAGGCGATGACGTGGCAATCCTCCCGCAACCCCGCGCGAGAAAGAACGGTGCTTAGTTGTTCGGCAGTGGGCAACTTGCCGGTGGCTGGACCGATGGCGGTAACCAGCTCCGAGGGCCTGATGAGAGCAGAGCCCGGGATGTGTGCCGCCGAGAAAACCTGCTGCTGACAGACTGATATCAGCAGCAGTTCCTCACTTGGCAGCAGCGGCTGCAATTCGGCGGGTTCCAGAATTAATGGTAGTGGCGCTTGTGAGTTCATACTAGTTCCGCGTGCAATCTTGCTGCTGCCCATTCTACCAGGGAGCCTCTGATTAAGTATTCAATGTCTCTGCGTGACCTGAAACATGCTTCTGCTAGGCGCAACCCGCCGCTAAAGCTTCCGCTCCCGGCTCACGCCCCTCACCTACATCCATGTAGGCGATGGCCTTACCCCTTAGCAAGGGTTGCAACGACGCAGAAGCATGTTTCAGGACGCGCCCGTAGGGGCCTTCAGAGCAGCCATAGCCCCGTGCGTGGCTCCCTTTGTAAGGCAGGCAAACATTACGACAGGAAGCCGCCTTGATCTATGGCCGCTGTGAAGGCCAGAGATGTTGAATACTTAATCAGAGGCTCCCTATTTACTCTCTATGGATTGGAGTATTTGAAAATAACTTGCCAGTCGCTGCGGATGAATTTCTGCCGCCACCACTGCTTGCTGGATAGCGCAATCGGGTTCGCTCTGGTGGGAGCAATCCCGGAATTTACAACGACCTGCCAGCGACTTCATTTCTCTGAAGCCGTCGAATAACTGCTGCTGAGATACCTGCCCAAGGCCAAATTCCCGAATTCCCGGCGAATCGATGAGGTCATAGTGTGACAGGTGGAAGAGTTTCGCCGTGGTGGTGGTGTGAGTGCCCTGGTCATGGGCAGTCGACAGCGCACCGACCTTGGCGATGGTCTCGAGCCCGAAACGATTGATCAGGGCAGATTTGCCGACACCAGACTGGCCCACCAGCACCGTGGTTTTCCCATCCAGAGCGGCCTCCAGAGATTCTATACCCCTGCCGTCGTTGGCGCAGACCCGATGTACTTCATAGCCAACTTGCCCGTATATAGACAACATCTTGTCCATTTCTTCTGCCTTTTCATTTTCCAGCAGATCGAGCTTGTTCATCACCAGCAGGGCTTGCAGTTGGAGGCTCTCGATCGCCACCAGGTACCTGTCGATCAGATTCATGAAGGGTTGTGGCAGGGGCGCGATGACCAGCAAGACGATATCCACATTGGAGGCGACCAGCTTCATATCGCCCGCCGCATTAAGACGACCGAAGAGACTCTTGCGCTCTCCCAGCGCCAGAATAACGCCGGTCTCTGCTTCGCTTCGCTTCCAGAGCACAAGATCGCCGGTAACCAGTGCCGGCAGGTTTGCGCGTTGGTGGCATCGAACGATCTCACCGCCGGCGGCGGGATCGAGATCTTCCACATCCAGTTGCGCTCCGAAGTGGCTAATGATGCGACCGTTGCATGGGGATCGAAGGGCTTCCGCAATGGAATCTCCAGATTCCTTATGGGAAATCAGCTCGCTCTTCTGTTTTTCGGCAATTCTTGCTGCCTGGGCTCTACTAAGCTTGCGTTTGCTCATCACTCGTCTTTGATGATTGCACGTTATTGTGCATCGGCGAGCGGGGATTATTGCATATTCCCTATGTTGAAGCTTTGCTACAATCTCCGCTGGTCGCAATGGAAGTAGGCGTGGAGTGCAGAGGCTCCAAGGGCACCTCTGAATAATGGCATACGGTCTCTGCGTGATCTGAAGCGTACAGGTGCAACGCAGCAACTGTGCGCTTCAGAGCGCTCGCCCTTCGGGGCCTGCAGGCGGTTCCGCACTCTGCGTTGCCAATTTTCGACAGGCGGACGCATGCTTGACCGCCAGGGATGGCGGAAATGCAGGTTTTGCAGGAGCAAAAACCTGCCTAATTGTCGCCTTGATTGCGAAACCGCCTGAAGGCCAGAGACCGTATGACATTGTTCAGAGGTGCCCTAAGCGCGGCGGCATTGTCTCACTTGGGTGGAGTGTGGGACTATAGCCGAACCAGAGAGACGCCGACAAGCGATTTGCAGATCGGCGCTGAAATAATCAGATGAGGTGTGTAGTTTGAGCAGCAGTAGATTTAGTGGAGTCTTGGCCCCGGTCATCACGCCATTTAGGAAAGATTTAAGTCCTGATGGCAGACGCTTGGTCGCCCATTGCAAATGGTTGCTGAATCAGGGTGTTTCTCTGGCGGTGTTTGGCACCAACAGTGAGGCAAACTCCCTGTCGCTGGAAGAAAAAATTACACTACTGGATCAGTTGCTGGACGCGGGAGTCGATCCCGCCTTCCTGATGCCGGGCACCGGCAGTTGTGCCCTGAGTGACGCCGTGACGCTGACTGCCCACGCCGTAAAGTTAGGATGCGCGGGCACCTTAATGCTACCGCCCTTTTTCTATAAGGGGGTTGCTGACGCCGGGCTTTATGCCTACTACTCGGAAATCATCGAACGGGTGGGAAGTCCTGCCTTGAGGATTTATCTCTATCATATCCCCCCATTCTCCCAGGTACCACTGAGCCTGAACCTCATCGATAAATTGGTGCATGCCTATCCCACCACTATCGCCGGGCTCAAAGACAGTTCCGGTGACTGGGACGATACCCAGGCATTTCTTTCCGGCGGCTGGTCTGATTTCCGGGTTTTCTGTGGCTCTGAAAGCTTCCTGCTGCAAAATATGCGGAACGGCGGCGCCGGCTGTATCTCCGCTACTGCCAATGTAAATCCAGCCGCAATCAAAGCCCTGTACAACAATTGGAAAGACTCGGATGCGGAAGCCGCGCAACAGCAACTGGACAAGATCAGAAACATCTTCCAGGGCTTCGCCATGATCCCGGCTCTGAAAGCGGCGACGGCGCATTACAGCTCTGATCCCGACTGGTTCACGGTACGGCCACCGATTGTGGAGCTGGATCGCGATTCCCTGGCGCAACTACAGCAGCAGTTGTCGGCGGCCGAATTCGAGATGCCTGGCTTGAAAATGGGGCTGGGTTGAAACTGGGGTCGGGTTGAAAATGGGGTCGGGTTGAAAATGGGGTCGGGTTGAAAATGGGGTCGGGTTGAAAATGGGGTCGGGGGGGGAAAAGGGAAAAAGGGAAAAGGGAAAAATGGGGTCAGAGTAAAAGTACAGTTAACTCAGGAGGAAACC
>JADFIJ010000197.1 GCA_022566775.1 Pseudomonadota bacterium | reverse complement strand
GGTTCGCCGATAGGCTTGCCAGTCATCAGCAGAATTTTACTGGCCCCTACTGCCTTGATGCGCAGCATGCCGTGGGTAGAGAGACGGGCCAGTTTACTCTTGCCTAGTTGGTACTCACTATCACCCAAGTAGGCACTACCCTCGTACATGTAAACCAGTGCTGTATAGCCGTCGGGTATGAGGATCTCAATTTCATCATCCTCCACAAAGCTGAGATCAAGAAAGGCCGGATCGGTAGCCAGTCCAGTAACCGCACCGACTAGCTCGATGCCCTTAGTGCGCAGTTTCCCCGCGATTGACTTGATAACTACCTGACCAATTTTATACACCGGAATATCGTCGGCAGCGATATCATTGTAGGTAGGGGGCGTCATCTTTTCATTAGCAGGCAGGTTTACCCACAATTGGAAGCCACGCATAAGGCCCTGTTCCTGCTTCGGCATCTCTGAGTGGATGACACCGGAGCCGGCCTTCATCCATTGCACATCGCCCGGCCCCAGTTGGCCGACATTGCCCATGTGATCCCTATGCTCCATTTTTCCCTCTAACATATAGGTGACGGTTTCGAAGCCGCGATGGGGGTGAGATGGAAAACCGCCGATATAATCGCCTGGTTTATCCGAGCCAAATTCGTCCAGCATCAAGAAGGGATCGAATCGAGACAGGTCGCCGCCACCGAAGACGCGTTTGAGCTGCACGCCGTCCCCATCGCTGGTGCTTCGTGCGGTGAGGACTTCTTCGATATTTCTGAGTTGTATTGACGTATTCATGCTGCAGCCTCTAACGCCGATTCTTTGCTATTCGCTGCCTTGCCTGCAACAATTTTTGCGATCTGGGATCGCGCCTGGGATAGGCCCTGAGCCCGCCGATCGGCTCCCATGTTCAGACCAACGGCGCTGATGAATTCAACATCATCCAGGCCGATGAAGGACATGATGAGTTTCATATACGGCCGGAGAAAGTCAGTTGCACCCGACTCGTGTACACCCCCCATGGCAGCGACCAGATAAACCTTCTTGTCTTGCAGCAATCCCACGGCACCGGTTTCGGTATATTTGAATGTTACACCCGCCCGGGCAATATGATCTATCCAGGCTTTTAACATAGAGGGAACGGTAAAATTGTACATCGGCAAGGCGATAACGATCGTGTCCGCCGCCATGATTTCGGCGATAAGGGAATCGGAGTAATCCACCTTGCCCTGTTGCTCATCGGAGCGGTCCGCCTCTGGGGTCATCAAGGCTTGTAGCCAGGCCGCATCCAGATGCGGTACCGGATCCTGATGAAAATCTCTTTCCTTCACATCGAATTCTTCGCCTTGAGCTCGTAATCCAACCAGCAATTCGTCAGTTAATTGTGAGGAGATGCTGTTCTCCTCGAATAAGCTGGTGGTAATTCTAAGTACGTTTCTCATTGTAAGCTGCTCTCCCACTGTGCATTGACTTGAATAAGTGCATTATAGAACATATAATTTGATGTATTATTGCGTTTTATAGGGTTAATAGATCAGATTTTTAGAACTATCGATGAAATCTCCCAGAATTAGCCTGGAACAATGGCTGGCCTTCAAGACCGTGGTAGATGAGGGCTCTTACGCGCTGGCGGCGGAGGCGCTGAACAAGAGCCAGTCCGCCATCAGCTACGCAATCAGTCGACTGAACCATCAGTTACCGCAGGCAGTGCTCAGACTCGAAGGGCGCAAGGCGGTCATGACGGAGCAGGGTCAGGTGCTCTATCGCTACGCCGAACAGTTAGTGAAACAGGCCAGCACGGCTGAAGCGGTCGCGAACTCGCTGGCCATGGGCTTCGAGTCCGAGGTCACGGTGGCGGTGGATGCATTGATCGAAATCGGCGCACTGCTGTGTGCATTTGAGAAATTTTCTCGGCACTTTCCCCACACCCGAATTCGCGTGCTCGAAACCAGCCTGTCGGGAACCACCGAAGCACTCATCGAGAAGCAGGCCGACCTGGTGATCGGCTCCGTCACGCCGATTGGCTTTTCTGGCATCGACCTCACGCGAGTGACCATGATAGCCGTTGCGGCCCCAGACCACGCGCTGATTAAGGGCAAAGACGACGTTTCGGAACTACAGTTGCGTGGCTACCGCCAGGTGGTGCTGCGGGATACGGGCTCGCGCCAGGAACGGGATGCGGGCTGGCTACAAGCGCAGCAACGCTGGACCGTCAGTCATTTCTCTTCCAGTATCACTCTGATCAAGTCGGGACTGGCGTTTGGCTTCCTGCCTGAAAACTGGATTGCCGGTGAGCTGAGGCGGGGTGAGTTGTGCCGAATTCCCCTGCCGCAGAGCATGGACAGAACCATCTCCATGAAACTACTGCTGGCCGACAATGAAGCGGCCGGCCCAGCCAGCAGAGCATTGGCCGATCTAATCCTTGAACACTACAAGGCTGCAATTGTTTAGGGCCGCCAAGCTATTCAGTTTCTATTCATGCTGCTCCAGTAATATCACAGTAGAGAAGGTTTGTGAGTCGTAACAGACTCTAATAATCCAAACAGGTGAGTGTTATGAAAAAGCTGATAATAGGTGTTTCCCTGATCGCGGCGCTGATTCTTGCGCAAACGGCGTCGGCAGATGATCGCCATCACCGACGTGGCTATGATCGCTACGGCTATAGTAGTCATTATTATCCAAGGGCGAATCCCTTTCACTTCGGCTCTTCCCGGCGCTACTACTCTCCGGGGAGCTATTATGGTGGCAGCTACATCGGTTTCTCCTATGGCAACTACGGATATCGTCGGCATCGTCGCCATAATGACCTCGGCTATCTGGTTGGGGGCCTGGTGCTGGGTTCACTGCTGAGTTCCTCCAGTTATCGCGAGCCGCTTACTCGAACCCGGGAAATCGTCTATGTGAAGCAGTCGGCAAGCCGTTCTGCACCGCTCACTACCGGGCGGCGTCTACTGAAGGACCTTCAGGGCAATTGCTTCGAGCGAAAAATCGATGGCAATGGCAATGAAATTCGAGTTCAACTGGAAGCGTCAGAGTGTAACTTCTAGACCAGATCTGGAATCAAGCCGGGGTATGTAGCGAAATTCATAGTATTCGCGCCCCGGCTTTTCTGTTTTACTAACACTGCTTTTGTGGACAAGGAAGAGGCCAGTGCAGTGAAACTGAAAGAAATGATGTCGCCGATCGACACCTTCTATGAGCCCAGTGACTCCCTGCTTATGGTCGCCAAAACCCTCGCCGAGAAACACCACTCCTGTGGGTTGATCTGCGAGTACGATAAACCGGTTGGCATCATCACTGAGAGGGACATAGTGCGTCTGTTAACAGGCGATGCGAAACCTGATCTTGCAATACGGGAAGTCATGACCCATCGACCCATCTGTGTCGATGTCAACACCGAACTCACGGATGCACTGGATCTGGCCAAAAGCCGAAACTTGCGACACCTGCCGGTGGTGGACGCCACCCAACGCCTGGTCGGGTTCGTCACCCTTGGCGTATAGTGAAAGCAAAATTAACCGAGCTCGAGAATAACGATATGCAGGCGGGAGAGGATAGATCCCTGAAAATCCTCGCTATTGAAGATCCCTTAACCGGTCTGCCGAATCGTCGCGCCATGGGTATCGATCTGCGCCACGCCGCCGCTGTTGCCCGGCGTAGATCCGAGTATTACTCGATTGCGCTGATCGATCTGGATCACTTTGAGAAATTTAACGATGAATACGGTCATCCAGCCGGAGACGAAGCCGTCACCCGTGTCGCCCGGACATTGCGGTCGAATTTGCGGGAATCGGAAAAGATATTTCGCTACGGCGGCGAACAATTTTTATTCCTGATGTCAGGCACCCCTATAGAGGCCGCCGAGATTGCAAGCAAACGCATTTGCCGGGCCATCAGCGAGGAAAAAATTGCCCACGAACAGAGCTCCTTCGGTCATCTGACTGTTAGCATTGGAGTTGCCGGCGGTGTCACCGATAACTGGGAAGCTATCATCGAACAGGCCGACTCCGCACTACATGATGCCAAGGATAAGGGCCGTAACACCGTCTGTGTCATTGCCGCCACCGAAGATTCCCAATCCGGGGATCTTGGATAGCCATGAATCCGATCCTGAGAACTGGCTCGCTCCTCCTCCTAAGTGCCTGCTTGTTGATGACTTGCACCACTTCGCCCCTGAATCGGCGACAGATGCTTATCTTTTCCGAAGCTGAGATGGCGCAACAGGGGGAGCAAACCTATCGGCAGCTGCAGCAGGAGTTGCCAATTTCTGCTGATAGCCGTGAAACCCAGTATATTCAATGTATAGCCGATTACGTGGTGGCGGCGCTAGAGCCGGCAGAACGCGGTAATTATGTCTGGGAAGTGACTGTTTTCAACGATGAGCAGGCCAACGCCTTCGCGCTGCCGGGGGGCAAAATTGGTGTCTATAACGGCTTGCTGGACGTCGCTGTTACTCAACATCAGCTGGCCAGTGTCATTGCCCATGAAGTGGGTCATGTGCTGGCCAATCACAGTAACGAGCGCGCCAGCCAGGCTGCTCTGCGCAATGTGGGCCTGGCCGCGGCTCAGATTCTGGGCGCCTCCAGTTCAACCATAGAGGCCATCGACGTGGGCAGTCGCTACGGCATCTTCCTGCCCTTTAATCGTACCCAGGAAAGTGAAGCCGATGCGATTGGTGTACAGTTGATGGCGAGGGCTGGCTTCGACCCGGAAGCAAGCATCATCCTCTGGCAGAATATGATGGCAACCGGTGGCCCAAGTCCACCGCAGTTGCTCTCTACCCACCCTTCGCCTGCTTCCCGTATGAACGAACTTCGGGAATTGATGGAGCCGGCATTGGCAATACGAAATTCTGCTAATTCCCGCGGTATCAATCCAGACTGCATGGCGCCGGAAAACAATCTACAATTCTAGGGCACCTCTGATTAATCCACTGGTCGGGGGTCGCTGAGTAGCAGCGGTTCAAACTCAACTTTTGAATTTTGGAATAGCTGGTTGTCGCTGTTGTAGATTCTAGGTTCGTCACCACCCCACCAATTTCCCTGTGCTGTAATCCGGGTTTCGAGGACTCGCATCTCACCCCGATCATTGCCGATGAATCGATTACCACCAAGGCTCCCCAGGACACCGCCGCCAAAATCTATGATGGCAACATGGCCATCGCCGCCACCACGGTTATTCATGGCAAAGCCGTAACCGGTAGAACCAATAATGTCATTATTTTCCACCAACAGCCTGGTACTACCGCCGCTATCAGGAACGCCCTGCAAGTTCAGTGAAATTGCCCCGCCCCCTTGCTGTGGATTACCACCGATAATCTTGTTGTTCCTGATTTCAAAGGACAGCTCAGAATTCCGGCCGGAATTTGAAAACTGTATGGAGTCGGTAACGGAATTTTCGATAACACTGTCTAAAATTTTGAGCGTCAACCGGCAGCGGGTGCACCAGTTAGCCTCATCCGCTCGAGGTTGCCCGAACATAAATGCCTCGATGGCGGTGTTGGATTGATTTCCCACCTGATTGCTATTGTTAAAGTGGTAATTGCGAATCAGCATGACTTGTTCCGATTGCCCCATTAAATAGGGAATTATGCTGTCCGAATTTCTGTTGCCTCGGCCAATATTATCGGCGCTGGAATCCAGGATGATGGTTTCGACGAAGCTGCTATTTCGGGTTCGGACGAAATAGGCACGTCCACCGAGGTTAGAGAAATCATTCCTCTGGAAACGATAGCTACCGCGGCTAGAACCGGACTGAAACACCCTGATGGCGCCCAGGTCCTCACCATCATAAAAGCTGCTGTCTTCTATCCTGATGCCATCAAGAATCCCTTCGCTGGCGTTAAGAGAGATGGCATACACCAGGCCGCGCTCGTCCTCAGTATGCTCCTGTGCATTACCGGAATAACTGGTGTGATGAATGTATGTTCCAGAATAATTCGTATTTGCTGCCGAGATCGCATGACTGCGCATATTCACGAAATGTAATCCGGCCACTTCGTTATCACTGGACAACTTCACCATAACGCCGTCCAATTTGTCCGTCGTATTACTCAGCCGTGTCCGGCTATCGGGATTCTCGATTAGTTGACCGTTGCTGTCTATGCCAAGCAGTTTTTGTCCGGCCTTGAGTGCAATACCCCCGTTCAATATCCTTCCCTCGGCGCTTGCGATCACGTAGATAACGTCACCGGCAGCGGCGGCAGATTCAGCCTGTGAGAGCGAAGCAAAGGGCCTGCGGCGACTGCCGTCTCCATCACCGCCGGCATCGGCAGAAACGAAGTATTCACTGACGCCAGAGCCGGTGGGGTTTTGACTGTTGGATACAGGAGAACTCGCCAGCACAGCAGCGATGGCAGTGAGCACGAAAACCAGGCCGGCAGAACCACGTAAAATTGACCAACAGCGACTTGCTTGCACCTGATTCATGGCCAGTTCTCCAGTAATTATCCATTTCGACGCTTGCGGCCTGGACAGATACCGCTAACAGAGCCAGCCCTTTGCAACCGTCCACTACGATGCAGTGAAACTTCGGCCCGGAAATCCACATGTGTGTGCACGGATCGTCGCTAGCAAGCCCGGATAAGTGCCCGCCCGTGCAGAAAGAATAGGAGCTATCTCCTTGCAAGTCCATTCTCCCCTGCTTGAAATTCCCGCCCTGCATACGCTGACCGGTGAGTTGCAGGCCGCGGGCAATTGCCAATATGTCAACTCGATGTAGAGGGTCCAGCCTCCCTTACGGGACGGCAGTAGTTTCGGTTTCCAGGCTAACAATCTGCAGGGTTCTTTTACAAAGCTGCCGGCTTGTAATACCTTGTCTGTCAGAATAATAAATCTGGAGATGCACTGCCTTGCGCCACTCAAATTCAA
>JADFIJ010000196.1 GCA_022566775.1 Pseudomonadota bacterium | reverse complement strand
AGTATCGGTTTTTTCGGGTTCAAATCCCAACGAAGGGTGTTCGCCAGGTTGAAACCCCTCAGATCCTAGAGGTCAACCTGCTTCTTCTTGAGCAAGAACAAACCCGACTCGATACCCGTCACGAGAAGCGTTCCGCTTTCGAAGTAGGGGTAGTTACTCCACGCACCATTGAAGCCCGCTTCGTTGTCGCCCACAGGGTTGACATCGAAGTAGCCTACCTCAACTGGATTTACAGGGTCTGAAATATCCAGAAGCAGGCCATATCCTCCACATGCTCCACCAGCCAGTCCAACAGCAGGATATAACGTAATATCGTGACACTGTGTTGGGCCGGGAGCCGGACCGTCATCTTCATCGTCGTCGCCACCGCCGCCAAATCTATCTGCGATCATGGCAGGAAGCGCTTCGCGGAAAGCGGCGCTGTCAGCCGCCGTCGGTGTTCCGTCGTTTCCTTGCTCAGCAGCGAACCGATGGCCGGATACTTTATTGGTCCCTGCGGCAGGTAACCGGTGCGCATTAAATACGTTCCCCGCGAATGTTCCCCTTCCTTGGTGCTCATCGACCGGACGATTGCCACGTGCTTCATCAATTTCGCCAGCTTAGGGAAGTGCTCGCCAATTTGAATGCCTGGAACCGAGGTGCTGATCGGTTTGAACTCGCCACCGTTTTCGTGGTCGGGTTTGGGATCGAACGTGTCGTGATGGCTGGTTCCGCCGCGGGTCCAGATGAGAATGCAGTTGATATCGGAATCCGATTTGCCGGCTTTGGCCAACGCCTGCTTCGACGCCAGCGCCATCGAGGCGTTTTATGACGGTGGAGTGGTTTGATATCACTGCCGACTTATATAGGACATTGTAATGACCGAAGCAAACATATCTCGTGAACCCTGGGCTCTGTGGAAAATCGGCATCGTCGCGGCCGTCGTTTCGGCTGTTGCCAATCTTGTACTGATGCTGGTGACCAGGTCATCTATAGCTGTTCCGGAGGGCTTCGGGCCATTCGGCGTGATACCAATTATCCTGTGGTCAGATATTGGTGCGTTCGGAGCCATCGGCGTTTATGCACTGATTAGAAAAATGAGCAAGTCGCCGAATCGAAATTTCACAATCGCGGCGGTTATCATACTGGTGCTCTCTTTTATTCCAGATTTGGCGCTGGTGTACGTCACTGAGGGGCCCCTGGGTGGAGCGACAACCGGCGCGATCATCGTGCTCATGATCATGCACGTCATTTCATTTTTTATTGTCGTGCCGATGTTACGGTCCCTGGCAAATGAATCTGTTTGACTCCGAAAAAAAATTAGCGCCTGTTGAACGAATAACAGCATTCGAAAAAAAGCAGGACCATGCCTGCGTACTGGCAGCGATGGCATCAAGAAACACTTGGACAGATGGAAATAGACTGCTCTACCCCTATTTTCCCGCCGCGAAAAACATTACCATCTTAAAACTAAAAACTCACAAGAAGAGGTGCAGTAATGACATTCTCAAGACGCAAAGCACTCTCCCTGTCGGCCGCAACGCTGGCTGGCTTATCCCTGGATGTACTCAGGCCCGAAGGTCAACACATCGCCTATGCTGCAGAACAGGACAACTGGCCGCAGCAGCTGGTGGAACGACCCTTACGTAATGGATTTCCGGCGCCACTGCCCTTAAATCCGGACGGGTCGGCACCGGAACATCCTGAAAGCGCGGCAGGTCCTATTAGTGACCCACTGATGTGGCGCTCACCGGGCCGCCAAACCCCGGAAATCGAGTTCGATTATCGACAGATGCAGATCAAGGTAGACACCCGGGGTCTGGCAACCAGGACCGGCACCCTGCGTTTTTCAGATTTGGAACAGCTGCCGATTCGGTCCCATACTTTTCTGCTGCAATGTGGCGCGCCCAATCCCCGCGGCATCGTGAAGTGGACCGGTGTCCGTTTCAGCGATTTTACGGATATGCTGGGTTTGATTCCCGAGGCCCACTATTGTCGCTTCATTGCCTCCGACCGTTTCTACATCGACGAGCCCATGCAGACGCTGCGACATCCACAGGTCATGCTGGTGTGGCTGATGAACGACGAACCGATTCCAGCCCGACACGGCGCGCCCTTGCGCCTGATTATCCCGTTCCGTTACGGCAATCGCAGTATCAAGGCGATTACCGAGATGACGTTTGCCACGCCGGGGCCACGAATGCCTCCGCTACCGGCCTAGCAGGTGGAATAGATTGAGCCGCTGGTTTGAACAACTGGGGAATTTCGGCCGATGAAAAAGACCTTGTGCATGGCCTTGCTGGGATTCGTCGCAGCCACTGCAAGTTGGACTCAGAGCGAGGGCCAGGCCCGCATCCCCGGCTGGAACCGGGTGGCGCCACCGGGTGGGCATCAGAATGACCTGCAGTTGGTCCGCCCCACCGGCGGCCCGGTTATACCGATCTTCGAGGGCTGGTTCCCGAATCCAGACGGCAGCTATCAGCTGTGCTTCGGTTACTTCAACACGAATACGGTAGAGACCTTTGACATCCCCATCGGCCCCAACAACTTCCTCGAACCAGCGGAGTTTAACGGCTTGCAGCCGACTCACTTCATGCCACAACCGGATGGCGGCCGTCGGCACTACTGTGTCATGAGCGTGACGGTTCCCGAGGACTGGGGAGATCGCGATGTGGTCTGGACCCTGATCGACGAGCGCACCGAGCAGGTATTCAGCTCGCCCGGGCGCCTGGTCTATAGCACTTACCGCCACGATGAGCCGCTGCAATTTTCGCGCAAGAACAGCCCACCGAAGCTAAGACTGACGGCGGAGGGCCCACTGGCGGTAGGTCGGGTCGGCTTCGGCCGGGGCATGGTAGCCGATACCATCGAGGCGGAAGTGGGCATGCCGGTCGCTCTCAGCGCCCGGGTGCGGCGCGACAATCCCTATCGGGAAGAGGACGATCGGGCAATCCGGGTTCGATGGTTCAAGTACCAGGGGCCTGGCGACGTGACTTTTACGCCGAACTGGAGCTCGTGGAAGGAGAAGACCCTGGGTTGGATAGCTGCGTCCAGCTGGGCCGATTCCGAGTTTGCCTACGGACAGTCCAGCACCGAAGCTGTGTTCACACAGCCGGGGGAATACATCGTGCAGGTGCAGGCTTACAATGACTCGGGTCGTTCTAACTATGAGACCAATGACTTTGAATTCTGGTGCTGTTGGACCAATGCCTTCGTCAGGATCAACGTGGAATAAAAGCCATCGCTGGTAAGTAGCTTGCCGCACCGCTATGGTACTAACGAAATCAAGATCAACAGGAGAGTTGCGAAATGAAACAGCCATTGGATCAGACAATCCCCAGCCGGGGTCGAAACTGCCGACAGCGTGTTCAACTCATCGCAGGCGCGGCTGCTGTTCTTTTATTACCCTTGCACAGTATCGATGCCGCGGCAGCCGAGGGGAAATCACAACAGGCCCCAACGTTCTCCAACGAGGTGGTGAGGATTCTGCAACAGAACTGCCAGCAGTGTCATCAACCGGGTGGCATCGCGCCGATGCCCCTGGAAACATACGAGCAAGCGAAGCCCTGGGCAGCGCGTATTAAATATAACGTGAGCCGGAGGGTAATGCCGCCCTGGCACCTCGACCCCACCATCGGCATTCAGGAATACAAGAATGACTTTTCCCTCAGCCCCCAGGACCTGGACACGCTAGTCGCCTGGGTGGATGCCGGAGCACCGGAGGGAGATCCGGCGATGCTGCCGGCCCCCGTGGATTGGCCTAACTGGTTGGAATGGGAATTGGAACCCACACTGGGCCCGCCGGATATGATCTTCGAGACCGGCCCCATCGCGATACGCGCCTCGGGCGGCGATTTCTGGCCCTCGGTGGACGTGGAATGGCCAGCCCTGGAGCAGCCGCGTTTTTTGAAGGCGGCGGAAATCAGAAATACCATCAAGGGACGTGGCGCCCTGCATCACAACAACGTGTCCTTGAGGCTGGAACAGGGTCCTTCCGGTCGTGTGGTCGGTGCCGGCGCCGGCAAGCGCTGGGATTACTTCGGCGAGGATACCGGGATCAAGTTTGAAGTCGGCCCCGGCGTCATCAATTTTGGCGCCCATTATTTTCCCATCGGAGAAGAATTCGAGGACAACATCGAGGTGGCATTCTGGTTCCACCCCGAAGATGAGCCCCCCGCCACCGAGGCCAGCGTGGAAATTCATCACCTGATAGACCAGTTCGATTCCGATCAGCCCCGCGGTCGCGATATCCTGATTCCACCCCACGGTACCCAGACCATGTATCGCACCTGGGTGCTGGAGCAACCGGTGATGCTCAACAGCTTCCGGGGCCACATGCACCTGCACGGCATCGCCATGTCCATCGAAGTGATTTGGCCAGGCCGGGTAGACGACTACTACGGCCACGGCGCCAATCGTCGGGACGTGATTGCCTCGATCAATAATTACAATCACAACTGGCAGACATCCTTCATTTTTGAAGACGACGCCAGGCCCTTACTCCCCACCGGCACCGCGATCGTCATGCGCACCCATTTCGACAACACGGAGAACAATCCGCTGTCCATCGATCCGGATCAGTGGGTGGTGTTCGGCGGTCGCAGCGTAGATGCCATGTCACACTTCCACGTCAGCGTGACCTACCTCGAGGAAGAGGAGTACGACAGCCTGCTCGCCGAACGGAAATTGCAACTATTACAGAGAAAGCAGCGTGATGGTACCTTCCGCACTGCCCTGAAAAGCATTCACCCGAATGAACGCATAGCGCTGCAGAATGGCGAGGAGAGCACTGGCGAGAAGACGCCTGCGGGCCCGTGACGCGACCTTAAGGCAGAATAGACCGGTTCAATCCGTGGAGTAGTCCCCGCAAAAACAGGACGTTTGCTATGTGTTCAATGCCCCGGTGTCAGACCAGGTCTGCATCAGATACTCTTCGATCTGGCCAGAACTACCAGCCTCTTGATTTAGAGGGATACTGATCTTGCCATCCGCAGCGTTCAGGGCAAGGCCGAACAATTTCAGTCGGTTCGATGTAAGCGCTACGATTCAGCTCAATCTACCGGCTCCAGCCGAACAATTTCAGTCGGTTCGCCAGCCCTGTCAGAAATGGCCACGTAGATGTAACCATCCGGCCCCTGACGTACGTCGCGAAGGCGGCCCATGCCATAAGCCAGGAATTCTTCCACTACCACTTCCCGATAATCGTCGCTCATTTGAAAACGGGCAAGCCGCTCGCCGGCCAAGGCACCGGCAATGATACTACCGTGCCACATGGGGAACTTGTCGCCGGTGTAGACCATAAGGCCGGAAGTGGCAATTGACGGTACCCAGAAGTGGACTGGTCGCTCCATGCCGGTCAGACTCTGGCGGGCATGGATCGGTGTGCTTGACACATAGTTCACGCCGTAGCCAACCACGGGCCAGCCATAATTGGTCCCGGGCTTGACCCGATTGAGCTCATCTCCACCCTGAGGGCCGTGCTCTGTCATCCAGAGGTCACCGGTTTCTGGGTGTATCGCTAGACCCTGGGGATTACGGTGGCCATAAGTCCAGATTTCCGGAAGCGCATCGTCACGACCGACGAAAGGATTGTCATCGGGCACGCTGCCATCATCATGCAGGCGCACTATGACGCCATGGTGATTGCTGAGATCTTGTGCCGGGTGAGAGTTGAGATCACCGGTGGAGGGCACCTGGCGGTCTCCGGCGGTGAGAAACAGATAACCGTCATCGTCGAACACCATTTTGCCGCCATAGTGGCTCCTGCCGATTGCTTGAGCAGAAAAGATTTCCACCACATTAGACAGCCGGTCGTTCTCCAAACGTCCGCGAACTATCGCAGTGGTTGATCCGTCGCCCACGGGCTTAGAAAAACTCAGGTAAATCCAGCGGTTCTCGTTGAAATCCGGGTGCGGCAGGACATCGAATAGTCCGCCCTGGCCTTCGTAAAATACTTCCGGCGTACCGGGAATAGCTTCCGGCAATAGTTGACCATCTCTAATGATTCTCAAGCGACCGGGTTTTTCTGTAATCAGCATGTCCCCGTTGGGCAGCCACGCCATTGACCAGGGATGTACCATGCCCTCCGCAACCGTCACCACTCGATAGTTATGGTGGGCAGCGTAGTAGATATCGGACTGTGCAGCAGTCGTTGCCGCCGTGGTTACGAGTAAGCAGCTGATCGCAAGATTTAACAAAATACGAAACATAGTATTCTCCTTTTTAATGCCAATTTAGTATTGCAGTGGCGCCAATTGCCAAGCCCAGAAAAGTACATAACCTAGCACAAGCGTGACAGAATACCAGAATGAGAGAATTCGGAGTCAGACCAGGTCTGCATCAAATTCTTTTTCGTGCAACCAGGCGGCGTGTTGCGGCGCACGCTTGGTGACACTCCACTCCTCAAGCATCGCCGGTGCGACCTCATGCAGACGCTGCATTTCTTCATCGCTGCGGGTATTCACCACCAGTTCTATGCGGTGGCCGTTGGGATCGCGAAAATACAGAGATTGAAAGATGCCGTGATTGGTCGGCCCAATAACGTCCAGTCCTTCGGCGTCTAACGCCGCTCGCGCCGCCTGGAAGTCCGCCATGGAGTTGAGTTCGAAGGCGATATGCTGTACCCAGTCCGGGGTATTGCGATCTCTATCCATCTGCGGGGAATTGGGGAGTTCGAAGAAGGCCAGCACATTGCCCATGCCTGCGTCTAGAAACACATGCATATAGGGGTCCGGGGCCTTGGTGGAAGGCACCGTATCCTCGGCGATCGCCAGCACGAAATCCATGTTCATTACCCGTTGATAGAATTCCACCGTCTCCTTGGCGTCGTTACAGCGATAGGCGACGTGGTGAATACGTTTCAGCTTCATATTGTCTCCCCCGGCCCTCAGGCACTGGCTTCGATG
>JADFIJ010000026.1 GCA_022566775.1 Pseudomonadota bacterium | reverse complement strand
TCTTTAAAAAATGGAATGATGTACTGCGTTTCGACCGGACTCTGAGCAGTATAGTAGAGAACGATAGCGGCAGTTAATCCAATCAGGGATTGCCAGAAATATTTCCACCTCGCGGATAATCCCACGGTGTTTTGTTCAAACACCTTGCGATAATCGTCCACCCATCCCACCGCCCCGAATGCCACCGTCACCAGCAATACAATCCAGACATAATGGTTACTCAGGTCTGACCACAGCAAGGTACTGATGGCGATGCTGACCAGGATCAGCGCACCGCCCATCGTTGGCGTACCGGCTTTACTGAAGTGAGACTCTGGTCCATCATCCCGAACCACCTGGCCTATCTGGTGATAATTCAGGCGTCGTATCATCCACGGTCCGATGAGCAGGGACACAGCCATGGCAGTAAGAATGCTGAAAATACCCCTCACTGTGATGTACTGGAGGACAGCAAAGTTGCTATTTAACTGCATTAAGTAGTCTGATAACCAAACCAGCATTAGAATTCCTCACTCGCACGCAAAACATCTACCACCGCATCCATCCCGGCTCCCCGTGAGCCCTTTACTAAAAATGTCACATCCGACGATGCTATGTCTTGGCATGCGGTCATCAACTCACCCATCTTAGAAAAATGCCTGCCACCTGCGCCGAAGGCCTTCACTGTAAATTCACTCTGCTCGCCAACGGCCCATAGCTTGTCTATGCCAGCCTTCGCCGCGTATTCACCCACGGCGCTGTGCGCCGACTCTGACGCCTTGCCCATTTCTTTCATATCGCCGGCGATCAAAAACCTGAGGCCTGAACAGGAGCCGAGCACATCGATGGCGGCCCTGAATGAACTCGGACTGGCGTTATAACTGTCATCGATTAAGCAGCTATCATTCACCCCCACCATTGGATGCATGCGCCCTAGCACCGGTTGTAGAGAGGCGAGTCCCGATTCGACCTGATCCAGACTTGCGCCCGCCTCGATCGCAGTTGCTGCGGCGGCAACCGAATTCGCCACGTTGTGCACACCGAGCAGTTTAATGGCAATCCGGCGCTGCCCCATGGGTGTGATCAAATTGAAAGACACCCTTCCTCCTGCACCCCGGGCGATATCGCTGCAACTGTAATCGGCATTTTCGCGCCCCCGATCCGTAGAAAATAAAACCGTGCGCCTGCTTCCCGCCCTTCGAATCCAGTCATGGACATGGGCGTCATCGGCATTCAGTATTAACAATCCCTGCGCGCCGAGCGCATCGATTATTTCCCCTTTCGCCGAGACAATGCCTTCGAGGCTGCCGAAGCCCTCGATGTGGGCAGCACTCGCGTTCGTAATCAGGGCTATATCGGGCTGTGTAAGCCCTGCGCTGAAGCCAATCTCTCCCGCAGTATTTGCTCCCATTTCAATGACGGCGTAGTCATGGCCGGGTTCCAGATCCAACAAGGTAAGCGGCACCCCAATCGTATTATTCAGATTGGCCTGGGTAATAAGCGTCTCTCCTGCCGCACTCAAAATTGCCCCCAACATTTCTTTAACCGTGGTTTTGCCCTGGCTACCGGTGAGGGCAATGACCTTGGCTCGACTTCGCTTACGATTAAGCGCCGAAATTTTACCCAGAGCCACGTGGGTATCGACAACCCTCAATGTTGGGATTGTCGATTCAAGCTCTCGACTAACAACAGCCGCGCAGGCGCCTTTCTCCGCCGCATCGGTGACGAACTCATCGCCGTCGAAATTATTACCCGCCAGTGCAAGATAGAGCGACCCCCGGGCAAGCGTTCGGGTGTCTGTAGACAGGCATGAAAACTCGAGGTCAGCGCCCGTGAGTTCACCGCCGAGTTCTTCAACAAGCAAAGACAAAGTCATTGTTCCAATCAAATCCTTTCAGCTTCCCCGTTAACTCTTGCTGCGTTTTTGCAAGGCCAATCGAACCTGATTGGCATCACTAAAAATCAGCTTGTTGCCACCAACATCCTGGTAGGTTTCATGGCCTTTACCCGCCACCAGGACGACATCACCGGCACGCGCATTCTCGATGGCAAATTCAATCGCCTGCGCCCGATCTCGCAAGACCGTCACCGCAGATTTGTTATTTATTCCGCTCAATATGTGCTGGACTATTTCCTCGCCTTTCTCCTTCCTGGGGTTGTCATCTGCAATAATTAATCTATCGGCATATTTTTCGGCGATCTCTCCCATCATCGGCCGCTTGCCCTTGTCCCGATTTCCACCACAGCCAAATACGCACCAGATATTTCCTTCGAAGTGATCTCGCAGACCAGTGAGGGCGCTGCGAAGCCCGTCCGGGGTGTGTGCATAATCGACCATCGCAGTAATCTCTTCACTATCGCCGATAATTTCCATGCGACCATTTACCGGTTTGAGATTGGAAATTCCCTGACACAGTTCATCGATATTGACTTCCTTCCTGGCAGGCAAATAGCTGATAAGCGCAGCGGTTACCGCCAGCAGATTACTGAAATTAAAATAGCCGATGAGCCTGCCTTTAACTATCCCGCTTCCAATCGGAGTACATATTCGCGCCTCAAAACCGTGGCGATTCAAACTCAATTCTTCCGCATGCACCGTGGCGATCGACTTCTTGATACTGTAGGTGGAGACTTCAACCCCCTTCGCAATACTATTAATAATCGACAAGGCGTAGGGATCATCAAGATTGACGATGGCATGCTTCAGGCCCTTCGCGGCAAACAGTTTCTTCTTGTTTTCAGCATAGGCTTCCATACTCCCGTGATAATCGAGGTGATCTCGAGTCAAATTCGTAAATATTGCTGTTTCGAACTGAACTTTCTTCACTCGTTTTTGATGCAGACCGACGGATGAAACCTCCATCACTACCGGATCGACTCCGTCGACTACCATTTCCGCAAGCGCCATCTGGGTAAACACGGCATCGGGTGTTGTCAGTTGAGTTTCCTTGAGATCGCCATAGATGCCGTAGCCCAAAGTCCCGATGAGGCCACATTTGAAATTCAATTCGGTTAGCGCCTGGGCGATGAACTGGCTGCAGCTGGTTTTACCATTGGTTCCGGTGATTCCTATCACCGTGAGTTTTTCACTGGGCCGGGAATAAAACCGCGCGGCAATTTCACTAATTTTCGCCGGCAGGTCATCTATCGCCACGACCGGCACATTGCCAATCACCCGCACGCCCTGCCAGTTGTCGTCAGCATCGGCCAATATCGCCGCAACGCCTGTATCGATGGCTTTATCGATATAGTCACGCGCATCATGATTATGTCCAAAACAGGCTAGAAACAGGTCGCCTTCGCGTAGAAGCCGGCTATCCAGCTGAATACCCGTAATCATTATGCCGGCGGCATCGGGGATGGCATCGGTAACCTCGACCAGATCGGTGATGAGATCGAGCAGGCTGGCGTGTGGATTCAGTTGTTCTGCTGTATTCATGGTGACAGTGACCTTGGCTCCCGCGAGGGGTTGACGGGGATTTTGTCCGGCGCAACATTTAACAGTCTCATGGCGCCGGCGGCTATTCTTGAAAACACCGGGGCTGCCACCTGACCCCCATAATGCTCGTCGCCTTTAGGCTCATTGACAACGACGACAATGACCAGCCTGGGATTTGAAGCCGGCACCAATCCCACGAATATGGAGTTATGAAGATTTTCTTCATAGCCAGATTGGCCAACAACATGAGCAGTGCCGGATTTTCCAGCCACCGAGTAGAAGGGAATGTTTGCCCCCAGCACTGCACCACCGCGACTCTGGTCCACAACAGTCCCGAGCGCGGTTAACAGCTGTCTGCTAATCACGGCACTCAGCACCCGCTCCCTGGGCAAAGACGCCACGCTATCCGCATCCAATTTTAAGAGCGTGACTGGCTTTTTGATGCCACCGTCGGCAATAACCGAATACGCCTGGGCGAGCTGCAGAGCCGATACGGAAAGCCCGTATCCGTACGATAATGTCGCCGTTCCTATCCGACTCCATCGCCGTGGATTAGGCAGTACCCCACTGCGTTCTCCAGGAAACCCGGTACCGGTGACCTGGCCAAATCCTACTCTTTCCAACAAATCTCTAATCGGTTCTGCGCCAATTTTCAGGGCAATTTTGCTGGCGCCGATATTGCTGGATTTCGTAATGACTTTTTCAACGGTCAAGGTACCATAGTTGAAAATATCTCTGATCGTGTTGCCACTGACCATCATCCAACCCGGACTGGTCTCGATCACAGTATCCATGCTATAGATGCCGGTTTCCAAGGCGGCGGCTATGGTGAAGGCCTTGATTGTCGAACCGGGTTCGAAGACATCGGTGATTGCCCGGTTACGCAGCACACTGAAATCCGTCATGTTGACTTTATTGTGCGGGTTATAGGAAGGCTGGTTGGCCATTGCCAACACTTCACCGGTCGCAACATCCAGCACTACCACCGTCGCCGATTTTGCTCGTCGGGTGATAAATTCTGCCTTTAACTCTCTATAAGCCAGATTCTGCAGGCGAAAATCGATACTGAGTTCCAGGCGTTTGCCGGCTTGGGCGGTCTGGATCGTATTGAGTTCCTCTATAATGTGGCCACGTCGGTCCTTCATCACCTGGCGACGCCCCGGCACTCCACGTAGCCAAGCGTCGTAGGCCAGCTCCAGGCCTTCCTGACCCACATCATCCACATTGCTGAAACCAATCAGGTGAGCCGCCACCTCACCCTGGGGATAGAAGCGCTGGTATTCTTGTTGCACGTAGAGCCCATCTATATCCAGGGCAAGAATGCGGTCTGCGTCGGCAGGTGGTAACCGTCTTTTCACATAAAGAAATTCCCGGCCAGAATTCTTGGCGATACTGCGCCCGAGTACTTCCGGGTTCAGTTCCAGCTCCATCGCGAGTTGACGGATAGCGACGTCGTTACCCGCAATTTCACCCGGATTAACCCACAGCGATTTAACCGGTGTACTGACCGCCAGGGGCTCACCGTTTCTATCCGTGATTAGCCCTCTATTAGCCACCAGCGGCACCGTACGAATCGTCCTGGCATCTCCCTGCCCCTGCAAAAATTCCCGTTCCAGAATGTGCAGCGCGCCCACTTTCCAACCGATGAGCGATACACAGCAGAAGAGGAAAAATAGCACAAGATACAGACGCCACATTGGGATTATCGAATGGGTTTGAGGGTTACTCATAGCTCACCATGACGATGTTGGATGTCTCAGGCACCCGCATCTGCAATCGATCGACTGCCTTTTGTTCGATTCTACCCTCGACGCTAAAGGTACTTTGTTCTATGAGTAGCTGACCCCACTCGATCTCAAGTGCATTCGCCTGTTCGCGAAGCTCCTGTAATTCGTTGAAAGAGAAACGATTCTGATGTGTCGTATTGACCACAGACAGACCAGAGATGAGTGCTATTCCCAGCAGCAGGAATAGGCCAAGGGTGGGAGGTCGATAAACCCCAGCCCATTGCAAAATAGATGGCCGTTGACTCACTGCAGGTTTTCCAGACCTTCTGCTGCTGCCAGGACTCATGTGGGAGCCTTCGATCATGTATTCAATACCTCCCATAAAGCCAGCCGGATAGCTGTCATGAAAAATCTCAGGCAATTTTTTCAGCGACTCGCATGGTGGCGCTTCTTGCCCGCGGATTTCTATTCACTTCGCCTACGCTAGCCTTGATTGCTTTTCCGATCGGTCTCAGCCGAGGAATTAACATCTCCTGCGGCACCGGCAGGTCCCTCGGATAGCTATCACCGGTTGTCTGCAAGGCTATAAATTTCTTGACTATTCGGTCTTCCAGCGAATGAAAACTGATAACCACCAGGCGACCGCCGATCGTCAAACTATCGAGCGCCTGATCCAGCCCTTTTTCCAACTCATCAAATTCGCTGTTAATGAAGATACGTATACCCTGAAAAGCGCGTGTCGCCGGATGCTTTGATTTTTCCCATGCTGGATTTGCCTGCTTGATAATCTCAGCCAACTGGCCGGTTGTTGTTATCTCTCGCTGCGCCCTTTCCAGCACGATTCTCCTGGCCATGCGTCTGGAATGCCGTTCTTCCCCAAACCGATAAATCACATCGGCTATAGCCTTCTCATTCGCCGTATTTATCCATTGCGCCGCACTGACTCCCTGCCCTGGGTCCATGCGCATATCGAGAGGACCGTCGCGCAGAAAACTGAATCCCCTGGTGCTATCGTCCAGCTGCGGCGAGGAAACCCCGAGGTCAAACAAGATTCCATCTACCCCGCCAAATAGTCCGCGGTTTCTGGTAATTTCACCTAGTTCACTGAAGCGCTGGTGTATCACTTCTAACCTGTGGTCTTGCTGGCGCAATTTCAGCGCTGCCACGATCGCGTCTGGATCTCGATCCAGGGCCAACAGTCTGCCCTGAGATCCCAGGCTTTCGAGTATTAAGGCGCTATGGCCTCCGCGCCCGAAGGTTGCATCGATAAAAGTTGTGCCCGCGTGAATCCGCAGACCTGCAACGGCCTCTTGCATCAAAACTGCTTCATGCAATGATTCCGATGCCATCACTCAGCCATCCTTACGGCGCCCCTCTTATAAGGACAAGGAGCGTAATTTATCCGGTAATTCTCCGTCAGTCGTGGATTCCGATAACCATTGATCCCGTTGTTGGTTCCATATTTCCTGACTCCAGATCTCGAGTTTTTTACCCTGACCGATCAGGCAAACATGTTTTTCCAGTTGCGCGTATTGCCGCAATTCCTGTGGCAGCAGGATTCTGCCGCTGCTATCCAGCTCCAAATCGTTGGCATGACCGATCAACAGGTGTTTGACCCGTTGCGACATTGGATCGAAGCTGGAGAGGGATTCTATTTGACGTTCGATCTGTTCCCATTCGGGAACAGGATAGAGCAGAAGGCAGCGATGGTTGGTGTCGATGGTAACCACAAGATGCCCGGCGCAATGATTTAGCAATTGCTCACGGTAGCGCGAAGGCATGGCCATGCGCCCTTTCGCATCCAGATTGATGGTATTTATGCCGCGAAACACCTATTGTCCCCATTATTATTGGAAATAATGCCTTGCGTGGAGGGTAAAACTTACACCAACTCCCACTAATCGACAAATATTTCCACTTTTCGCCACAAAGAAACACTATAGGGACAGCAAAGCGCCAGCGCAAGCACTATTTAATTGATTTACTTCAAGAAAAGTCGCGAACGTGCCGCTAAAAGTAAGGAACTGGCGCGGAAATGCTCAATTCTCATAGACACAAATTCAGCAATAACAATTCGGTAGCAACAACCATTAAAGTGCTTTATTAAGAGCACGCGATATGGCTACGCCTTCGGCTTGAGAATTACCGAATCTGGTGCACAGAAACTAAAAAAGAGTCAGCCTGTAAGCCGGGTTCTGTCGAGGACAATTATTCATCTGCAACCTGCGTCACCGCAGGCTTGTAGCGGCCTACCCGAATCCAATGCGAGCAACATTAGAGGATTCCTATTTGGCCTTGCTCCGGGTGGGGTTTACCTTGCCACGAGCTGTTGCCAGTCGCGCGGTGCGCTCTTACCACACCATTTCACCCTTACCCAACGCCCACGACCCCCGCCTCAGTTGACAAGATCAACATCGGCTCAGGTCGTGGTGCCGGGCGGTATATTTTCTGTTGCACTTGCCGTGGGTTCACACCCCCCAGGCGTTACCTGGCACCCTGCTCTGTGGAGCCCGGACTTTCCTCTACCAGATTCCTCTGATATCGGATATTCGATAATAGAAGAGTAAAAGGTAGCAATTGCCCAGCTGACTCTGCCACAGACTAATTCAGGGGAAACCCGATTACAAGTCAATCCCCAACAGCTTGCTAGGGCACCTCTGAATAATGCAGTAATGCCCTAGTCTTCGAGAATTGCGCTGTAGAGTTGGTTTTTCCTGGCACCGGTGAACTCGCTGGCGATGGCAACCGCTCGCTTCATCGAGATATCGTGACGCAATGATTTCACGAGCGCAACAGCCTGTTGCAACTTGCGCGCGTCCACCTCGAGTTCATCACAAGGGGCGACAATGATGACGAATTCCCCCTTGCGCTGATTGCTGTCCTGCTGCAGCCAGGTCAGGCAATCCTGGCCGGTTCCGAGAAAGTGGGTTTCAAATTTTTTGCTGATTTCCCTGGCTACAAATATCCGTCTATCCGACCCGAAAATCTGCTGCATGTCACCGATACTTTCCACTATGCGGTGTGGGGATTCATAGAAGACCAACGATCGAGACTCGGCGACGAGTGCCTCCAGCCGCGCCCGCCTGGCGGCAGATCTATGGGGCAAGAATCCCTCGAAGGCAAATTTGTCCGTGGGCAGTCCGGCAACACTTAAGGCGGCAGTGACGGCACAGGCGCCCGGAATTGGGATTATGGGCAATCCCAGAGCCCTGGCCCGGCAGACCAACTTGTAACCCGGATCTGAAATCAGTGGCGTTCCGGCATCTGAAATCAAGGCCACAGACGCTCCCGATTGCAGCGCAGCGATTATTTTACTACCTACCGCTTTGCCGCTGAATTCATGGTATGACAGCAGCGGCGTGGTAACCCCTATGGCCTGCATCAATTTCTTACTGTGACGAGTGTCCTCGGCCGCGATCTTGCTGACCGATCCCAAGACTTCGACCGCCCGCTTGGAAATATCATCCAGGTTACCGATGGGTGTCGCCACCACGTAGAGTGTGCCCTTATCAGCCATATAGGTTTCTCATTGCCGTCAATTACGCAGCGGGACTATGCGCTGGCTCCGCCCCAGTCAACAAAACAGCCACCGCACTCAGTAACAAAGCCCAGTGCCCTAGCTTATTCTGCGAATAAATTGCCGTGCCCCACAAACTGTATTAATATTTTTAGTACTGAGCTTGCTTGTCCAGGCCTTGCACCTGGTGCGAACCCCCAAACATCGACGACTCCATGACCAGGCGACGGAATCATCTTGATCACCAAGGCAATCGTTAAATTTCCACGACAGCTTGTGCTGGTCCTGGTGTTGTTAGCTGGTTTCGGCTGCAGTACCGGTCAACAAACCACCATTGAAAGCGGCGCTGGGATTCAGTCTACAGCAGAGTCTATTGATGAGCTATTGCGGCTGGCACAGAGCCGGTCGGGTTTTGAGGCCTCGGCACTATCGATTCAGGCCATGGAGTTAATGCTGGATGACGGCCAGGCGACCCGGGCTGGTCTCATCGCGGCGCAGATACCTGAGCCAGGATCACTGCCTGGGTCATATCAATTTCGCTATGCCTTGGTTCGCGCAGAAATCGCACTTCATGGCCAGCAGTCGGAAGCCGCCCTGAGGTGGCTAACGGGCGATCTGATCGACAATCTCGAGAACCCGGCGCAGCGTGTAGATGATTATTATTTTTTGTTGGCAGGCGCATATCACGCTAATGAAAAATTTGCCGAGGCAATAAATGCCTATCTACAGATCTCCACCAGCGGTGATCAGGCCGGCGATGGTGGACTGGTTAATTCCATCTGGGACACCTTAATCCGCCTCGATGAAGAGTCGGTTTCCGCGTACGCAAGTAGTGCGAATAGTTACGAATCCAGAGGTTGGATCGAGCTCGCCGAAGTAGTTCGATCCAACCAGTCCAGCATTAAACGGCAACTCGATGCGATCAAGCAATGGCAACGAGTATGGATTCGACACTCTGCCTCCACAAGACTCCCGCAAGAACTCCATGACTTGCAACGGGTGTGGGATGAAAGACCCAGACATATCGCCCTGATACTGCCCTTACAGGAAATTGCAGGCCAGGCCATCCAGGAAGGATTTTTCAGTGCGTATTATCAGGCGCTTGCGATCAGCAGAGAGGTGCCACGTATCTCCATTTACGACAGCAGCAACGTCAGAATTATTTTCCCAATTTATGATGAAGCCGTCGCCAGTGGCGCGGATTTGATCATCGGTCCTCTAAGCAAGGAACTGGTGAATCAATTACAGCAATTGCCTGAATTGCCAGTGCCTACGCTCGCACTCAACTATGCCGACGACACGCAATTGCGGAAATCTGTGCTGTATCAATTTGGCCTTGCGCCGGAAGACGAAATCGCCCAGGCCATCGATCTTGCTTGGGACGCCGGTCATAGAAATGCCGCCGTCATCACACCGCAGTCGGAAAGTTATATGCGCCTGCAATCTATATTTTCCGAACTGTGGTCGGCCAGGGGCGGAAATCTGGTTTCCCAGGCGGCCTTTAGCGGCGACGGGGACTATGTTGACGTCATCAAACGATTGATGGCGATCGATTCTTCCGAGGCTAGGAGGGACCGATTACTGGATTTATTACCGAGGAATACCCTGGAATTTACGCCACGACGACGCAGTGATCTGGATTTTATATTCCTGATCGCCAACCCGAGACAGGGCCGGCAGCTTAAACCCACCCTGGCGTTCTATTTTGCGGAAAAACTACCGGTCTACTCCTTGCCGTCAATCTACGATGGACAGGAGAATGAAAGTGAAAACAGAGACCTCGATGGCATCATATTCACCGTGGCGCCCTGGGTACTCGACTCTTCCAACCCGCTAAAATCAGAGATGTCCGCGAGCCTGCGACAGGCACAGGGAGCCTTGCAGCGATTTCGGGTGATGGGCATCGATTGCTTTCGATTATATCCTCGCCTGGGGCAACTGGCAGATCATCAGATAGAGAGTTTTCAAGGTGCAACTGGCGTCCTCAGATTATCTCCCAATCGACAAATTCATCGCACACTTGACGTCGCCAGATTTGTTAACGGCATCGCGACAGAGATCGAGAGCTACGCCAATAACAGAAACTAGGACGGCTCTGATCAATTCAATGACCACTCTGGCTTACAGCCGATTCACAGCATGGCGAGACGGAACTCACTATTTAAGAACACACGGCAGTTTGGCCACACCCAGGAAATGCTTGCAGCTAAATATTTACGCGGGCATGGATTAAAACTTGCCCGCAGCAACTACCAGTGTCGCATCGGTGAGATCGACCTGATAATGATCGATAGCTGCCGAGTACTGGTGTTTGTGGAAGTTCGATTCAGACGATCCAATCGATTCGGCACCGCTATAGATTCTATTACCAGGACGAAACAAAGAAAGATTCGGCGCACCGCCTCCCATTTCCTCATCTCACATCCACAATTTGCGAATCGAATCTGTCGATTTGATGTGATTGGCATCTCCCCCTCACCGCACAGCGGTGAATTGCAATTTCAGTGGATAAAAAGTGCATTCGAGTGAAACTTTTTGAAATTCCAGGTAGTCTATTTTCTAGAGCCACCCCAGACCTCGTTTATCTCAAATTGAGGGCGGATTGGCCGATATAAGGCATGCTTTTATTAAGATTATGCAACCATGAATCTACAAGATCGAATTAGCGCGCATTTCCAGGATAGCATTAGCACGAAACAGCGGGCAGCCAGTGAGCTAGTGCCATCCATCCATAGAGCCGGGGAAATCATGGTGCGGTGTCTGTTAGAGAACGGCAAGATTCTGTGTTGCGGAAATGGCGGTTCTGCGGGGGACGCACAACATTTTTCTGCGGAGCTACTCAATCGTTTCGAACGCGAGCGCCCGGGATTGCCGGCACTGGCCCTCACTGCAGACAGCTCGACGATCACTGCGATCGCCAATGACTATAGCTACGAAGAGATATTCTCAAAACAGGTGTCCGCCCTGGGACAAGCGGGAGACGTTTTGCTAGCAATATCGACGAGTGGCAATTCGGCAAATGTCATCCAAGCTATAAAGGCAGGCCAGGATAGGGAAATGCTGGTAGTCGCACTCACGGGTAAAGATGGCGGCGAGGTGGCGCCGTCACTTTCCGATCAGGACGTGGAGATCCGGGTGAGCTCTGACAGCACTGCCCGCATACAGGAAGTCCACCTCGTTGTTATTCATTGCCTATGCGATTTCATCGACACACAACTATTCCCAGGAGATGAACCATGAAAATTTATAGAGTACTTGTCTTGGTCGCCTTGCTTGTCACTTCTTCCTGTACGGCGATTCTGGTCAGGACCACTGGTGAACAGGGCATACAGGAAGACCCATCGGAAAGAACCGTTGGCGCAGTAATCGAAGACCAGGTAATCGAAACCAAGATTATCGTCAACATGAAATCTCAGAACGCTGCATTCAAACAAGCACATTTTGATGTCATCAGTCACAACGGCGTAGTCTTGCTGATAGGACAGGTAGAGTCCGAACAGTTAAAAATGCTGGCCACAGAGATCGCCAGCCAGGCGAGTATAAAAATCAAGCGGATTCACAACGAACTCGAAGTCACTGAAAAGTCCAGCTTCATGGATCGTAGCAGCGATATATGGATTGCAACAAAGGTGCGAACCCTGATGTTGACCAACAATCAGGTGCCTTCTTCCCAGGTAAGAGTTATTGCAGAAAATGGTGCCATTTACTTGATGGGCCTGATAAGTCAGCGCGATGGTGACAACGCCGCCAACGTAGCTCGCAATGTCTCCGGTGTCACCAAGGTCGTGAAAGTCTTTGAGTACATAAACTAAGGCGCGCCGCTTTTCTACTTGACCACATGCAAGCTCGGCTTCTTTTTACCGCCGCCTGGCGACTTTACTCCTGATGGGATGCTTCGCGGGCCAGCGGGGGAAGTTGGCTTCGGGGGGTCGGGGAGAATCCCATCGGCCTCGAAGACCATCCCCTGCCCGCTCTCCTTCGCATAGATTCCCATCACCGCGCCAATTGGAACAAACACACTCTTGGGGATGCCGGCGAAGCGACCGTCGAATTCTACGGCCTGATTGCGGATGAATAGATTTTGTACGGCATTCGGAGAGATGTTGAGGATGATCTGACCATCTTTGACGTGTTCCTGGGGAACTTCCACACCGTCTACGAAGGCATTGACCTGAATGTAGGGCGTGCAATCGTTCTCCAGAATCCAGTCATAGAGTGCCCGCACTATATACGGTCGGCTAGAACTCATCGTCATCGCAAACACTCCATCTTGAGCGACTGCTCTTCTAAACCATCTCCTTTTCCTGTTCAGAAAAGCTCGCCATCACCGAGTCTCTTTCAAACAGTCGATCCCGGTATTCCAGCAATGGTTTCGTGGTTTTGTTCTTGGGTAATTCTATCCCCATTATCGGCAAGCGCCATAGAATTGGGGTGACACAGCAATCAACAATAGTGAATTCATCACTCATGAAAAAGGGCTTTTCACCGAATATGGGTGCTATCGATATCAGGCTGTCACGCAATTCAACGCGCATCTTGTCCAACTGCGCAGGAGTGCCGTCACCAGCCATGATTGGATCAACCAATCTGCACCAGTCTCTCTTGATTCGATAAATCCAGAGCCTGCTCTGGGCTCTCGCTACCGGATACACCGGAAACAAGGGCGGGTGCGGGAATCTCTCATCGAGGTATTCCATCATGATGTTGGCTTCATATAAAACCAGATCACGATCGACCAATGTCGGCAGGGTATTGTATGGATTCAGACTGGCAAGATCTTCCGGCTTGTCATCCAGATCTACATCGATGGTTTCAACTGCTACGCCTTTCTCTGCCAGAACCACGCGCACTCTATGGCTATAGTGGCTGGTTCCGTCCGAATAAAATGTCATGGAAGATCTTTTAGCGACCACACCCATAGCGATTCCTCTAATTTGAAATGTTAAATTTTCTTCTTGGTTTACTAGCAACTGTTTGGCGCAGGCTTCAGTGGTAGTCCTTGGCAAATTCTCGACCCATTAAGAAGGTGAGAATATACAGAACAGCTAAAAATAACAGCACCCAAACCCCAATTTCCTGCCGCCTCGCTCGTATTGGTTCGCCGATGTAATACAGAAAATTGACAAGCTCGGCGACAGTCCCATCAAACTCAGATTCGCTCATGCTACCAGAACCTGCCAGGTGGCTTAGCTCGCACTGACTGGGATCATCACTACCATGATCGTCACAGCTCACGTCACCCTGCAACTCGTGCAACACGTTCGGCATTCCCACGTTGGGGAATAACTTGTTGTTGGCACCAAACTGGCGTGAACTATCGTTGTAAAATGATTTCAGGTAGGTATACAGCCAATCTGCCGTACGCACCCGACCTATCAGGGTCAAGTCTGGTGGTGCGGCGCCGAACCAGTCCAGGGCATCTTCCTTGGACAGCGTATTCTCAATCAGGTCGCCGATCAGCGCGTCACCGAAAACCAGGTTGGACATCACCAGGTCATGCGGAATTTCCAGGTCGTCGGCGGTACGAGCGTAGCGTGCGTATCCGAGTTCATGACAGCTCACACAGTAATTCATGTAAGTGCGGAATCCTCGCTGCAGCGACCCCTTGTCATCAAAATCGGTCTCTACCTGTTGCAGATGGATGTTGCTCTCTGCAGCCTCGGCGCTTTCCGAGACCAGCAACAGCGGTATTACCACCAGCGCGATGATCAACAAGATACTACCCAACAGTTGCGGAATGCTGATCCAGCGACCGCTAGTAATGCGCTCCGGTGGCGTTGCGGTCTGCTCTATTCGTGTGTACCAGGGCATGGCGATGAAATAGCCAAAATACACGACTGTCATTATCTGCGCTAACAACGTCTTCGCCGGACTCACAGCCTGCGTTCCCAAGACGCCCAGGATCAGGAAACTGACCACAAACATCAACAAGGCAATGCGGCTATACCAGCCCTTGTAGCGCATGGATCTGACCGGACTCCTATCCAGCCATGGCATCACGAACAGGATGGCGATGGCACCGCCCATCACCAACAAGCCCCAGAAATTCGAATCGATACCAAACAACTGTATGGTAACCGCCCTCAGCATCGAATAAAACGGCGTGAAATACCAACTCGGTGGCACATGCTCGGGCGTCTTCAGTGGATTTGCTTCCTGGAAATTTGCGACTTCGAGGAAATATCCACCCATCTCCGGCGCGAAGAATACCACGGCGCAGAATACGAATAGAAACAACACGATACCCGCCAGATCGTGATACATGGTGTAGTAAGGATGGAATGGGACACCGTCCAACGGAATCCCGTCAGGGCCTTTGTGTTTCTTGATTTCGACACCATCGGGATTATTCGAACCTACTTCGTGTAACGCGAGCAGGTGCAATATCACCAGCGCAATCAAGACAATCGGCAGTGCAACCACATGTAAAGCAAAGAATCTGTTGAGCGTGGCTCCCGACATCAGGTAGTCGCCCCGCACCCATATGAGCAAGTCCTCACCGATAACTGGAATGGCACCCACCAGGGAGACGATCACGTTAGCTCCCCAATATGACATCTGTCCCCAGGGCAGGACGTACCCCATGAAGCCTTCCATCATCAAGACGAAGTAAATGGCCATGCCAAACACCCAGATCAGTTCTCTGGGCTTCTGGTAGGAGCCGTACATCAAACCACGAAACATATGGATATAGATGACAAAGAAAAAAGCGGAGGCGCCGGTAGAATGTAAATACCTCAGCATCCATCCATACTCAACATCACGCATGATATATTCGACCGAAGCAAACGCAGCCTCCGCGCTGGGGGTATAGTACATGGTCAGCCAGATGCCGGTGAGCAGTTGAATTACCAGCACCACCATGGAGAGCACACCGAAGAAATACCAGAAGTTAAAATTCTTCGGCGCATAGTACTCACTCATGTGCTTCTTCCAGGTCACCATGATTGGCAACCTGGCATCGGTCCAGTCACGTAAGCCGATGAGAGCCGACAGGAATCGACCGTGTTCAGTTGGGCTCTTCAACTTATCTAATTGGCTCATGCTGCATTCTCCTCATCGATGCCTATGATCAGGACATCGCTACCCTCAAACGAATGGGGAGGTACCTGCATATTTCTGGATGATGGAGAACCGCTATAGACGCGACCTGCCAGATCAAACCGCGAACCATGACAGGGACAGAAGAAACCACCGCGCCACTGCGAATCGAAAGACTGTGGTCGTAATTCGATGTGAGGCGTGGGGGAACAAAATAAATGGGGACACAGACCAACCAATACCAAAATTTCCGGGGTTCGGGACCGGTACTCATTCTGCGCGTAAGTGGGCTGCTCAGGTTCCTCTGAATATGGGTCCGTCAATCGATCAGGGTCTTCGTTGAGCGCTCTGAGGGCCTCCGCGCTACGTTTAACGACAAATATCGGCCGCCCGCGCCAGGCTGGAATAGGACCCAATATGGTGCCATCCTGCAGGCGACTTATGTCTATTCTCACCGGTGCACCCGCCGCTCGTGCCTTGGCGCTGGGACTCCACGAACCGACAAATGGGACAGCGGCCCCTACTACGCCGGCTGCGCCGACAACAGAAGTTGAACCCACTAAAAACCGCCTGCGGCCAGTATTGATACTGTCGCCAGTCACCGTATTTTACTCCTCGAGAACAAGCTAAATTTAATAGAGTACGCCACCATGCTAGTGCTGGCAGACTTGCTTAGCTTGGATCTGATTAGCTGACTCCCAGCGGGTCAGCAAATGCCGCGGATTCTAGTCAATTTTGCAATATTTTTCAAGTCGGTCACACTCGAAAACTATAGGTATCCCATTGATATTTAGAAGAAAATAAATATTTTCGGACCCAAAAAAACGCCGATCTCAAAGCATGAGTCGACGCCTTTTTTGCTACCTCATGATTAGCGCTTGGAATACTGTGGCTTCTTGCGCGCCTTACGCAGGCCAACCTTTTTCCTTTCGACCTCGCGCGCATCTCGGGTGACAAAGCCTGCCTTTCTAAGGACAGGTTTTAACTCCAGGTCGTACTGCATCAAGGCTCGGGTGATACCGTGACGGATAGCACCGGCCTGACCGAAGCTACCACCACCTCGAACTGTCACCATGATGTCGAATTTTTCTACCATTTCAACCAATTCCAGCGGTTGTCGAACGATCATGCGGGCAACCTCCCGACCAAAATAACCGTCCAGTGGCCGACGGTTCACCGTAATAGTTCCCTTGCCGCTAGTCAGATAGACCCGCGCAGTTGAAGTCTTGCGGCGGCCGGTGCCATAGTATTGGGTTGCAGACATTAAACTATTCGAACCTCTATAAGTTTACTGATTCGGGTTGCTGGGCAGTATGGGGATGTTCTGCACCAGCGTAGACCTTCAGTTTCTTGAACATTGCCCGCCCCAGCGAGTTCCTGGGAAGCATACCCTTCACTGCCAGCTTGATAACTCTCTCGGGGGCTTTTTCCAACAGTTTTTCGAAAGAAATTGATTTCAGCGCGCCGGGAAAACCGGAGTGGGAGTAATATATTTTGTCCTTTGCCTTGTTGCCGGTGACCGTCACCTTGTCCGCATTGATCACCACGACGAAATCACCGGTATCGACGTGAGGGGTATACTCGGCCTTGTGTTTACCACGCAAGCGAGTCGCTATTGCCGTGGCCATTCTACCCAGGGTCTGGCCTTCCGCATCTACCAGCAGCCATTTCTGTTCCACCTCACGGGGTTTCGCACTATATGTTTTCATCGGACATTCAAGGGGCTTTATATTAAGGAGCGCGAATACTACCGGCTCGGCATCGATTATTCAAGCTAAATCCGGGCTAAAACCCAGTTTTTCCGCAGTCGTAGCGGCATCCAGTTAACGCCGCCGGATGCCGCAATATTCTGGGTTTCGACGCTCAAATTATGCAGAATTCATCTGTTGGCTGGCGCCATCGCGGCCCTAGCCCAGGTGTTCACGGCCCAGGTAATCGTGGGATTGCATTTCCACCAATCTCGAGCGGGTTCGCTGAAATGCAAAGGCTAGATTTTTCCCCGTATACAGTGCCTGGATAGGCACTTCGGCAGCGATGATCAGTTTCACCCGACGGTCGTAGAGTGCGTCAACCAGACTGACAAAGCGGCGCGCCTGATCATCCCGATCGGCACCAAGCTGCGGCACATCGCTTAGCAAAAGGGCATGGTAGAGTTTCGCTATCTCCACGTAATCGAAGGTAGACCTGGGCCCATCGCATAGTTGCGGAAAATCGAACCACACCACATCTTCTGCGCAGAAATGGGTTTGCACCTTGCGCCCCAGAATCTCAATCTGTTCTCGCTCGTGAATCTCGGATTTGTCCGGCGCCAGAGCATAGAAACTCTGCGACAGCAAAGCCTCAGTCTCGTCAATTATCGGACAGTGATAGAGAGTGGCCTGGCTCAAATTTCTCAGGCGATAGTCGGTACCAGGAAGTAATTCAATCACACGGGTATGGTGTTTGATAAGCGCTATCGCCGGCAGAAACCGTTGCCGTTGCAGGCCGTTTTCATAGAGTCGATCTGGATGCGTATTCGAGGTCGTAACCAGCACAATCTGGCGTTCGAACAGGGCTTTGAACAAACCCGAAAGAATCATTGCATCGGCTATATCCAGGACGAAGAATTCATCTAAACAGACAACCAGCGCCTCGGCAGCGATCCGATCAGCAACCAGTTCGAGAGGGTTGCTGGCACCCTGATACCGTACCAAATCCTGCTGAACCCGCTGCATAAACCGATGGAAATGGGTTCTTAATTTCCTCTCAAATGGGAGGCAGTCATAGAATAAATCCATGAGATAGGTTTTACCTCTGCCAACACCACCCCAGAGATAGATGCCTCGGGTACCGACATTGCGACGCTCTTCAGCGCCAAACCACCGCCAAACCCTGGCATGAATACCGGGCTTGATCGCTTCTTCGGTGACTAATTTCTCAAACAAATTCTGCAAGTGCGAAACCATACGCCGCTGATCTTCGTCTTCTGAAATCAGGCTTTCATCCAGGTCTTTTTGATAGCGCAGCTGCGGGTTCATGGCGAGTGTCTGCATATTTTTCACAAAACGAGCTGAGGCATTCTATGGATGTTTGCCAGTTGAAACCACCGAAACAAAATCAGCCAAGGCCGGAACTTGAACTTAATACAGCGATGACGCCGAATTAATGTATAATTTGGATTATTGTTGTTGCCAACGAATATCCTTAGTTTGGCTGTTCAGAAGCACGAATGAAGAGGCAATGTCTTGATGATTTGGTTAGCAGCAATTACTGCTCTGGCAGTTGGTTTAGTGATCGGCGTGGTTTTTGCGAGCCGCCTGAACACCAGTCCGTCCCGCGTGCATGAACTGGAAAATCAAATCCGTAGCCTGAAAGAAAACCATATCGAATACAAGGAAAGTGTCAGCGACCATTTCAGTATGACCGCCGAGTTGGTGCAACACATGACTGAAAGTTACAAAGAGGTGTATCAGCACCTGGCGACGGGAGCTCAGGATCTCTGTTCCATTGAGGTTGCCAGCAAACTCTTACCGGCCAGTACCGATGCGGTATTTGATACCAACAGCGCTAACGAAGAGTCTAGCGCCCTGCTTCCCCCCAAGGACTACGCAGCCAAACAAAATCCTGAGCAGAAGGGAGCACTGGCCGAAGATTTTGGTCTGGACAAGCCCAAAGAGATCAGCAATGAGGAAAGTCCTGCTCAGCCAAGCAATTAATCAGAGGTTCCCAAGCGCATAAGCCGGGGAAAGAGCGAGGACCAGGGCCCACCGCGATGTCTTTGGCTGTGATGACGCAACACCATGTCAGAATATAATCTCACCCACCTGAAGCAACTCGAAGCAGAAAGCATCCACATAATGCGCGAAGTTGTTGCTGAATTTGACAAGCCTGTAATGCTTTACTCCATTGGCAAAGATTCATCGGTGATGCTGCATCTCGCCTTGAAGGCCTTCTATCCTGGCAAGCCACCCTTCCCCCTGATGCACATCGACACGACCTGGAAATTTCGCGAAATGATCGAGTTTCGCGACCAACAGATTGCCAAGCTGGGACTGGATTTAATCGTCCATATTAACCTTGACGGCGTGAAGGCCGGCATTGGCCCGTTCACCCACGGCAGTGAAAAACACACCGACGTAATGAAGACCCAGGCCTTGAAACAGGCGCTCGATAAACACAGCTTCGATGCTGCCTTCGGAGGTGCCCGTCGCGATGAAGAAAAATCGCGAGCCAAGGAGCGTATATTCTCGTTCCGGGACAAGAACCATGTCTGGGATCCAAAGAATCAGCGACCCGAGCTGTGGAAACTCTATAACTGTAAGATCAATAAGGGGGAGAGCATCCGCGTGTTTCCTCTATCGAACTGGACGGAACTGGATATCTGGCAATATATCTACCTCAATGACATCGATATTGTGCCGCTTTATTACGCCAAACCCCGACCCGTGGTCAATATCGACGGCGTCGACATCCTCGTAGACGACGACCGCATGCCGATCCGGGAAGACCAGGAGATCAAGACGAAGTCCGTCCGCTTCCGCACGCTAGGCTGTTATCCCTTGACCGGTGCTGTCGATTCTACGGCGACCACGCTGCCTGAAATCATTCAGGAAATGCTTCTCGCCACCACCTCCGAGCGGCAAGGCCGGCTGATCGATTCCGACCAGGCCGGCTCCATGGAAGAGAAAAAGCGCAAAGGGTATTTTTAATACCCCACAAGTGGATAACAGGAAAATCAGAAATCACGCAATATGTCCCATCAATCCGAATTAATCAGTACCGATATCAATGCCTATCTTGCCCAACATGAGCGTAAGGAGTTATTGCGCCTGTTAACCTGTGGCAGCGTCGACGATGGCAAGAGCACGCTGATAGGTCGTCTTCTACACGACTCGAAACTGATCTATGAAGATCAATTGGCGGCCATCAAAGCCGACAGCGTAAAATCGGGAACCACCGGTGGGAAAATGGACCTGGCACTTCTTGTGGATGGCTTACAGGCGGAACGCGAGCAAGGGATTACGATTGATGTTGCCTATCGTTATTTTTCAACTTCCCGGCGTAAATTCATAATCGCCGATACGCCAGGCCATGAACAATACACTCGAAACATGGCGACGGGTGCATCAAATTGCGATCTGGCTATCATTCTCATAGATGCCAGAAATGGTATTCAGACTCAAACTCGAAGACACAGTTACATTGCGTCCCTGCTGGGCATCAAACACATCATCGTAGCCATTAACAAAATGGATTTGATGGCTTACGAGGAGAGTGTCTTTGCGGCCATCGAAGCCGAGTATCTTGAGTTTGCCCAAAAGCTGGAACCGGCGGATATTCGCTTCATCCCCCTGTCCGCCCTCAATGGCGATAACGTAGTTCACGCCAGTGAGAAAATGCCCTGGTACGAGGGCGACGCGCTGATGTCAATTCTTGAGACCGTGGAAATTGCCGAAGACAGAAATTTTTCCGATTTCCGCTTCCCGGTCCAGTACGTAAATCGTCCGAATCTCAATTTCAGGGGTTTCTGTGGCACGGTGGCCTCTGGCGTGGTGCATAAGGGTGATGAAATTATCGTACTCCCATCCCGAAAAACCAGCCGCGTCAAATCAATTGTAAACTTCGATGAAGAACTGGAACTCGCCCATACCGAAATGGCGATTACCATAACACTCGAAGACGAAATCGATGTAAGCCGCGGCGATATGCTGGCGCACCCTGACAATTTGCCCGCGACCAGGGACAATTTTGAAGCGAACATTGTGTGGATGACTGAGAGCCCCCTGCTGCCAGGTAAGCAATACGACTTCAAGCTCGGCACCCGGACCCTAAGTGGACAGGTGAGCACGATCCGCAATCGCATCGACGTAGATACTCTGGAAGAGAATCCCGCTCCGGAGTTGGGGCTTAACGAAATTGGCCTGGTGGAAATTACTCTCGAACAGAAAGTCTGCTTCGATGGTTACAAGGACAATCGCACAACCGGCAGCTTTATCGTTATCGACCGCTTAAGCAATGTGACCGTCGGCGCCGGCATGATCCACAGCGCGCAACAAACGCAATCCGCCACTGCCGCATTCAGTAATATTCATGTTACCAAGGAAGAACGCGCTGCCCGTTATGGACAACGGCCGGCAACGATCATGTTCATCGGCGTTTCCGGTTCCGGCAAGTCGACACTGGCCCACGGACTGGAACGCATGTTGTTCGATCGTGGACGGGTCAGTACCGTCCTCGACGGCAAAACGATGCGACTTGGTATCAGCAAAGACCTGCCCCATGATGCCGCCGGACGCGCCGAGAACTTGAGACGCAGTGCCCACGTGGCGCGTTTTATCAACGATTCGGGTGTCATCTGCTGCGCATCGTTCGTAGCACCCAACGAAGACTCGCGGGAACATGCCCGTAGCGTCATCGGCAGGGATAACTGCTATATCATTTATCTGAATCCACCGATGGAAGTATGCATCCAACGTGACCCAAGTGGCTTGTACGCCGCCGCAGAAGGCTCGAGCTCCGCAGATATCCCCGGTTTGTCTTTCCCATACGAACCGCCATCTCTAACCCATTTGGAACTGGATACGGCGAATTTATCCCTGGAGGACTGCCTGGATCGGGTCATTAAATTGATGGAATCAGAAGGAATAATATAGCCGGGCTCTGAATGTATTGAATCGATTAGCCCTGCTCTGGGGTGTATATTTCACCCGCGGCCTGAAATTCCAGGCAGGTGCAATATGCAGGCTAGACCGGGTTGTCAATATCGATGAACTGGTGACTGAGGGAATACTTGTCGGCTAAATAATTCCCCACCGCCTGCACGCCATACCTCTCCGTCGCATGATGGCCTGCAGAAAAAAAATGCAGCCCCGATTCCCGTGCTATATGCACAGTGGGTTCGGAAACTTCTCCAGTAACATACGCATCCACACCGGCTTCGAGGGCCAACTCGATGTAGCTCTGAGCAGCACCGGTACACCAGGCTACCGTGCTGATTTTTTCACTCGATCCGGCGATAGCCAAAGGCGCCCTGTCCAATCGATCGGTCAATAATTTAACGAAATCCGTAAAGCCCAGGGCCTGCTTGAGACGTCCGGTTAAGCCGATGGGATGATTGTTCTGCCTGCCCATCTCACCCTGAATTTCAAAACCCAGCACATGGGCCAGTTGCACATTGTTGCCCAGTTCGCTATGTGCATCCATGGGTAGATGATAGGCAATCAGACTCATCTGGCTTTCAAGCAGCTTCTCGATACGCACTTTCTTGAGCCCGGTAATCCTTTGATCTTCTCCGCGCCAGAAATAACCGTGATGTACCAGCAATAAGTCGGCATTTTCTGCCGCCGCGGCCTCAATCAATTGCCTGCACGCGGTGACGCCACTTACAATTTTCCGGACCACCGAGCGACCTTCCAGCTGCAAGCCATTTGGGCAATAATCGTCAAATTGATCGGGCTTGAGTAATCGCTTGAGATCAGCCTCAAGCTCTTTAAGGCTCACTGTCATTGGAATCTGCCCCTACAACGCTGTATATTTGATTGACTCACGAATACTATCATAGTGCTGCAGTAACAAAGCCAGGTGCAAAACAATGGACCGTTTCACCAAGTACCTAAATTTCCTGGGCTGGCCAGCAGTTTCTGGAATACTGGTGGCAATTGTATTTCTGCAATATCAACAATTGCAGCAGCTCAGCGAGCAGAGGATAAATGAGCGGCTAACGCAGCCCCCTGCCCCTGCGCAACCCTCATTTGCCGATGCCATTAGATTGGCTGCACCCTCGGTAGTCAGTATCAACTCCACCAGCGTCAATGTGGAATCCATTGAACGGGAATCCGAAAACCGGCTGATTTTGCTTCTGGGTGAAAAATCGAGCCTCGGCTCTGGTGTCATCGTTGGTGATAGAGGCTTTATTCTCACCAACTTTCATATCGTAGACACGATGTTCGCATTGTTCGGTGCCTTCGACACCGAGGTGACCCTGAACGATGGTCGTAGAATAGCGGCAACGGTGGTTGCCTGGGATGAGGCCAACGACCTTGCGGTTCTGCATATCAATATGGATGACCTGTCCCCTATTGAAGTAGGCAATGAACAGGAGCTCGAAGTCGGTGACCTGGTGTTCGCGATTGGTTATCCAAGAAACATTGGCCAGTCTGTGTCCCAGGGTATCGTCAGTGCACTCACGAAGGACTCCGACGACTCGCTATCGATCATCCAGACCGATGCCGCAATTAACCCGGGTAATTCTGGTGGTGCGCTTATCGATCGCGATGGCAAATTAGTCGGGATCAACTCCTCCATATTTTCCGAATCCGGAAATTTCGAAGGTATCGGATTCGCAACGCCGGCTAGCATCGCGCTGAGCTCTATGGCAGCGATGGTCGAGCAAGCCATCGAAGGAAACTCCGGGTATCTCGGCGTTATCACCGGCGAGGCATTGAACGCCCAATCCAGTGTGCATTTCTTTGGTGTCGATCATATCAGAGGCATGCTGGTGGAGAGCGTCGATGAAGGCGGCGCCGCCAAACGTGCCGGCATCAGACCGGGAGACGTAATCACCCGTATCGAGGACACGCCGGTGATAGACGGACAAAATATCATGATGGAAGTACGCAACAAGAAACCCGGGGATACCATCACGGTCCAGGTCTATCGCAACGGTCAGACCCTCGATTTCCCTACCATCCTTGGGTTTGGGCAGGCAATAATAATAGAACCATAGTGAGTCGGGGACGACATCACAATACGAATCCTCAGCAGGATGTTGAAAATCCTCATGAGCGCGGTCAAGACCAGGGAAACCAGGCCAAAAGGCGAGTTTAGGCGTAGTAAATGAGTATTTTGAGCCTGAGATATCCTCACAAAAACAGAGAACAATTTTTTGGTAGTTGATACGTATAACGGGGCTTGGCAAGGGGTACTATTTTTCCGTTCCAGTGGGCCAGGGATGGCCCACCGGAACGGCAAAATAACCCCCCTGCTCCT
>JADFIJ010000025.1 GCA_022566775.1 Pseudomonadota bacterium | reverse complement strand
AGCAAGGCCGCATTGCACCACCTCACACGTACCCTGGCGGTGGATCTGGCGCCGAAGAAAATCACCGTCAATGCCGTAGCCCCTGGCTTTTTCGAATCCAGGATGACCGACTATGTATTTGAGCACTTCAAGGCAGACATCGAAGACGACTGCCCGCTGCACCGGGTGGGTCGGCCACAGGAAATAGTGGGTATTATTGCCTATCTGGCGTCGAGAGCCGGTGCCTACACCAATGGCACCGTCATCCCAGTCGATGGTGGCACCAGCATCTCGAAAGGACGACGGCCGTGGACAGAATAGCGCGAGTGCCCAATGTAAATCTGTTCTGCCCAAGGCAGAAATCCTGTAGCTACCACACTTATTGCCGGCGTAATTTAACTGCCCGCTGTTTTATCGCCGGATCTGCGAGACAGGCAATATGAAGCTGTCGATCGGCCCGGCAGCAATTGAATGGAGTGGATATGAGTTTATTTAGTCTTAAGTCTAAAGTTGCCCTGATTACGGGCTCGAGCAAGGGGATTGGGCAGGCGATTGCAGCTCGCATGGCAGAGCAGGGGGCCAGCGTTGTTATCTCCAGTCGGAGTCAGGACGCCTGTGATCAGGTGGCTGCTGACATCAATGCGCAGGGCGGTACGGCGATCGCGATTGCCTGCAATATCAATTACAAAGAACAACTACAGGAACTGGTGTCTAAAACCGAAGAGCAGCTGGGAAAGGTAGATATCCTGGTCTGCAATGCGGCAATCAACCCCTATTTTGGCCCCTCCCAGGATATTTCCGATGCAGCCTTCGACAAGGTAATGCATTCGAATATCGGCAGTGTTCACAGGCTGTGCCAGATGGTGATCCCGGCGATGGCAGAGGCCGGCGGCGGTGCCGTCATTATTGTGTCTTCGATCGGTGGCCTGAAAGGATCTTCCTCCCTGGGAGCCTACGCTATTTCCAAGGCCGCCGACATGCAGATTGCGCGAAATCTGGCGGTGGAGTGGGGGCCGAAAAACGTGCGGGTTAACTGTATTGCACCGGGTCTGGTGCGAACCAACTTTGCCCGCGCACTGTGGGAAAATCCCGAGATCTACGAGGCGACAGTTGCCAAATATCCGCTGCGGCGTATCGGGGAGCCAGATGAAATCGCAGGGGCAGCGGTATTTCTGGCCTCGGATGCAGGAAGTTTTACCACCGGCCAAACCATTGTCATCGATGGCGGTGGTACAATTGCAAGCTAGGGCATCACGGTATTATTCAGAGCTGCCTTAGCAGAATACTGACATGCACTTTAGGTACGGATTTTAGCAGGAGTAACCACAATGATGGATTTGGGCTTATCAGAAAAACTGGTTGAGGTGCGGGAGACCATTCGAAGCTTCGTGGAAGAAAAGGTCGAACCGGTGCAGCAGGAATATCATGACGAGATCGATGTTGGAGATCGCTGGTCCCACACCGCCCGTCAGGATGAAATTCTTAACAGTTTAAAAGATGAGGCGCGCAGACTGGGCTTGTGGAATTTCTTCCTGCCAAAAAGTCAGGGCGGCGCTGGCATTTCTAATCTTGAGTACGCCCACCTGGCTGAGATCATGGGGCGCAGCCGGCTCGCGTCGGAAGCATTCAATTGCAGTGCTCCGGATACGGGCAATATGGAAGTGTTGGAGCGTTATGGCTCTGAAGAGCAAAAGAAGCAGTGGTTGGAGCCGCTGCTGGCGGGGGAAATACGCTCTGCTTTCGCCATGACCGAGCCCGGTGTGGCTTCCTCCGATGCCACTAATATCGCGACCCGTGCAGTACTCGATGGTGATGAATGGGTCATCAGCGGTGAAAAATTTTACATCTCCGGTGCCGGGGATGTGCGCTGCAAGATTATGATCTGCATGGTGGTAACCGATCCGGATGCGCCGAAGCATAATCGTCAATCCCAGATTCTCGTGCCCATGGATGCAGAAGGCGTGGAGGTCGTACGTCCGATGCTGGTGTTCGGACGCGATGATGCGCCCCATGGACATATGCACATAAAACTTCACAATGTGCGTGTACCCGAAAATAACCTCATTCTTGGTCGAGGTCGCGGTTTCGAGATTTCCCAGGGCCGTCTTGGCCCGGGTCGAATCCACCACTGCATGCGCTCCATCGGCGCCGCTGAGAAAGCCTTGGATTTAATGTGTAAGCGCGCGGTGAGTCGTGAAGCCTTCGGCAAGCCCCTGGCGGAATTGGGCGGCAACTATGACATCATTGCCGACAGTCGCATCGAAATTGAGATGTGCAGGCTGCTAACCTTCAAGACAGCCTGGCTGATGGATACTATCGGTAACAAGGCGGCCAGGGATGCAATTTCTCAAATTAAGGTGGCCGTGCCTAACATGGCCCTTAGAGTAATTGATCGTGCTATTCAGATGCATGGTGCGGCGGGCATCTCCCAGGATTTCCCCCTGGCCGCATTATGGACCAGTCAGCGCACTTTAAGATTGGCAGACGGCCCCGATGAAGTGCATCGGCGTGTTATCGCCAGGAAGGAATTGGCCAAGTATACTTGAGATAAGATGATTATCTGACAGGGGGTCAGGAAAAAGCAAAATGGGAACTGCGGTTCCCATTTTCAGTTATCGCAGATGAGACTGCTACCCACAATATAAATGTTATGGCCCCGACAGTAGCCGCAATAATTCCAGTGTTTAACCGGGTTCAGATGCTGGGTCGTGCCCTGGAATCCGTGTACGCACAGACTTTGCCGGCAGATGAGGTCTGCGTCGTTGACGATGGTTCGAGCGATGGTGTTCGAGAATTCGTAGAAGAGAATTTTCCCGAGGCCAATTACTGCTACCAGCACAATCAAGGCGTTAGTGCGGCGCGTAATCGTGGCGTGGCTGTTACCAGGAGTAGTTGGCTGGCTTTTCTGGATTCGGATGACGAGTGGCTGCCCGGAAAACTGCAGGCCCAACTCGACGCACTACGAGAGCAGGACGAGTACCGCCTGGTACATTGTGATGAAATCTGGATTCGCCGGGGGGTCAGGGTTAACCCAATGAACAAACACCAAAAAGGCGGCGGAGATCTGTTTGCGCGCTGTTTGCCTCGCTGTGTGATTTCCCCATCGGCGGTGCTGCTGGAGCGCAGCCTGTTGAGCGAGTGCGGCGGCTTCGATGAGAGTCTGCCGGCTTGCGAGGATTACGATCTCTGGTTAAGAATATGCAGCAGGTATCCGGTGCTCTACCTCGAGCAGGCATTGTTAAGAAAATACGGGGGTCATGAGGATCAATTGTCCAGCAAGTATTGGGGCATGGACAGATTTCGAATACAGGCCCTGGACAAGCTGCTGAGATCGGGAACGCTTACGCGGGAACAGGCGTTAGCGGCGCGAGCGATGCTGGTTAGGAAAAGTAAAATCATGATGAATGGTGCGAGCAAAAGAGCAAACACAGAACTGGCACAGAAATACCGGCGCCTGATCGAAAACTATTCGCTGGGTGCTGAGGAAGGACAGCAGTGACGCATCGCAGCGGGGTAAACCTGGTGGTGGCGCACGCGCTCGAAGCGAAGCCCCTCATCGGATTTTTTCGGCTAAGACGGCAACTGGCGGCAAAGCCCTATCCGATCTATGGCGGGGAAGAGGGCATTTGTTTGATAGTGAGCGGTTTGGGTCGGCAGGCAGCGGCGGCTGCTACGCTCCACCTGGGGAAATGGCAGGCGCAGCAGATGGGGGCGGTGTCGGGCTGGTTAAATATTGGTATTGCCGGTCATCAGAAGCTCGCTATCGGTGAAGGCATCTTGGCGCACAAAATTATCGAGAGGGCGTCCTCGTCCTGTTTTTATCCAAGCCAGATGTTCTCCGGTTTCCATACCGGCGACGTAATAAGCGTCGACGCGCCGGAACTCAATTATCCAGAAAATGCCGCCTATGAAATGGAGGCGTCGGGGTTTTATGCGAGCGCAATGAGTTTTGCAAACGCGGAGCTGGCCCAGGTTTATAAAATTATCTCCGACAACCCGTCCAATTCAGTTGAGAAGATAGACGCCAGATTCGTGAGCGATTGTATGTCGGGGCAGATCGATCAGATTCAACGACTGGTGTCGGGATTGCAGGAATTGGCAGAGGTATATAACGATGCCTACCAGCTGCCGGAAGTTCTTATGCAATTGGGTTCGAATGTAAAGCCAACCGTCACCCAACAGTTCCAGCTCAAGCGCCTGGTCCAGCGTTATCACGCCCTCAATCGAAGCGATGAGTTGAATGACTTTTTGAATAAATCTTTCAATTCCGCCAGGCAGCTGATGGCAGAGCTTGAGCTTAACTTACGACAATCAGGAGGGCAGTGATTGACAATGTTCTCAGCTATCTACATAGAAGAAGAAGTGGCAAATACCGCAAGAGTAGAATCCATCCTGCAAAAATTTCCGGATATTCCTCAAATTCGCTGTGAAAGATATGGAGAGATATTCAATCGTAAGGCCCAGAATTTTCGCCTGCAGAAGCGCGCACCGGCCCTGATTCTGGCGAAGAAATATGGCAAGTTGGTGCTGCCAGCGCCAGCAGGCTACGGTTTCGATGCCAGCGCCAGTTATTACTTCTCGCACATGCTCAATTGCGTCTATGACTGTCGCTATTGCTTTCTGCAAGGCATGTATCGTTCGGCGAACTACGTATTATTCACTAACTATGAAGACTTTGGGGCCGCGATCGACGATGTCATCGAACAATCTGCCGGTTCTTCAGTTTTTTACAGCGGCTACGACTGTGACAGTCTTGCATTAGATCCAGTGAGCAATTTCTGTCGCTTCTTCGTCCCGGAATTTTCCCGCCACCCGCAGGCGACCCTGGAAGTAAGAACCAAGAGTACCCAGGTCAGACACTTGCTGGAAATGCAGCCAATACCCAATTGCGTGATTGCCATGAGTTTCACCCCAGAAGAAGCGGCTGCAAGGTGGGAGCATAAAGTACCGGCCATCGGTAAACGAATTGAGGCGTTGGGGAAACTGCAGAAGGCGGGATGGAAGGTGGCACTTCGTTTCGAGCCCATCATCTTCGGTTCGGAAATATTCGAGGCAGGCGCTGAAGCAAGCGACACCCTGGCTGCATATCGACAATTATTCATCGACGTGTTCGAGAAGATTGACCCCTCCACGGTGCACTCGGTGAGCACCGGATTGTTTCGCATGCCGGTCAGCTATTACAAGAATATCGTCAAGCTGTATCCGGATGAAGCATTGTTCGCGCGGCAAACCGAGACCCGGCAGGGCCTGGTATTATTTTCTATCGACAGGGAGAGCGAGCAGCTCGAGGCCTTGGAAAAACTGTTATTTGGTTTTATTAACCGGCAACAGTATTATCGTTGCGCGTAAGCGATCGCGCTCATAAAGAATTTTCACAGGATAGTCCATGTCCCAATTGCATGAAAAACTGGTGGTAGTGTCCGGTGCCTCATCCGGTATTGGTCTGGCGATGGTAAATGCATTGCTCGAGGATGGCTATCATGTGTTGGGCCTGGCCAGGGATTTCGAGCATTCTGTTATAGAACACGAACGGTTTTCCGGCGTCTCTGTGGACATGACCCGATTTGAGTCATTGTCGGCGGTGCTTGCCGAAATTATCGATGCCAACCAACTGCCTATCAAGGCGATTGTGAACAATGCGGGCATAGGAAAAATGGGGTATCTGGAACAGTTGTCATTGCCGGATATTCAAGAGGTAATGGATACCAATTTCATGAGTCACGTCATCGTCACCAAGGCGTTTCTTCCGCTACTCAAAAAACAGGGGCATGCTGATATTGTATTTACCGGTTCGGAAGCCGCCCTGAAGGGAGCCAGGCAGGGCAGTATTTACTGCGCCAGCAAATTCGCCATCCGTGGTTTCGCCCAGGCATTGCGTGAAGAATGTGCCAAATCCAATGTGCGGGTGACCCTGATCAATCCCGGCGCGGTGCGGACAGATTTTTTCGCAGACTTGAATTTCGAACCCGGTGCAGCCGAGGAAAATGCCATCGAGCCGGAAGACATCGCCAAGGCTTTAATCATGGTGCTGGGGGCGAGGGCCGGTACCGTGTTCGATGAGATAAACCTGTCTCCACTGACCCATGTCTGGCAACGCAAGTAGTTGTTGGGGATTATCGCGGCAGTCGCAACTCGCGATTTAACAGCAAAGCTGCGATAATCCAATCTACAAGCTGATAGTTAATGACGGGTGAATTTCGAACCTGTTACACCGAGGTACTTCTATGAAAATTCCGGCCACTGTAAAACTTCTCCTCTGTGCCAGCCTGACGGTGTTGCTACAATTGAGCGCCTATGCTCACACCGGCTTGAAAGAATCCACTCCTGCCGCTGCTGCCACCGTCAAGATGTCGCCAGAGCATCTGCTCCTGGTATTCACAGAACCGGTAAAACTTCTCAAACTGGAGTTGATGGGCGTGGGTCACGAAATGCCTACTGGGTTCGAAGCAAATAGTGAAGCCATGGTGAACTACAGGATTGAGACGCCGGGTATGCATCCTGGAGAATTTACTGTTAACTGGGCCGTGATCGGAGCCGATGGGCATGCGGTGAGCAATTCCTTTAGTTTCACAGTCGACCCAAACGCGCCAGAGCCAGTTGCCGCCGGGCATGGCCATGGCACAGCCGAAGGTCATGGTCATGACGCTGCTGCGGATCATCATTAGCTGCCGCTGAAGTTTAGAGTTATTCCATGTTCAGCTTCCCAACTACTTGGGAATTCGCCAGCTTAGTTTGTAAATTATTCCTCTATTTTGGCGCCGCCAGTATCGCCGGCGGCAGCCTTTGCCTGTGGCTATATTCTGATGGCAGTCGGCGCATGGTTGAGCGCAATCTTCTCTATATCATGCTCGGTTCCCTGCTGGGATTTCAGGCGGTCATCGCTAATTTTCTGATCCAGATTGGCCTCGTCAATGACGATGGTCTGATCGCCATGTTCGATTGGACCATGGCTTCGCTGTTGCTGGATACAGCCCTGGGCGATATGTCGGTGGCTAGACTACTTGGTTTTGGTATTGCATTTGTCGCCAGCTTGAGATTGTTGCGCACCACCAGGCAACTGACGCGGGGCCCGGGTCAGACCTTCTACCGCCTGCAGATGCTGGTGTATTCTCTGGCTTTATTGCTATTGGCGTTCAGCTTTCGAGTAGGCGGACACAACTCGGTACTGCCCCTCACTTCACAGGTAGCGATTACAATTCACTTCATGGCATTTGCGCTGTGGATCGGATCCCTGTATCCATTGCTCATGAGCAGCGGTAGCGATGACCTCGCCAGCTTGCAACTGACGATGAAACGGTTTGGAGATGGTGCCATTGCCATCGTTGTGGCTCTGTTGGCGGCAGGCTCGCTCATGCTCTGGGAGCTGCTGGATTCCTGGCAGGAATTCATCACCAGTGCCTATGGGATAGCCCTGCTGATCAAGTTTTCCCTGGTGCTGGCAATCCTTGGGGTGGCTGCAATCAATAGACTGGTGCTGGTACCGCGTCTGAATCGGGAGGCGAACGCAGGTAAATTACGCACCTCGATTCGCCAGGAGATGGGGCTGGCTATCGCAATTCTGATGACCACGTCTTATCTTTCTACGATTATCGGACCCGTTGACCACTAGCAATGAATTCGAATCCCCACGTGGGCCTGATACCGTCAAACCAAGCACGCTCTGATCAATTATGGCCGCGATGCAGGCGTCTGGCGCGTGCTGCTGTGAGCCAGACTCTTGCATCGCGGCCATTGAATCGATCAGAGCTTTCCTAAGTCAAGTTGATTGGCTTAACAGACGCCGGCTCGGTTGACGAGTCGTCCTCGATCAGTTGCCGAAGCGTAAGGCTGTCCAGATCCAGCATCAGAAAGCCGGCAGCTTCCTGAACTGGGGAGAACAGGGCTGGGATCGTCATGCCGGCCTTGCTTGCAAACAGCAGGCTATTTCCAACGGGTGACCAGGCGAGATTGTACAGGTAGGTGTTACAGCTGTAGACCGCCACAGGTTTCGTCATCTCATCGAGATCTCCGAGATAAATCGTAGAACCGCGCTCGCCGTATTGAATGTAGGCATATCGATCGCCGGCATGGGAAACCACGGGAGATGCCATGGCGCCGCTTTCAAATTCCGGAGTTTCTGCGGTGCTCAGGATAATTTTCGCTCCGAGCCACTGCTGCCCATTGGCCACCACTTCATCGGCAAGCAGGGTCGGCGCTGGGACATTTGCTGTTGATTCCGGGCTGGGTGACAGTTGCAACCAGGTGACCATGACCAGCGTCAGGCAGAGGGCGGAGATTGCTGCCTTATGCGACCAGTTCAGGTTTGGGAGGAAGGCAGGGGCCGGGATCGCCACAGCGGACGACGCAGGCCGGACAGACTCCACCGGCGGTAGCAGACGGTAACCCTTCTTCGGTATGGTTTCGATGTAGACCCGCTCTGAAGAGGCGTCGATGGCTAAATGTTTGCGTAATTCGGAAATAGCACGGGTCAGGGAGTTTTCATTGACGACGACATGGGGCCATAACTCCCGAATCAGTTCATCCCGAGTCAGGACCCTGTCGGCATTTGCAGCCAGATAACACAGAAGATGTACGAGGCGGGGTTCCAGTTGCCGGTATAGGGCACTGTGCCGATGTTGCAGCCGATTCAGCTCGGGCTGGATCTCCCAGTCGCCTACCCCTACATGTTCCTGCAGGGCGGCCCCACCGCCTATTGAATCTAGTCCTGCGTGCGTTTCCATAGATGTCGACATTTTGTAGTCCCGCGATTGCACCGCTTGCCAGATTGACCGGGTATCCAATGAATTAGACGCTACTCAGGTCAAATTAGTTGTCAAGGCCAGGGCTTTGTCTCATTGCCGCCAATAATAATCCAAGTAGACCGTTGCAGACACGATTTTCACCAATCAACAGGTTTTCTGGACCTTTTATTCACCGTATTTTCAGGTTATTCCACGTATTCGGGCCTAGATTCAGTCCTATAGCAAGCGGGCGTTCGTTAGCCCGAATCGAGAAGCTTTCGGATTAGGTACAGGAGACAGAAAAATGCATAGGCAGATGTGTAGCAAGATAGTCAAAGTGATGGACAGGCCGATTTCCCAATTAATCCTTGCCGTGGTCGTGGTGATGATCTGGACCACCCAGGTCCAGGCAATCAGTACCGAGGCGCTCAAGCAGGGCATTCCCTCCCTGGCACCCATGCTCGAGATCGTAACCCCGGCGGTGGTCAATATTCGGGTCACCAGGGCGATGCCGTCGTCGGCCCGGTTTTTCTCCAATGGCGAGCAGTTACCGGACCAAGTGAGGCGTTTTTTCCGCGAATTGCCGCAGGGAGATATTGGGCCCCTGCGGCGTCCGTTGATGACGGGTGCTGGCTCTGGGGTCATCATAGATGCGCAGCGAGGCTTCGTGATCACCAATCATCACGTCGTCGAGCACGCCGCCACTATCATGGTCCAACTCAGCGATGGCCGGTCGGTTGAGGCCGAATTATTGGGCAGTGACGCGCGCACTGATATCGCACTGCTGCAAATCACGGCCGATTCTCTGGTGGATATCGAGTTCGCCGACATCACCACGGTTCAGGTTGGTGATTACGTTGTAGCGATTGGAAATCCCTATGGAATAGGTCAGACCGTTACTTCCGGCATCGTCAGCGCGCTTGGCCGGGCCGGGCTTAACCGCGATCACTACGAAGATTTCATCCAGACCGATGCCGCGATCAATGTCGGCAACTCCGGTGGCGCCCTGGTGGATATGGAAGGCAGGTTGATCGGAATTAATACTGCGATTCTCAGCGGTAACGGTGGCAGCAATGGCATCGGATTCGCGATCCCCAGCGATATGGTGGCAGCCGTCAAGGCGCACCTGGAGCGGGATGGCGAGGTGCGGCGCGGCCTGCTGGGCGTCAGCATTACCGATGTCACGGCGGACGTAAGACTGGCACTGAATGTCGATGTTGACAGCGGCGCGGTAGTCACCAATGTATTAGCCGATAGCGCCGCCGCCAGCGCCGGCATCGAGATATCGGATGTGATCGTGGAAATCGATGGTCGCGCGGTCAATGGCAGTCGTCAGTTACGCAATATCGTGGGGCTGATGCGACAGGATCAGGAAGTGGATTTGGTTCTTTATCGTGACGGTGAAAGAATGAATTTGAGTGCCACCATAGGTGGCGCCCGCGGCGAGGCATCCACGGCGGACAGGCGGCCTGCATCGGTGGCTGAATTTAGGGGCGCGCGCTTGCGTACGCACGAACTGACCGAGACTGGGGAAACTGGCGTGGATGTGATTTCGGTACGGCGGCAGAGCCGGGGCTGGACTGCAGGATTACGCGCCGGCGATGTGATCACCCATTTGAACCGACAAGCCATCGACGATCTGGCGGCGTTCGAAGCGCTAGCTGCAGATGCCGAACGATTGATGGCCTTGACTGTTATTCGAGATGGACAGGAGATGCTGCTGTTCGTCCCGTAAACGGGGAAACGCCTCGGGGTGTTGACTGCGTTCGGCCCCCAACAACCTAACAACTGTGCCCCTTTGGCCGACTCACTCTGGTGAGCCGGCTTTTTTTTTGCAATTCGTCGGCAACTAATGTGTGTTTTGGGATTCCTATAGATATCAGGTCGTGTTAATTTCGTCATCGGCCGTAACCGGCCTCGATTCGCCGCAATGGATTGCCGATCCCGAGTTTTAATCAGGATATGCGTATTAACCAGAATTATAGCTACTTGGTATCTGCTATTACTCCCATTGCTCCCATCGGCGCCCTTGATTTCATGCGCTCTCTAGGTCGGATTAGTCCGGCGCTTGCGCTGAGTGTGTTATTGGCCACTGGCTTGGCCAGGGCAGATGACCATCAACCCACGCCCGCATACAACTACGACTTCAGCCAGTTTATTCACTGGCTGGAAGTTAACGTTGACGAGAAACAGCTACCCGGAGGAGCTCTCGCCATCGTCTCTCGCGAAGGCATCATCTATTTGCAAACCTGGGGTGTGAAGAGTGTGAGGGCAGAAGCGGTGGTGACGACAGATTCAATATTCAGAATTGCGTCCATGTCGAAAACCTTCGCCGGCACGGCGGCGACCCTTCTGGTTGAGCAGAATTTGCAGTCATGGGACACCAGGGTAAGCGACTTGTTCCCGAGCTTGCAGCTGGGGTCTTCCGCCTCGTCTGCTCAGATTACCCTGAGGCATATCGTCAGCCATTCCACCGGTCTCATGCCCCATTCCTATTCGAATATGCTGGACGACGGCGTGGCTTACGACAGGATTAAACAAAAATTCAACCAGATCCCCACCGTATGCGCGCCTGGCAAGTGTTACGGATATCAGAACGTGATTTTTTCTCTAATCGGCGATGTCGTCGAGCAAAGCACGGGAGACAGCTACGAGAAATTTCTCCATGAGCGATTATTCAAGCCACTAGGGATGCTGACGGCTTCTGTCGGTATGGAGCCCTACCTCAACAGTGCCGAAGCGACGTCGCCTCATCGTAGGGTGCGAGGCAATTGGAGAACCACGACGACCAACCCTGCCTATTATTCGGTGGCGCCCGCCTCCGGCGTCAACGCCAGCATTTTCGACATGAGCCTGTGGCTACGCGCCAATCTCGGTGCGTTTCCCGAAATATTGCCCGCTGATTTTCTCTCCCGGTTGCATGAGCCAATTATTTCCACGCCTAACGGCTATTTCAGAAACTGGTCTGGCCTGGAAAAAGCCTATTATGCAACCGGTTGGCGGGTGTTCGACTACAACGGCATGCGCGCAGTTCATCATGGCGGCGGTGTCCGTGGCTATCGCTCCGAAATGGCCTTGGTCCCGGATGCCAACATCGGAATGGTGTTATTATTCAATTCGGAATCCAACCTCGCCAACGATGTGGTGCCGGCATTTCTCGATACCCTAAGTAATTTCGCTATTCAATAAACTCGCACCAGGACAAATGTATGAGCTCAGTAATCGACTTACTGAAGTCGCACCGTAGTATTCGTAAATTCAGTGACCAGGCGATAGCGCCAGAGCTGTTCGATGATCTGATTAAGGCAGGACAGTCTGCCGCCACCTCCAGTTTCTTGCAAGGCGCAACCATCGTGCGGGTGGTGGATAAGCGTAAACGCAGTCAGATCGCCGAACTGGCGGGTGGGCAGCGCTATGTCGAATCCGCCGCAGAATTTATGGTGTTTTGTGCGGATCTCAAACGTGCGGGCAACTATTGCGACGAACAGGGTAAAGCCTTCGAGGGCGATTTTACCGAACATTTCATCATCGCCACCGTCGACGTGGCGTTAATGGCCCAGAGTCTGGTTACTGCGGCGGAATCGGTAGGTCTGGGTATATGCTATATCGGGGGAATTCGCAATAATCCCGCGCTGGTGACGGAACTGCTGGAATTACCGCGGGGAGTCTATCCGGTCTTTGGTCTGTGTCTGGGTTATCCAGATCAAGATCCGGAAACAAAACCGAGACTGCCCATTTCAGTAATTCTTAAACAAGAAGTCTATAATGAAATCGGCGACCGGGACGCGATCGCTGAATATGACGAACAGATTCGCGAATATTATAAGACCAGAACCGGGGGTGGTCATGGCATCAGTTGGACCGAACAGGTTGCCGACTTGCTGTCGCAGAAATCCCGGCCACACATGAAGGGTTTTCTTGCGGCTCAGGGATTCAAATTTCGCTAGGGAAGAATTCCTTGCTGCAACATTCCGCTCAGTTTTTCAACGATAGGATCCAGTTGCAGGTAGTACTTCTTCCAGATCGCTAACCCTGGCAGCGATGATCTCGGAAGGTGGCAGGGCGCCGGCACCAAATGCGAATTTGAATTCGCCGTTTATCAAGCGACGACGTTCGTCGGTAACCGCCCACCTCGCAATATAATAATCCGAGGCCGGTAGTTCGAATGGAATCAGGTAGACGAAGCTGTGACCGTGACGGCTGGGATCATATTGAAATCCAATATTGATCCATTTTTCTTCTGCTGTGTACAAGGCCAATTTCAGTAATCGCACGTCGACACGAAAACTCATCGTTATCATTTGTGGCGGATCTATGAGCACCGCGTCGTCCTGGGGGAAGGTGACGCCTGGAGTCAGAATGCCGTGACTGTGTTGGGCATGAGCGCTCGCACTCAACAGCATCGTCAGAACCAGGCTGGTGGTGGTCACGAGCAATTGTCTTAAATTCACATTAACATCCTGCTGCAGAGACGTTCTGCTTGCCAATCTTTACTCATTTTAACAAGAATCATGGCCGCAGTCTCCTGGCTCCAGGCCCGAAGTGGCAAAGTAAGGTGCCTCACAGATTGGGCTGAAAGATAAAGTCTTATTCAAAATAGACCATGCCTTGGATACCGGTGAGAGATGAGGGTTCAGCCAAAATAGACCCTGCCTTGGATACCGGTGAGAGATGAAGGTTCAGTCAAAATGGGCTATGGATTGGAGATTGGGCTGAAAGATAAAGTCTTATTCAAAATAGACTATGGATTGGAGATTGGGCTGAAAGATAAGGCCTTATTCAAAATAGACCATGCATTGACGGGAGAGGGCGCACAGCTGACCAGACTCATCCCAGATCTTTCCTGCCTGTTGGGTATAACCATCGGCGGCCGCCTCCAGGTAGTATTCCAGGTAATACCAGTCACCGATGACGTCCTCTGGCGGCATCACAAATTCCAGTGACCAGGTCAGCGAACTCGATGGCAGCGGTGGCTTGTGGTAGTGGGAAAGAATGAGCGGTGGTGGAATATCGGCTATGGTCACGAGTCTTTCCGTGGGCATGGATGACATGTCCGCCCGATGGCGTACCCACATCGCTAACTGGCGGTCCAATTTCCCGGCAAAGGGCTGTCCACCACCGACCCAACAGCCGTCAAAGAATTGTAGAAAGGCGGGTAGTCGTTCGGCATTCGCCTCGAAAGTCAGGCCCTGATCACGTGGCCTGGGCTGGAAAACATAGTCGGGGGGAACTTTCAATGCGGTCCGAGGATTGCCGAAAACCGCCATCGCCTGCAGGCAGATGCTGCCATCAGATATCACATCCGCAGATGCCTGGGTCACATTTCTGCCCTCCCGAAGTTTTCGAGCATCCACACTGATTTCTCCGGGCGGCAACGGTGCTATAAACGAAACCATCAGTGATCGTATTGGCTGCGGTGAGTTCAGTAGGCGACGCATGGCGGTAACCGCGAAACAGGCGGCGAGTCCGCCAAATGCCGAACGTCCCTGGGACCAGCTTTCACCAAAGCTGGTGGTATTGCTGCTGCTCCGCTCCAGAGCGGTCAAGATTGAATGGATGTCTAATGCTGGCATGTTAATCAGAGGCTCCCTGGGCCCTAAATTGCTCAACTATGCATACTGTAATATGCTTCGCCCTTGTGAACTGCACGCTCACCCGCACTACGACCTGAAGCCGAGTAGCAGCACACGTGGAATTAACTAATAGGGTAACAGCATGAAGCCAAGTCATCGTCCAAGTGTTTTTCTGGCTTGCTTGCTGTTGCTTTGCAGTGAGCCGGTGATACCGCAAGTCTCACATTCCGCAGCCTATCAGCAGGCCGCAGATAGTACAGGAATCGCGGCGCAAACAAAAACCTCACCTGCTGACGACTCGGTACTGGATGAGGCACCGAAATCCCTTGATCTTGAATTTCCCGAGACGGTGCGCCTGGTGAAGTTGACCCTGCGTAATGACCAGCGAGACTGGGTGGACATCAGCTTCCGCTATAACCCCGCCGTCGCTAAAAATTATTTGTGGAATTTGCCTGGCCTGGCCAGTGCCACGTACTACACCGTGGATTGGGCAGTCCTGGGAGGCAGCGAACAACTGGTACGAGGTAGTTTTAGTTTTGCATTTGGACCCGACGCCGACGTACCTTCGTTAACCAGGGAAGCGGCGGCCATCTTGCTGGATATTCGTACCGGTGATGGAGATCCAACGACCCGATCCGTCACCCCGCCGAGAACTCAAATCATTATCAATCGGGAACCGCCGAATTACGACCCGCCGTTTACTATCGATCTGGAGGAGGCAGAACAGCCCAGAAAGCCAGATTCGCTCAAGGACTCACCGTGACTGTCACGTATTGATCGTGCTTGAGGACCCACCGTGACTGTTATGTATTGATCGTGCTCAGGGACTCACCGTGACTGTTACGTATTGATCATGATAGAGCCCGCCGTCATCGGCACGTGACCACAGCACATAGGTGCCAGGCTCTTCGAAGGTGACGGTAATTCCATACAGGCCGTCCTCGGGTGGCTCTGGTGGCAACCACAGCGGCCCCCAGGGTGAGTTTGCCGAGGTGCGAGTATCCTCCCAGGGCTTGGGCAACGGCGGATCGAAGACGACCTTGCCGGCGCCGCGATACACATTCCAGGACAGGAACAGGCCGTTAACTTTGCCAACCGTGATTCGGCTCGGTGGACGCAACATGCGGGTGCGTAGTTGCTTGTTGGTGTTAGTAGATTCTCTTCTGCGCTTGGGTAAACCGTCGTCGGCAACATGCGTGATGATGATAATGGGCTCATCAACACGAGCGCTGCGAATACTGTCACCCTGTATCGTTACCACAGGAGCAGTGTTAGATCTGGATTCCGGGCTGCTGGTGCCGGCACCGAGGGAGCCGGTCTCTGAAGCGATGACCATATTGTCGACCAGATAGTCGGCCTTCAGTGTAGCGTAAGCCTTGCGTTCGACACCATTGACATTCAGCGTCCAGACCAATTCCCGATCACCCCAGTCGGAGGGCACCGTGACTTCGAAATTAAAGCGGTTACGCCGTGGCAGGAAGTGGGTTGGCTGGCCGCGATCGGCGGCGCCGGGAGCGAAGAAATTATTCGCGCCGATGTCGACGTCGGGTTCCTGCGACCAGTTTTCATTCATATAGCCAAACATAAAACTGAAGCTGCCGTCCGGGTTGGGATGCCAGCCTTCATATGCAGGTTCGACGTGTTGGCCGTTTTGATAGGTATCGGCGAGCGCCAGTTGGGGGCAAACCAATAAAACCGCCGCAAGCAGCAGAGAATTTACTCTGCTGCTTGATTCACTAGCTTCCTTGTTCATCCATAATTCGAATTGCCAGCTATCAAAGCGATGCCAGCTCATCGCTCTCTTCATCATCTGGCTCGGCAACGGGGGCGACCAGTGGTGCCAGACACAGAGGGCAGCCAATGACGTGATCATTCGGCCCCAGGTTTAGTGTCTGGCGTCGCTCCGCCATGGCTTCGAAGAACTGATCATCGGTCATGGTGACTCGAATGCCCAGATCGATAAACATATTGGCTACGGAACGGTTGCCGGAGCCCTGCCAGTTGCGCGGATCAGGCACGTTCGGATTGCTGTCGGTATTGTCCATATAACCAATGATATGCAGGATAGTACCCTTTGGCAGCAACGGGGCAGCATCGTAAGTATAGGGATAACCCCGCACCCAGTTATGGTCATAGCCGACGCAGGACAGCGTCTCTACCGTATAACCCCAGATTGCTTCGAGACACATGCGCTCTCCTGGAGCGTGTAGGTGGGGTTCGAAAGTAACGATCTTGGTGTGTTGGGTCAGCACTGTGTAGGCATGCAATTCCTGATTTCTCTCATTGCCGGCAATACTGATGTCGACACCGTTACCCAGACCGATAAAGGTATTCTGATAGGTCGGCTTGTAGTCTTTGTCATGGAAGCGGAAGCCGACTTCCAGATGTCCGGTGGTATCACGGCCGTTGGAATGCAGATGTATAGAGTCGGAAACGATGGCAGTACCGGCTTTCAATAAGCGGCCAGCGCCTTCATCGAAAATATCGGCGTTACGGCCAACTTCATGGACCGGCCAGGGCAGTGAAAGTCCGGGTATACGCTCGCCGCTCTCGTCCAGTTCAGCAGTTCCCCAAATCATATGATGGAAGATATAAGCACCGCCGACGGTTTCCCGCCCTGTGCTTGCCTGATGGTTTATATCATTGACTTCGACGACTTCCACCGATTTCACGTAGCGATCTTCCGTCAGGCCGATAGGCACAGAGGCGATCTCACCCCACCAGTCAGGGGTTCCAGCCAGTTTGGTTATTTCACCCAAAACCACAATGAGGTCTGGCTCGCCAGCACCCCATTTTATACTGTCATCAAATACCAGTGGCACCGGTGCATCGGCGATGTCACCCTTGGGCGTACCGCTACGTGCCCAGGTGGAGATTACCGCGAGATCCGCATCGCTGAGGGAGGGGTCATCCTTGTAACTCTGAATGCCGATATCCTTCTCTATGTACCAGGGAGGCATGGCACCGGCGCGGTCACGCAGGGCTGTCTTGTATTCAATAAGCCCGGCAAAGGGGGCGACTTCTTCATAGGACACCAGGGGCATGGGACCTGCACCACCTATGCGGTGGCAATTTTGGCAACTGCGCTGCAGAATTGGTTCGATGTCCTTGTGGAAGGTGATGTCGCCGGATTGGGCCATAAGCCCGGCGGGTGCCACTAATGCGGCTGCCAGTGCGGCACCGCTTAACAGGGATTTCGCGGAAAAGATGCGCATGTTCGCTACTCCTCAGAGCTTGATTAATCTTGACGTGGCCTGGACTGAATTCGCCAGCCATAGACCCGCGCACCTTAACATTTATGGCCCGGGATTTGAACGTCTGGGAACAAAATCGGGGACAAATAACCTGGCCCAGAGCCTGACTATGCACGGGAATTTCGATAATTGATTACTAAGTTTTGAAATCTGCCGGTATGAACCCGAAAACGCCTTGATCGGGTACTATCTCCGCGCCGGCCCCCGCAGTAATGGCCACAGATTGCTACTGCCGAGCAGGGCCACGAAAATAACCAGCAAAGAGAAGGTAAACCACTGAAATGCATAGAATAAATTTTGATTTATGTTGGCATTTACCGCCGGCCAATGACGCACTAACGCACCGGGCTGGTCGGCAGTGAGCCTGACTTCGAAGGGAAACAACGGTTCACCGAGAATTTCAGAGATTACATCGATTTCCAGGCTACGCAGTCGCAGCGGCCAGACACCGGCATCGATTTGGCTGGGGATTATCCTCGCGTCCGGTGGCGGGACAAATATTTGCGCCGTGAGTTCTACCGCGCCGGATACAGGACGTAGATTGGGTTGCGTATTCGGCGGCAGGATGCCGGTGGTCCAGCCACGGCCGACCAGCACCAGTTGGCCGTTACTGGCGAGTCGAAAGGGCGTCACCACACCATAGCCAATTTGACCTTCAAAGAAATCCGCCAGCAGTAAAATTGCGCGCTCGTTAATGAATGTTCCATGCAATGAGACGTGTAAGTTCTGCAGCTCGGGGTTTGCCCGATGCAGATGTCCCGCCGGAATGTCTTCGACGGGAGCTGCACTATTCATGGATTCGATGATTAGGGCCTGCTGGGCTTCTACCTTTTCGGCGGCTCGATCTAACTGCCAGACGCCCAGGCGAGCAAACGCTGCCACCGTGATCAGCACACACCCTGCCACCACCCAGTTAATGCGGATGTGAAAAGATCCAAAGTCGTATTCGGCGTGTAAGCGCATGGGCCGGGTCACGAATCGCGTAGAGCGTTGCTATAGTCGATGGCTGGAGGAAGGCGGAGAGACTAAATCAGAAGTCGCTTGAAAGCAATAATAGGGGCCCACGGCTGGGCGACAAAACGCCCATTGTGTGCATGCCCGCAATTCCCGCGCGATAAGTTTGAACCCAATCTCGCCAACCACAGCTTGCCGCCGTGAGCCGGCTTAGCACCAGGCACACCAGTAATACGGCGGCCGGTAATAGGTGATCAGACGACCACAGATGATAACCGCGCACCAGCAAGCCAGGGATATGGCGCCGATGGCGCGGGCACGCACCGGTACCACCAGCACAGCGCTGGTGCGTTTGACCTCTGCGGACGTTGTGGTATAGAAAACCAGCATGTTGACGCCGGCGATTAACATAAATGAGAGCTTGGTTTGGAAAGCCGGGTTAAAGAGGTATTGGTCTGGCGCCGTGGTGAAAAACATGACGCCGGTTATAACATTCATGAAGTAACCGGCGACACCCAGGGGGACGAGTCTGTGCAGGTCGGCGAAGGCTACGCCTGGTGCCATGCCTAATAGTCGCAAGTCAAAAACCCCCACGGTTCCGATCAGCAGACACAATCCGATAAAGTGAATGGATTCCGCCAGCGGCCAGCCCCAGGGCGTATTCATGAAGGCATAGATGCCCGTCGCTTGGGAAAAGCCGAGAATTGATTCAAGCATAGCTCAACAACAAGATAATCATCATGTTAATAAAATCGTGAAGCCAATAAAACGCTATGGGTGTAGGCGAGAAAGCGCCCGGCGGTCACGGTAACTATCCACAACACTAGCGATAGATACGCGAGTCTGGGTACCAGTCGTTCCAGCTCAAAATTTTCTCCAGTAAGGGCAAGCATTTTTTGGAAATAGCGACTGATAAGCAAGGCGCTGACGAGCGCGCTGAGTTTTAGATAGAACACCGGATTAGTGAGCGCCTTCGCCGGATAGGCCATCAGCAAGCTCAGACCAGACAGAAAAATGACCGCCGCCGCAAGCCAGTGCAGGCGGTAGAATCGGAACAGAGGCGCCAGTGGAAAGCGGGGCAGGAAACCGACCAGGCGCAGATTGATCGCAATGTTAATACCCACCACAAATGCCATGGCGAGGGAATGAATTGTGAGCGAACCGAAAAATGCAACAGCAGACTCCCGCAGCCAGATGCTCAGTGCTGTCTCTTCAAATCTCGCCAGGGTATGCAGACGATTTCCCCACTATTTTCGCTTCACCGGCCTGACCTCATGTCAGCAGTGGATCGATGAAATTTTCCATTTCTTGTCTCAGCCTGGCATCGGGTAATCTGCCCCTGGCCGCGGCAATGTTATCTTCCGCGTGGTGGGGTTTGGTGGTGCCGGGAATTGGTATCGCGGCGCTGGGATGAGACATCACGTATTTCAAAAATACCTGGGCCCAGGACTTCGCATCAATGTCCGCCGCCCAGTCGGGTAGAGGACGGTCACCGACGGCATTAAACAGCCGGCCGCGACCGAATGGCAGATTCACCAGGACTGCAATACCCTTATCCTGAGCCAGGGGCATTAACTTTTCGGCCGCATTACGATTACCCAGCGAATAGTCCAGTTGAATGAAGTCCAGCTCATGCCTGAGCATCACTTCTGCAAAGCGCTCATATTGTCGATCACTGGATGTAGTGACGCCGATATACCGAAATCGGCCCTGCTGTTTCCATTCCTGCATAGTCTGGAGTTGAATTTCGACACCGCGCAGATTATGCACCTGCATCAGCTCGAAACTGTCGCCACCGAGTAATTCGAAAGAGCGCTCCATTCTGGCAAGGCCGCTCTCGCGAGCTTCACGGTCGACCTTGGTCGCCAGCCACAGCTCATCGCGTATGCCCAGGTCTGCCATGATGCCGCCGATCACAGTCTCGGAGTTGCCGTAGTTGGGGGAAGTGTCCACAACCTTGCCGCCGAGGCGATGGAAGGTGGCAAAGGTCTCTCTAAACACAGACATTTCCGGCGCATCGGCTTGTCCCCGATAATTTCTACAGCCAATGCCTATGCTGGGAATTTGCTGGCCCGAAGATGGGATCGTGGTCATATTCAAGGCGCCTTGTGCCAGTAAAGGCCGGGGCAGGCCGGCGGCGGCGATTGCGGCGCCTGCCTTGATTATCTGCCGTCTGGTGAAATTCATTTTATTGCTCCGCGGCCTCGCTTAGGACCGGCGCTATGATCAGTCTTTGCCGATATTGGTCGGTTCGGTGCGGCGGTGTCAATACATGGCGCCGCTACACAATCCGGTGGGGTTCAGGCAAAATGCTATGTTAGACTGCAGCAGTTCGTCCAAAGGCTCAAGTAGCCACGCAATAATAATACGGAGGCGAGTATGATATTTGTCCGATACCCACAACTACACCGCGTTTTAACAGGTTCCGTAGTGGTATTCCTGCTTGGCTTCAGCCTGCAAGTCGCGGCACAGACCACGATTCCACGCACCGCTGACGGCAACCCGGACTTCAATGGCATCTGGCAGGCGCTGGGCAGTGCAAATTGGGATATCGAACCCCATGCCGCAGATTTCGGCCCCGTGGTGGAACTCGCTGCCATCGGCGCAATACCGGCGGGCCTGGGTATTGTGAGCGGTGGAGAGATTCCCTACACCGCCGCGGCCAGGGCTCAACAACAGGCGAACAAGGCAGACTGGTTGGCCCTCGACCCCGTAGTCAAGTGTTATATGCCTGGCATTCCGCGGGCGAATTACCTGCCGTTTCCTTTTCAGATCATTCAGTCTCCTGCCCATATTGTCGTGGCCTATGAATTCGCCAGCGCCAGCCGCATCGTTTATATGGATCAACCAGATTTTGAGGCGCCGCTGTTAAGCTGGATGGGGCATTCCAGAGGCCACTTCGAGGGCGATACCCTGGTGATCGATGTGACGGACCAGATGCCTGATACCTGGCTGGATCACGCCGGCAATCATCACACCGATGCCTTGCGGGTAACCGAACGCTATACCCATATGGGTCCCAACACCTTGATGTACGAGGCGACGCTGGAAGATCCTAATGTATACACGCGACCCTGGACAGTGAAATTTCCACTCTATCGCCGACTCGACGAAAACATGCAACTGCTGGAATTCAAATGCGTTGAGTTTTCCGAGGAATTAATTTACGGGCATTTACGCAAGACCGACTAGGCTTAATAAACCGCATCCGTGAAATCTCCAATCTGTCAGTCGAGTGCGAGACGAGGCAGGATCTGACGAAAAAGCGGACTTTGTACTTAGTAAATGCACATTTTGCGCCTTATCTTAATGAGTTATTATGCCGGCTCAGAGTTTTTCAACAGCCTTCTAGGGTGTGCGTTCAGCAAGTAAGGCCGTGCTTAGACCCTCTATGCCCACCATTGCAAGTGTCAGCAGCAGCGCTATCTGTGGACCGCGATGGGAGTTCGTGGGAGAAAACCATTCGTCGGGAGAGTGGGAGCCGCCACCCTCACCACCGCCGGCAATGGTGATGGCCGGAATTCCCAGTGACATGGGGACGTTCGAGTCGGTACTCGAAATTCCCAGCTCCCGTAATTCGACGCCGATGGTCGCGAATGCCAGGGCCGCGACCTGCACCAGCGGACTGCTTGTGGGCGTCAGGCCAACGGGTCGATCTCCAATCAGATTAAATTCCACGGTAATTTCGCCATCGTTCCAGCGCGCGTTTTCCTCGGCTACTGCCTCTAGTGCAGCCGCCTTGGCGCGGGCTTCCAGTTGTCTCAGCTCCTCAATATCATTCGAACGCATGTCGAGGGCGAAACTGGCGTTGGCCGCGATCGAATTAACCGATGTGCCCCCGGTGACGGTGCCAACGGTGAAGGTGGTTTTCGGAAACTGGGGTGTCTCAAACTCGGCGATCTTCGTGATCGCACGCGCCATGGCATGGATCGCACTGGCCAGGCCGAAGGCACCGAAGGAGTGGCCGCCTGGTCCACTAAAATGAAACTCGAAGCGCCGACTGCCGGTACCGCCGGTGGTTATCCGTCTGAGCGTCACACCATCGATGGAAACGAAGCCGTCTATTTCCGGATGATCGCGGAAGATTGCCTTTATGCCCCGCAGATCGCCACGGCCTTCCTCCCCAACATTGCCCGCGAACATGATGTCGCCCACGGTTTCGATGCCGCTCTCGTTTAGCACTTCAATCACGGAGAGCAGGGCGGTAAGCCCGCGGGTGTCATCGCCGATTCCAGGCGCGTAGTAACGGTTATTTATCAGTTTGACCCGGGTATCTACCCCTTCAGGAAATACCGTATCCAGATGCGCGGCGATGAGTAGGGTGGGGCCGTTGCCACTGCCTTTTCTCAGGCCGATTACATTGCCCTCAGCGTCGATGTAAGCATCAATCAGGCCGCGGGCCTGCATCTGCTGCAGATAGTAGGCGGCGCGTCTTGCTTCCTGGAACGGCGGAGCCGGAATTTCGGTGATCCTGATCTGTTCTTCTATGGCCAGCGGTTCGCGCTGAAATATCTGTTGTAATGCAGTACGCACACGATCATCGTTGGCGACCCGGAGGTAAACCCGTTCCACATCTTCCTCGATGGTCACCAGAGATTGAGCTTCCTGGGCGATGGGGGAGTTGGTAATCGATAGCAACAAGCATGTCGTCGCGATTAGCGGGTAATTCTTCAAGAGTGCTTCCAATTCATTCCGTCGCTGCGGCCTCTGTTACGGCCTTAACACTATAACAGGCGCATCCGCCAACCTCGGCCACCGGTTCTGAGGGCTCGTCTTTCACGCATGCGCGAGTGCAGAACCGCACGCTTGTCGGCTATCCAGTCTTCTCTTCCGACATGAGGGTCGAGGCCACGGTTGCGGCGTCTATTTTCCTCGGCGATGCGAAATTGACAGAATTCCCGGTACATCTTGATCTCAATTTTTAATTCCTGAATGATGATCTCTGCGTAGATCGCATCATCAAGATATCCAATACCGGGCACATTGTCGGGAATGAGATCCTCTGGATTGATAAAGTAATGCAAGGCTCCGAGTATGCTGGATCGCTCCTCCTCGCTGAGTTGCCATTCTTCGTCGGAGATCATGTTGATCAGTATCTGTAATTTGGCCAATCGATCAGAAATGAAAATGGGTAGATTGGCTGATCTGGCTTCCTCTATCAATTCGCTGGCAGCCATTTCAATTTTTGTCGCGACTTCTGGATCTTCCACTGCAACTATTCCCTTGTCGATACTCTCCTGAAATTTTTGCAGGTCTTCATCACTCAGTGTAATCGTAATATCCAGAGGCATAAGCGTACTCCCTAGTTTTTAATTATTATGCGGATTCTTGCTTCCCTATTTTCCCGCTGTCCCGTCCCTGAGTTAGGGCAGGCGCAGTCCATGAGCTGCGCAGAGGTTCCAGACTCTCTGAGTCGGAACCCAGCAGTTCGATATAGTGCGCCTCCGAGCCGAATTCTTCAACAATCGGCTCTGGCTCGTTGCGGTTTCATTTCTTGGCAAGACTCTGCAAGGGCGCCAGCCCGCGATCGATGATAGATGCCACGGTGCTGAGTATGAGTGCGAGTCCCAGCAGTTCGGTGACTTCTCGCAAACTTGATGCCAGGCCGGCCATAAGCTCCAATCGAGATGCGGCGAAGCATAGCAGGGGCACAAAATAAATAATTCCGTTCCAGCGACCCAGAAAGCTCATGCGTAATTGTTTCGCTCGGAACAGGAAATAGGAATCCAGCACATACTGACTGAATGCAATGATGATAAGAACCGGCAGTATGGGGTGAATCATGTCGACGCTGGCCATGGCCGCCAGTGCCGAGGTAACAAATATAAAGTCGGTGCCATGATCGAACAGCATGCCCCGGGCTGACTCGGTATGGGTGGCACGGGCCAGCTTGCCGTCAAAATAGTCGGTGGCGATGGCAATGAAGAGAAAACCCATCAGCAATGCCGGCGCCAATAATTGCGGATCGGCGAACGCCCAGCTTACTGGCACCACCAGTAACAAGCGCATCGCCGTCAGCAGGTTGGCCATTACTTCCCGAACAGGTCCCGTTGCGCTCGACGCCAGAAAACCAGCCCGATGGCGGCGTTGAAGAGAATAAAAAAGTTATGTTGTACGAAGCCGAATGCAGCCATCTGGCCTTCGTTTTCCGGGAACAGAATCACCCAGAACGTGATTGCCGCGGCCCGCATGGGGGTGGGTACCGTGGCGGCAAAGAAAATAATCGGCAGATAGGGCAGCAGGGTCAGCAGCGACGCTTCCACGCCAAACAAATTCAGCGCAATCGTGTAGACCACGATGGCGGCGAGCAGGGCCGGCGAGCGTAACA
>JADFIJ010000195.1 GCA_022566775.1 Pseudomonadota bacterium | reverse complement strand
CAAAAACAGGGAAAATTAAAACCACAGCTCGAAGGGAACGGGGAGCTATGGCTGTCTACTCTGGAGGAGATTCATCAGTTTCAGGCCTGATTGCGCCGGGTAGAATGAGTGAAGACGTGCCGCCGACAATTGCGATCAGCCCCCAGGTGTCCCCCACCCTTAGAATTCGAATTAATTGGCATGAAGTTAGGTGATATCCGTGTAGATCGCACTGGGTTGGAGGGACCTATTGTCTCAGCGGCTTGCCCCCTTAGAGTAATTCCTCCAGGAAGATCTCTGCAGCCGGAGAGGTCTATGTATTTTTCCAGGACAGAGATATCTGCCAGCGGGTTCTCCCTCGGTCACTCGGTGCGGCGCCTTGATTGCTGAGTCAACAGGACCCTCCAACCCAGCGCTCGCAGTTCCCACTCAACCCTGTGCAATAGGCTCTTTTTGTAGGAATGCATCAGCCTTGGAGTGGTGAGACTCAGTTTTAACCGGATTACCAAGAAACCGGATGTGGGGCTACCGAGCAGCTTTGGGCATATCGAAATAGGATATTCGTTCGTTGCCACTTGAAAATACCCAATTTGGGTATTAGTATGCCCAAATTGGGTATAGGGAGCCACACCATGACAATGAATGCACAGAAAGCGCCTGACAGGAATGAGCACGGTCTTGCCAGCCGGGGCTCGGCGCTGGCTGATGCCCTTTTTACGTCGACGCAGCAACGCGTTCTGGCGCTGCTTTTTGGTCAACCGAACAGGAGTTTTTTCGTGACCGAGCTGGTGGCCTTGGCAGATTCCGGTAGCGGTGCCGTCCAGCGTGAACTGGCACGACTCGCCCGAAGCAAACTGGTTATCGTCACTAAAGTTGGTAACCAGAAACACTTTCAGGCAAACAAAGACTCACCGCTCTTTGACGAGCTCTGTAGCATCATCAATAAGACAGTCGGCCTTCAAGAACCGGTTCGGGCAGCGCTGGATTCGCTGGGCAGCAAGATCAGCCTCGCACTGATCTATGGGTCTATAGCGAAACAGTCCGATACGGCAACCAGTGACGTCGACCTCCTGTTGGTCTCAGACCAACTGACGTTGGAGGAGATTTACTCCACATTGGCGCCGGTCGAAAAACTGCTGGATCGAAGTGTCAATCCGACGCTCTACACCCGAAAAGAATTCGACCAAAGGCGGAAAACCAAGAATGCATTTGTATCTCGGGTGCTTAACGGGCCAACTATCGTCCTCATAGGATCTGTCGATGGCGCATGAGAAACTCGATAACCTCGTGAAGGTCGGCAAACTCAAAGCCGAAGATTCGACAGACGAAGAGATTCACGGCCTCATTCGATCGGGCCTTGCAAGACTATCAGACGCCAGGAATAAAACGCTCAATATAGAGTCGCGTTTCGATCTGGCTTACAACGCGGCGCATGCATTGTCGCTAGCGGCGCTGAGGCTGACCGGATACCGATCTGAGAACCGCTATCTTGTCTTTCAATGTCTTCAGCACACCCTCGAATTACCAAACGAACAGTGGCGTGTGTTGGATCAGGCACACCGCAAGCGGAATGTCGCGGAGTACGAAGGCGACATGGATGTAGACGAACAGTTGGTCGCAGCACTCATCAGGGTAACCGACGAAGTCGCCGACCGACTATCGAGACGACCAAAAGGCAATGACCAGTGACAGAGGAGCTATGGCTGTCTACTCAGGAGGATACGCGACGCGAGTCGATGTGTAAGTTTTGTCAATGCCGTCGTATTCCGCAGTCATACAAGCGCCTAGCTGAAATCGAACGGGATTAATCTGGATAAAACCTTCAGCGGCGGCGCATACTACTATTGCCGGGTTTAGTGTAGTGTGATCGTCAATGAGCCGGGTGTGTCAGAGGAATATAGAACCTTGAATTTGGACAGACTGGTCCCATTTTGATATCAATGATAAAACTTATTATCCCGGCTGGAACAGGTCCGTATCGATGAAAACTTGGCATACATTACTCTTTGGTCTGGCCGCAATGGCGGCACCGATTGTAAGCCCTGCCCAGGTGCAAGACTACAGTCAGTTCAAGACCGATGACGAAGCAAACAATATCGAGGTCTTTAAGCTGGCCAGCCCCTCGGTGGTGAATATCACCAATTCACGCCTGGTGCGCTCTTACTATTCACTGAATCCCCAGGAAGTGCCACAGGGTAGTGGCACCGGCTTTGTCTGGAGCGAAGATGGTTACATCGTGACCAATTATCACGTCGTGCAGCAGGCGACTCGGGTCACAGTTACGCTGCGGGACGGCAGTAGCTATGACGCCAGGGCGGTGGGATTCGATCCCGACAAGGATCTTGCAGTGCTGAAGATCGACGCGCCCGACGTGAAACTTGTTCCGGTCATACTTGGGGATTCGTCGCTGCTGGAGGTGGGTCGAAAGGTGATCGCCATCGGCAACCCCTTCGGGCTGGATACAACCATGACCGTAGGCGTGGTGAGCGCACTGGGCAGGGAAATCGATTCCGTGAGTCGGCGCAAGATACGCGATGTGATACAGACCGATGCGGCCATCAATCCAGGCAACTCCGGCGGGCCTTTATTGAATTCTCTCGGGCAATTGGTGGGCGTTAATACCGCCATATACAGCCCCAGCGGTGCCAGCTCCGGCATCGGCTTTGCGATTCCGGTTAATACCGTGAAGCGCGTCGTGCCCGAGCTGATTGCCTATGGTCGGGTGCAAACACCTATTCTTGGCATTACCAACATTCCGCAGCCTGATTACTACCGTCAACTCTGGAATATTGAGGGAGTGATTGTGTTGAATGTGGTGGATGGAACCGATCCGCAACGTCTGGGCATGCGCGGCCTGTCTCGGTCCCGGCGCGGTAGCATTCAGCTAGGTGACGTGATCATAGAAATAGATGGCCAGGCCGTGGCTAACGAAGATGATTACGCCAATATTATGGAGCAGCATCGGGCCGGCGATGTGGTGAGAGTAAAGACGCGGCGCGACAACGGCCTGGTCGAATACGACATCGAACTACAGGCGCGGCCGAATCGATAAACCGGGCAGAGGCTGCGGGCTGAGGCATCACTGCATTATTCAGAGCTGCCCTAACGTTTCTCCAGGACTGCCCGGGCATTCGCTACTGCTGTCAGCACCTGCTCCGGGGCGGTGCCACCGAGGTGGTTGCGCGCGTTGACAGATCCCTCCAGTGTGAGCACATCGAAAACATCGTCTGCAATCAAGGCGGAGAATTTCTGCAAATCCTGCAGCGACAATTCTGCCAGGTCTTTGCCCTGTTCGATCCCGTACGCTACCGACTTGCCCACCACCGTGTGAGCATCCCGGAATGGCAGGCCCTTCATCACCAGATAGTCAGCCAGATCTGTGGCTGTCGCATAGCCCTTTTTGGCAGCGCTGTACATCGTGGCCCGGTTACAGATGATTGCCGGCACCATTTCGGCATAGGCATGGAGGCAGTCCTTGACCGTGTCCAGCAAATCGAATACCGGCTCCTTGTCTTCCTGGTTATCTTTGTTATATGCCAGCGGCTGGGATTTCATCAGGGTGAGCAATGACATCAGGTGGCCAATCACCCGGCCGGTTTTTCCCCTAACCAGTTCCGGCACATCGGGATTCTTTTTCTGGGGCATTATGGATGAACCGGTACAAAATCGGTCCGGCAATTCGATGAATGAAAATTGCGTGGAAGTCCAGAGCACTAATTCCTCAGAGAATCTGGACAGGTGTATCATCAGGATGCTGGCGAACGCAGCCAACTCAATCGCAAAATCCCTGTCGCTGACCGAGTCCAGGGAATTGTTGGTCGGCCTGTCGAAGCCCAACAAGGTTGCGGTATATTCTCTATCGATAGGATAACTTGTGCCTGCGAGCGCGGCGGCGCCAAGTGGGGACAGGTTTACTCTTTTACGACAATCCAGCAATCTTGAATGGTCGCGTTCCAGCATCTCAAACCATGCCATCATGTGGTGACCGAATGTCACCGCCTGGGCTGTCTGCAGATGAGTGAACCCGGGCATGATGGTGCTGGCTTCCTGTTTCGCCAGGTCCACTAGCGCGGATTGTAATTGGCCAATCAGCTTCTCAATCTGGTCGATCTCGTCCCGCACATAGAGTCTGAGATCGGTGGCGATTTGATCGTTTCTGGATCTTGCGGTGTGGAGTTTCTTGCCCACAACCCCGATACGGTCGGTCAGAGCTGCCTCTATGTTCATGTGAACATCTTCCAAGGCAACTGACCATTGGAACTTCCCCGAGGTGATTTCCTGCCTGATGGATTCCAGACCGTCGACTATCTGCTGGCATTCACCGGCGTTAAGAATGTCGGCCTTGAGCAGCATTTTTGCGTGGGCGACGGAGCCATCGATATCATGATGATAAAGGCGTTGGTCAAATGTCACCGAGGCGGTAAAGCTTTCCACGAAGGCATCTGTGCTGCCCGTAAAACGGCCACCCCAGAGTTTACTCGGCTTGTTGTCGTCACTCATAACAAATCCACGCCAGTTCAGGCTGGTTTATTCTCATTTTTCGATCTACGCTCGCAGCTACATTAACGAGGCCAGCCAGCGATTGGGGGGCGATTATAGCAGGATAGCCAGGCGCATTATAATTACCGCCAGGGGCCGTAATCACTGCTCTGAAACCGGACAAGTAAGACAAAAATGCCGTAAAATGGCCCGGAGTTTCCCTCGCTCTGAGATCAATACGCATCACGAGCGATCCCGATTAACCAGGCAGGCGGAGAAACGTTCGATCCCAATGGCGACCAGAGTACTAAGAATCGCAACCCGAAAGAGTCCCTTGGCACTGTGGCAGGCCAATTATGTCAAGCAAGCCCTCGAGCGGGACCATGACGAGTTGGAAGTAGAACTGGTAAGTATGACGACTCGGGGCGACAAGATTCTCGATACACCACTGGCCAAGGTGGGTGGCAAGGGATTGTTCGTTAAAGAATTAGAAACCGCGCTGCTCGAAGACCGTGCCGACATCGCTGTGCACTCCATGAAAGATGTACCCATGGATTTTCCTCCCGGTCTCGGTCTCGCCATCATTTGTGAGCGAGACGACCCCGCGGATGCCTTCGTATCCAATAACTATGCAGACCTCGCCTCGCTTCCGCAACAGGCCAGAGTGGGCACGTCCAGTTTTCGGCGACAGTGTCAGTTAAGAGAGTTACGTCCCGATCTTGAGATCGTGGACCTGCGCGGTAATGTCGGAACCCGACTGGGCAAGCTTGATGAAGGTCAGTTCGATGCTATTATTCTGGCGGCAGCAGGACTGCGCCGTCTGCAATTGGAGGCGCGCATTCGGCAGCGTCTGTCGTTTGAAGACTGTCTTCCAGCCGGCGGTCAGGGCGCCATAGGCATCGAGTGCCGTACCGAAGACCTGGATACCTTGAAGTTGATTGATAATTTGCATCACCAGGCTAGCGCAGCCCGGGTGGTAGCAGAACGGGCAGTCAATGGGTGCCTGCAGGGTGGCTGCGAAGTACCCATTGCCGCCTTCGCAGAATTGGAAGGTGCGGATGAAGAAATTCTGCATCTTCGCGCCCTGGTGGGTAACCTCGAAGGCACCCAAATCATTCGCAGCGAAATCAGAGGTGATCGTCACCAGGCTGAGCAACTGGGCATCAGCGTTGCCAATGATTTACTTTCTCAGGGCGCCGCAGAAATTCTTGCCGCGCTTTCTACATGACCATTGACTAATGGCCACTAATTCCCTGACCGGTCTAAACGTCCTTATCACGCGGCCAATTGAGCAACAACAGATTCTCAAGGACGCCATTAGCAGTCGTGGCGGTGGGGTAACACAGATGCCGCTGATCGAAATCAAGCCCTTGCAGAGAACGGCTTCTATGCCGGCGTTAGAGAGCAAGGTCCAGCACCTCGATAGCTATCACATTTTAATTTTTGTCAGCAGCAACGCCGTGCAATATGCAGCGACATGGATTAATGACTATTGGCCCTGCTTCCCTGTCGGCGTCGCTGTGATTGCAATAGGGCCGACGACGGCCCAGGCCATATCTGACCGATTCGGTTGTGAGGTAGTTCATTCTCCAAAGGGCATGACCTCCGAAGATTTGCTGGAACTGCCCGAGTTGCAACGGGTGGATGGAAAGCGCATCGGTATTTTCCGTGGCCGGGGGGGGCGTGATTTGCTTGCCGACACCCTGCGCTCGAGGGGTGGGGAGATCGACTACCTGGAAGTCTACCAGCGTCTGTCGGTTCACTACGATGCCAAGGAGTTTTGCGCAAGCCTACAAACCGAAGCTGTTAACGTACTCACGATTACCAGTGCAGAATCACTGCTCAAACTGGACTCGCTAGTCCGCGATAACAAAGGGGAATTGGGTCTGATACCATTGCTGGTGCCCTCGGCTCGGCTTGCGCAACAGGCAGAGCAATCTGGATTTAGCCATGTCGTTAACACCGAAGGCGCCGATGCCATGTCATTCGTTGCAGCGCTGGAGTTATTAGCCGACAAGATCAGATAACCGGGAACCTCATTTAAGAGTACATCTCGGAGCCTGAGATATCCCCACAAAATAATTAGAGAATTCAACAAATTGAATTTATATTCATCGGTTTCTTTGATTTTATTGCAGAAATAGCAGGACTAGCAGCTGAATTTAACACCGAATTTGACAGGGGATTGGCAAGGGGTATTGTTTTGTAGTGACTAGCGCCCAGGGATGGAGCGCGGGACGGGCCAGGGATGGCCCACTGGAACGGAAAAACAATGCCCCTTGCCAAGCCCCGCTACACGCATCAATTACCTACAGCAAAAGCTAGATTTTGTAGGGATATCTCAGACTCGGAGTCACTCACGATGTGCAATAATTTGAGGCCCTCACGTCAATCGAGCAGAAGGCAAGGCAGTGTCAGAATCACCGGAAACACCGAAAATACTCGAGCAATTGTCGAAAAGTAATTCG
>JADFIJ010000194.1 GCA_022566775.1 Pseudomonadota bacterium | reverse complement strand
TACGGCAATTCCTTCATAGAATCTAATTGATTTTTCAAGATGCATTGATCGTTTTTATCGATTACTATCAGCTCCCATGATGCCCTCGATAAAACAACTCAAGTACCTTTGTGCCGTGGCTGAACACAAGCATTTCAGCAAGGCCGCCGCCGCCTGCCACGTCACCCAATCTACCTTGAGTGTAGCGATTCAGGACCTGGAATCGCGGTTAGGCGTGGTGGTTTTCGAGCGCAACAAGAAGACCGTGCTGATTACGCCCCTGGGGGAGAAACTGTTGCATCAGGCCCGCGGTATCCTCGGCGCGGTGGAAGATTTTGTATCCCTGGCCCGTGCCAATGAAGGCGCGCTCTCCGGTGAAATTCGCCTGGGGGTGATTCCCACCATCGGCCCATTTATTCTGCCGCCTATTCTGAAGAACCTGCGCAAGAGTTACCCGAAACTGAAGCTTTATCTGAAAGAAGCGTTGAGTGCGCAGTTACTGTTGCAATTGCAACAGGGACGGCTGGATCTGATCATGTTGGCCTTCCCCTACGCCATGCCCGACATGGAAACTGTGAGTCTGTTTAGGGATGAATTTCTGTTGTGCCTGCCGCCGGGCCACAGGCTGGAAAAAGTCAAACAGGTAAAGCAGCAACAGTTGCGGGGCGAGAGCATACTGCTGCTGGAAGAAGGGCATTGCCTGCGGGACCATGCCCTGGAAGCCTGCAAACTACAGAGCGCCGATACCGACCTGGTCTACCAGGGCACCAGCCTGCATACCCTGGTACAGATGGTGGCCAATGGCCTGGGCGTGACGCTGTTGCCAGAGATGGCAGTGCAGGCGAACGTGTTGGGCGATACCCATTTGCAGCTTAAACATTTCAGTAGTGAAAATGTGAGCCGGGAAATTGGCATGGCATGGCGTCGGTCTGATCCACGCAGGGATGACTACCTGTTATTGGCCGAATTTATCCAGTCACACATGGTGAAAAAGGATTAACCAAGGCAGCCGCCGAGGCCTTAAGTTAAATTCCACCCCGGTCTCGAGGTAAGTCGACCCTATGCGTGTATTTGCCCTGTCTGATGTTCACGTGGATTATCCAGAGAATCTGCGCTGGGTGCTGCAATTGAGCGCAGATGAATATCGAAACGATATTCTGGTTTTAGCCGGTGACGTGTCCCATCGCATTGGCTTGCTGCGCCAGGTTTTTGAATCCCTGCAGCGGAAATTTCTGCAGGTGCTTTTTGTGCCGGGCAATCATGAGTTGTGGCTGCACGACGAAGCATTCGATTGCTCACTGCGGAAATTTGATGCCATCAATGAACTGTGCGAGGCGACAGGTATACGAACCTCACACTTTGAACATGAAAGCGTCGACTTCGTGCCCCTGCTGTCCTGGTATGATTTTTCCTTCGGCGAACCCGATCGACATCTGCGGCGTGCCTGGCGAGACTTTCGCGTCTGCCGCTGGCCGGCCAGGCTGAACAGCAGCGCGGCCATCTGCCAGCACTTCCTCGATCAGAATTTGCCCCTGCCACAGACCAATGGCAAACTGGTGATTAGCTATTCCCATTTTCTCCCCAGGATAGATGTTATGCCGGAAAGAATTCCCCGGGAACGAAGGAGAGTTTATCCGGTGCTGGGCAGCAATGGTCTCGGCAATCAGGTGATGCAACTGCAACCGGATATTCATATCTACGGACATAGTCATATCAACCAGTCTATCGAACTGGACGGCATAAAATTTGTCAATAATGCCTTTGCCTACCCCGGTGAAACGCGAATATCACGCAAGCGACTATATTGTGTGATCGATCTGGCCGAGTTGGGATAGAGAGGGGGCTAGCGGTGCAGATTATCGATTCCGAAGTTCACCTGTGGCATTGCAAGCAAGCGGACTTTTCCCTGCAGGAACTAAAACGACAGTGTCTGCTCTGGCTTACGGATGCGGAACGGCTCCGTTTCCAGCGTTTCTATTTCGACAGGCACAGGAAACAGCTGTTGCTGGGACGGTTTCTGATTCGCAGTGTGCTGAGCCAGTACCTCGAGGAGTTTGCTCCCTCGCAATGGCGCTTCGTGCAAAATGACCATGGCAAGCCGGCGCTCGATCCTGCACAAAATTCTCGGGGCCTGTATTTCAACCTGTCTCACTCAGGCGACAGACTGGTATTGGCGATCTCTAAACTCGAGACCATCGGCGTCGATATCGAAAGCAGCGACAAGCCCAGAAGAGTAGCAAGAATTGCACAGCGGTTTTTTTCCCGGCAGGAAGTTGCCGACCTGCTGGCGCTGAATCAGAGCCGACGCCTGCATCGATTTTATCAGCTGTGGACGCTGAAGGAGGCCTATATCAAGGCTTGTGGTCTGGGGCTTGCCATCCCATTACGACAGTTTAGCTACGCATTTCCCACAGCGGGTCAGATAGAAATTACATTCGATAAATCGCGGCAAGACGATGCGACACGATGGCAGGTCTGGCAGTTCGATGTCCCCGGCAACTACCAGCTTTCACTCGCCGCAAAATCCGATTCTGGTGATCAGGTATGCAGTATTTCTTCCTGGAACCTGCCTGACCTGAAACAGTTTCACTCGCTGGATACCTGCATAAGCCGGTCGAATTAAATCGCCTCATCCACCCGAGCGGAAGCTGCCTGCCACATTCTAACGGTGCGAATCACGTTGTCCTTAACCTGCACGATTTCGGCGTAGTAGCCGTCGAGTTCGATTCCCACCGCGGATTCCGGAATGGATTGCAAAATTTCTGTCAACAAGCCATTCAAAGTCTTGGCACTGCTGCTATCCAGATCCCAGGAGAGTATGCGATTAATGTCACGGATACTGGCGGAGCCGTCAATCAGGAAAATGCCGTCGCCTTGTTCATGAATCTCTTTGTTGCTGGCCGCCAGGTCGGTGGTAAACTCGCCGACAATTTCCTCCAGAATGTCCTCCAGTGTCACCAGACCTTTGACGGCGCCATATTCATCGACCACCATGGCCATGCGCAGTTTCTTGCTCTGGAAGTTGAATAACTGGGTGTGTAGGGGTGTGCTTTCGGGAATGAAATATGGCTCCATGGTCTCTTGGATGATGGTGGCCTTGTTTATCTTCTCTACCTGGATCAGTTTGCCGACGCTGCGCAGATGCAGGATGCCGATGATATTGTCGATTTCCCGTTTGTACATGGGCAGCAGTGTGTGCTGGGCGCTGCCGATTTGCTTGAGGATGTCGTCAATATCGTCTTCGATATCGAGGCCGACAATATCGTTCTTGGGCACCAGGATATCGTTTACAGTCACCTTTTCCAGATCGAGAATATTCAGCAACATGCCCTGCCGTCGCCGTGGAATACGACCGCTGGACTCATCGACAACGGTACGTAATTCGTCGGGAGTAAGTTGCTGCTGGCTATCGTCAACTTTGGATTTAAAGCCCAGCAGGCGAACCAGTCCGTTGGATACAAAATTCACTATCCAGACCACGGGATAGAGAATCTTCAACAAAACATTGAGAAGCACGCTGGAGGGGAAGGCAACCTTCTCGGGATAGAGCGCAGCAATTGTCTTCGGTGTGACTTCGGCAAATATCAGTACTACCAGGGTGAGTACAACTGCCGTTACCAGAGGTGCCGGTTCTCCCAGTATCAGGATGGTAATTGAAGTAGCGATGGACGCCGCCAGGAAATTGACGAAGTTATTGCCGATCAGGATAACGCCGATAAGTTTGTCTGGCGTTTCGAGTAACTTGCTTACGCGGGAAGCCCCCGGATGTCCAGTGCGTTTCAGATGCTTTAATCGGTATCGATTAAGACGCATCATTCCAGTTTCAGAGCCGGAGAAATACGCCGAGGCAATCATCAGCAATACGAAAAAACCCAGCAGCATCGCTAGTGAAGAATCGTCAGCATTCATATGAGTAATAATCGGGCAAGAGTAGGGGCTCGCGATAACCGGGGCTAGGTGATGATATATTCCAACGCAAACTTGACGCCATAGAAACCAACGATAAGCAGTGCGAAACCGCTCAGGGTTCCCTTAATGGCAGTATTGCCTCGCCAGCCTAATCGATGTCTGCCCCAAAGCAGGACGGCAAAAACAACCCAGGCGAGCAAGGAAAAGAAGGTCTTGTGGATGACGCCATCGAGGCCCCAGATATCGTCGATGAACAACAGCCCGGCAACGATGCCGAGACTCAATAGAACCTGACCCACCCAGAGCAATTCAAACAAGAACTCCTCCATGTCCTGCAAGGGTGGTAGTTTGTTGATCAAGCCACCGGCGTGACCATGTTTGAGTTGATGATTCTGATAGGCCAGAAAACCTGCCTGCAGCGCAGCGATGGTGATAAAGCTGTAGGCCAATATGGATATCAGGACATGACTGGCGAGGCCCGCACTCATGACCGTCGGCGGAAACTGACTGTTGATGGTCAGCGATGCGATGATGGTGATAACAGCGAGTGGAAACAGACCCAGGAACAGGTTCTCCAGGGGCTTGCGTATGCTGCTGATTAACACCACCAGGGAGATGGAAACGGTGATGAGTGTGCTGATCTCCGAAATACCGAAATGGAATCCACTGGTAGTTCGAATGACACCATAGGCGCTGATGCCGTGTGCAATAACCGCCATCGCGCCGAAGAAAAACACCTTGCTGCGGGTGTCTTTGTCGAGGGCAAAGTTGAGCCCCTGAAACACCGAGCCGATCAGGTAGAAGCAGACGGCGAAGACGCCGGAGATGATGGTCACTTGCATGTTGTTCGATGCGCTCAGCTGCTTGAGATAGGGACAATAGGGTACTAGAAAGTTTTGCACAAGTAATCGGCTACTTGAACTCTCTTTTATGACGGCGGGATCTAGGGCACCTCTGAATAATACAGTGATGTCTCAGCGAGTCCTGAAGCGTTCAGTTGCAAGGTACACTTCGCCGGCAAAGCTTCCGCTCCCTGCTCACGCCCCTCACCTACATCCATGTAGGCGATGGTGTCACCATTGGCAAGAAGTGTAACGCCGTAAATGAATGCTTCAGGGCTCGCCCTCCGGGGCTTTCAGGCGGGTCTGCACTCGGCGTTAGGGCTGCTTGAATGGTGGTCTACATTCCCGCGCATCCCTGCCTTGATTGCAGACCCGCCTGAAAGCCTGAGCATCACTGTATTATTCAGAGCTGCCCTAGCTATAATGCAGCGCTGTTGTCCCTACACAGCGATAAAGCAGCCTCTACCGACGGGGGTGGGTAGCGACCAGCGCAGCAAGTTAAAACGACAGGCGGTATCAGCATTGTTTGATAATTTAACCGATCGACTCTCCGGCACATTCAGAAAGCTCACAGGCAAGGCAAACCTCACCGAGAGCAATATTCAGGATGCCCTGCGAGAAGTACGCCGTGCCTTGCTGGAGGCCGATGTTGCCCTGGTCGTGGTCAAGGACTTCATCGATCGCGTCAGCCTGCGCGCCGTCGGGCAGGAGGTTGCCAGCAGCCTCAGTCCCGGCCAGGCCTTCATAAAAATTGTCGAGGCTGAACTGATCAGCCTCATGGGTTCGGCGAACGCCGAGCTAAACCTCAGGACCACACCACCGGCGGTGGTTTTGATGGCGGGTCTACAGGGCGCCGGTAAAACCACTACCGTGGCCAAGCTTGCCTATCGCTTGCGACGGGAAGCGAAAAAATCGGTGATGGTGGTGAGTGCCGACGTCTATCGCCCGGCGGCGATTCAGCAACTACAGACCCTGGCCAGCGAAGTCGAAGTGGAATTCTTCGCCAGCGACAGCAGTCAATCGCCTACCGATATTGCGGCGGCGGCGCTGAGTGAGGCGAAGCGCAAATTCGTCGATGTGCTGATCGTTGACACCGCGGGTCGGCTTGCCATCGACCAGGAGATGATGGAGGAGATCAGGCAGTTACATGACTTGCTGAACCCCATCGAGACCCTCTTCGTCGTCGATGCCATGACCGGACAGGACGCGGCCAACACCGCCAAGGCCTTCAACGATGCGCTGCCGCTGACCGGCGTGGTGCTGACCAAGGCCGATGGTGACGCCCGTGGCGGCGCGGCCCTGTCGGTGCGTCACATCACCGGTAAGCCCATAAAATTCATCGGCATGGGCGAGAAATTCGATGCCCTGGAACCTTTCTATCCGGATCGCATCGCCTCCCGCATCCTCGGCATGGGAGATATGCTATCCCTGATCGAGGAGGCCGAGAAAAAAGTCGACAAGGTCAAGGCCGAGAAACTGGCACGCAAGATCAAGAAGGGCAAGGGCTTCGACCTGGAAGACTTCAAGGAGCAATTGCAACAGATGCAGAACATGGGAGGTGTTGCCAGCATCATGGATAAGATGCCGGGCATGGGTGCACTGCCACCGGCTGCCACCAAGATGGTGGACGACTCACAGTTTCGACGCATGGAAGCCATAATATGCTCCATGACCATACGCGAACGACGCCACCCTGACATCCTCAACGGTTCACGCAAACGCCGAATAACCCAGGGTTCGGGCACCCAGATCCAGGACCTGAATCGAGTACTGAAGCAGCACAAACAGATGCAGAAGGTCATGAAAAAAATGAAGGGAGGCGGCATGGCCAACATGATGCGAGGCCTCGGCGGAATGCGCGGCCCCGGCGGCCCCGGCGGACTCCCCCCCACCGGCGGCGGTTTCCCCGGTTCTAGGTGATTTCAGGTTCGAAGAAAAAGCGGTCGAAGATTGAGCTATTCCCACAAAATCGGATGTATTTTGCTGCGTATTGTTACCTTTGTGCGTAGTTTGTCCGCGAAGCCGAGTCGCCTGGTCCCTTTGCGCACGGCCATATCTCCTTCGCTTTAGCCAGCGCTGCGGAACTCAACCATTTTTTGCAAGCAAAAAATCGGGATTCGAACAGTCCTCGCTCACTCCTGTCTAAAGCGAAGGAGATAAGCATGGCCTGACTGTGCGCAAAGGGACCAGGCGACTC
>JADFIJ010000193.1 GCA_022566775.1 Pseudomonadota bacterium | reverse complement strand
AACTGTCTTACCTTATGATCGCTGAGAATCTCGATTTCCCTTCTGCCCAATTCCTCCCTGACATACTGGCGCACCTTGTCATTGTGCTGTCTTAACACACCATCGTCGGCGGTGATTATCTGGATTTTCAGGCCGGATGACTGGTAAGACTTGATGCCAAGATGCGCATGAATGCGATGTTGAGCGGCGAAGGCGAGCTCAACGCTGGCGGGCCCGCCGCCGACGATTACCAGTGAGAATTCGGCGCTGTCGTCGCCGAGAACGTCGATGGCGCTGCGGTAAATTTCCTGCCAGCTCTGAAGAAAATCACCGATGGGCTTGACGCCGACGGCGTGGAGATCGGCGCCGGGAATCTTCGCCGCATCGGGCTTGGAGCCGATGTTCAGAGACAGTATATCGAATTCGATATCGGGCCTGGAGTCACAGATTATTTTTCTGGCATCCAGGTCGATGGCTCCAACCTCTGCCTGAATAATCCTTGCCCCGGCGAACTGCGCCAGGGGTCGCAGGTCGATATGAATTTCATCGTACTCGTACACGCCGCTGATATAGCCGGGCAGCGAGCCGGAGTAGGGCGTGTTGATCTCCCGGCTGATCAGGGTGACGGCGAGGCCGGGCACCGGGTTCATACCCATGCGTTTCAATACGGCGAGATGGCTGTGGCCGCCACCGACCAGTACCAGCTGTTTAACGACAGGACTGACAGTGGCTGCTTTCACCGTTCTGCCTGCCGCTGCCTGGAAATCTTTTCGAAAATTAACCTAAGGTAAGGACCGGCGCTGATGTCGATATTGGGGATATACGGAGACATGTTTTGGCAACTAGTTAATTGAGGGGGGATTTTAACCTTTCGTGAGGCCCGCACAAGCCTTAAACCATGCCCAATTGCGCTTTATCCTCAAACTCAGCCTGCGGCGGAGAATTTGCATCAATGAAATTGTATCTCCAGGCATTTTCGCATTATCATCAATACTATTATCACCAAAACAAGGAAGCTTGGCCGTTTCGAGTCTCACTTACTAAGACAATTGATATTCAAAGGAGAAAAGCATGTCCCGTCATTCCCTGCTCAAGACCGTACTATCCCTGCTCGCACCGATCGTGTTTATTGGCTCCGCCAATGCCCACTGGTCGCTGGATAACGCAGCCTCAACCCTCAGTTTCGTTACAGTAAAGGCAGAGCATGTTGCCGAAGTACACACCTTCGATGTGCTGTCCGGCAGCATCGATGATGCTGGCGAGGTGAAGATCGCTATCGAACTGGCCAGCGTGAACACGATGATTCAGATTCGCAACGAGCGCATGCAGGCGATGTTGTTTGAAACCAATCTGTTTCCGGATGCCACTATCACCGGCAAGGTGGATCTGGAAGCGATAACCGCCATGAACCCCGGCGCCAGTGAGGTCATGCAGATCGAAATTGAGTTGTCATTACATGGCGCTTCGATCGCTCTCACTGCTGAGTTAATGGTGACGCGCCTGGAATCGGGAGTTATGGCTTCAACTCTGAAACCGATTATCGTTACTGCAGATTCTGTCGGCCTGGTAGCCGGCATCGAAGCCCTGAGAGAAGTGGCTGGTCTGCCGAGCATCAGCCGATCCGTCCCCGTCAGCTTTACCCTGGTGTTCAAGCAGGGGCAGTAGACGACACCGATCCTACCCATCAACGAACGGGGCTGGCTTGTCCAGCCCTGTATTCCGAGCCTGCTAGGTGAGCTGCCGATCGCTCAATCGCGTCTCGAAGCTGGGCCTTGGATGGTCCGGGATCAATTGCGTCAGCACCAGGGAGCCCAGGGCGATGGCCGCACCGGCCAGAAATACAGCACTGTGATTAACCACCCACAACAGGCCCAGCAAGGCCGGCAATACCACGGCGGCGATATGATTGATGGTAAAGCTGATACTGGAAGTGGCGGCTATGTCGGCGGGATCGGCAATCTTCTGAAAATAGGTCTTGATGGCGATCGCCATGGCGAAAAACAGATGATCCAGCAGGTAAAGCGCTACCGCCACGGCAATGGTATCGACGAAGGCATAACTGACGAAGATAATGACCAGGCCGGCATATTCCAGGGTCAGGGCCCGCCTCTCGCCGATGTAGCCGATCAGACGACCCACTTTAGGTGCCAGGTAGAATGTGAGTGCGGCGTTTATCAGCGTTAGCAACACCACATTTTCCACCGGAAATCCAAATTTTTCTACCAGCAGAAATCCGGCGAAGACTACAAATATTTGTCGCCTCGCGCCGGCGAAAAAAGTCAGCAGGTAGAAGAGCCAATAGCGTTTACGCAGGAACAGCTCCTTCCTCTGCACGACGCTGTCTTCGAAATGGGGTATGGCCTTCCAGCAAAATAATGCGATGGCCACACTAATGCAGCCCGCGATCACATAGATCAACAGATAGTTAGCGGCGTAGAACATCAGATAAATATACAGCGAGCCCAGCACCGCCAGGTTGCATAATGCGCGCACACTGAGTAGTTGACCCAGCACCCTGGGCGCTTCTAATTGATTCAACCACTGCAGACTCAATGAGTTATGCAGCGTCTCCAGATAGTGAAAACCGACAGACATCACCACAGTGCTGAAATACAGCCATAGCGCAGCAGGATAGAAGGCGGTGATTGCGGTACCGATACCCAGGGTTAGCAAGGCCAGCAGGGCAAAGGTTTGCTGCCGGATGTAGACCATAACCAGGATGGCTGTGAAGGCTAGAAAACCCGGTACCTCACGCAGGCTATGCAGGATACCGATCTCGGTGCCGGTAAACGCGGATTCTTCGACGACGTAATTATTGAGCAACACCTGCCAGGTCGCGAAGGAGATGGTGTTGCCAATGGCCAACAGGTAGAGCAGGGTTTTACGGTCCTGGAGCTTGAAGCTTGGCATGGGTGATACGTTAAGGTCTTTCGCCCTTGGTCTGACCACGGGGCGTAGTTGCCAGCAAAGTGTCTCTGGATTGCAGGAAGCGCTAATTATATCATTCCCGGGCCATGTCTTCTCTTTCCATTTACGCCGGTCCAACGGCACTGCAGCAGCAACTGATTACCCTTGGATCTTCTGCCATGCCCTGGAAGCAGCGGGCAGCCTATAGATTTTCGCGAGAGACCAGTATCTATCTGCAGCAAGATAAGTTTGGCAAGGGCAGGGGGGCGAGACTTTACCAGCAGCTGATTGATGAAATACGCAAGACGCCGATACATGTACTAATCGCCGGCATTGCCCAGCCTAATCCAGGCAGTGTCGCCTTGCATAAGAAGATGGGATTTAGAAAAATCGGCCAATTTCAGGAACTGGGAAAGAAATTCGATCACTTCATCGACATAGCTTATTGGCAGCTCACTTTGTGAGACACTCTTTATTCGGCATGGCATAGTAATGAAAGCGTGGCGTAGTTTTAAAATAGGGGGAATCTTTATGAGCCTGCTCATCTGTCTGTCATTATCAGCTTGTGTAGGCGCCGTTGACGGCGGCGACCGTGAATTCTAAATCCGAAGGCTTCAATCCCGAAGATTTCGATGTGCCGTCTAACTACCGACATTGGGTCGGGGACAGGGCAGAGAACTATCTGGGACCTTTTTTCTTTTACATGGATGGTATGCATCCACGTACAGCGCTTAGAGTGGTGAATCATCATTGTAATGCCCACGATTCAGTGCATGGTGGAATCTTAATGGCGCTGGCGGATTACACGCTTTGTCTCGGTGCTAATGGTGGCGAAAGCGAGAGCGTCGTTACCGTTAGCTGTAGCAATGAATTCACCGCACCTGCCTTTCTGGGAGATTTGATCGAGGGTCGGGCGCAGGTCATCAAACGTGGTGGCTCTATGGTATTCGTGCGCTGTGAACTGCTGGTAGGTGAGACTGTCGTCCTGATGAGCAGTGCGGTAATCAAACGCCTGCGCAAGTAACACGTCCGTAACTCCCTTACATGGAATACACCCGTTCGGCTGTACCATAGAACATCTCATGTTTTTCCGCTTCGGAATATCCTGCCGCCATTTTCTTAAATGCGTTCCATAACACATGGTAATTCACCGATAGACGGTCCACCGGGAAATTACTCTCAAACATACAGCGCTCGGGTCCAAAACATTCTATGGTGTGGAGATAATACCTTTCCTGGGCCTGCACCAGTTCGTCTGATGTCGGCGGTCGAGGCGCCAGGTGCCAGCCGAAACCGTTGTCGGGCATGGCCAGGCCGCCTAGCTTGGCGACCACGTTTTCACATTTAGCGATCTCGGCAATCTCCTGCTTCCACTGCTGAAAAATCTCGTCCTTACAGTTCTTGTAGACGCCTATGCCCAGGGGTGTACCAAAATGATCGAGTATCATAGTGCATTCAGGCACGGCCCGCGCCAGATCCAGAAAATCCAGGTTCTGATGATGATAGTGCCAGGTGTCATAGGTTAATCCCTGGTCGGCGAGGATGCGCAAGCCCTTGCGGAAGGATTCCCTGCCATGCAAATAAGGAGGTGCGGAACTAACAATAAAAAGATCTTCGGGGCGTTTGTCCCGGGCTGCAGAATGTCGAATGCCCCGAAACAGGCCCGCGCCGCGTTGGCGGTGCAGATCGAGTATTTCCAGTAGTTTGTCTTCCGATTCCCCGGCGAGGGTGAGATCGGCATGGGCAATAATTGCCGAGATAGAAGCTTGCTTGTCAGCCCCTGACTCGCCGCCACCAGAGTTGCCAGCGTCGGCAAGATTGGCGATGCACTCGGTCTCGCCGGCAGGCCGCAAGTGTTTTGGGCCATCGCGATAATAAAATGCCCGGCACTCCATAAACGCGGTTTTCACAATATTATGACCACTGCCAGTATCAGCCCACAGTTCGGGCAGGAGATAATCATGGCCGAAACGATGCTTCCACAGGTGATGATGGGGATCGATGATGGGACGTTCCGGTTCAATTATCTCTTCGCGAACCTGATCGAGCCAGGCATCCAAGTCTGCGTGCATGACTGTCATAAAGTGTTCCTTGCGAATATTTCTCATGCGGGCGCTTGTCGAAGCTGTTGAATCTGACATCGGCTCTGGGGGCTCAGAGTGCCGCTAGCATAGCCTTCTGGGCTGGTTGGTGTAGTATGCGCTGAGCAATAGTTGCGGTGCTGATACAGCGCAATACTTGGTCCAACGGTGATCTGAGTACACCGCAATCAGAGTATCAGTGATTGCTTATAATAGCGGGAGCCCTGCATGAGTATAACCGCAGTCGTCATTCTGTTTTACCTGGTGTTTTTCGCCGGCGTCGGTATTTACCTGAGCCGAAGAAACAGAAGCGCAGCCGACTGGGCGATCGGTGGGGGTACCCTCGGTATCGGCATGCTGGCGGCAGGTATCGCTGGCACCCGCATTGGCGGTGCCGGCACCTATGGCGTCGCCGGCGACGTCATCAACGAGGGTATCGGTCACCTGTGGTACAGCGTTAATTCATTCGCGGCCCTGTTTCTGGTGGGTCTGTTCTTCGCCATACCCTATCGTCGCCTGCGGCTATCCAGTGTCGGCGAAGTGTTCGATCAGCGTTTCGGTTCCCGTCGCTGCCAGTGGCTCACCAGTCTCTGTGTGCAGGCTGAATACCTGGTGGTGAATATTATCGAGCCTTTCGTGATCGGTTCGATCGTCAGTGGTGTGACCGGTTGGCCATTTGGTGTCTGCGTGGCCATAGGTGCGTTTGTAATTATTCTGTTTACCGTCACCGGTGGCCTCAAAGGCACAGCCATAACCAATGTAGTGCACTGCACCGTGATCATACTGGGCCTGACGCTGGTGGGCTTCGTCGCGATGCGAAACATCGGTGGCTGGGAGCAGGTTGTGCTGCAATCCGAGGCGATGCTGGCGGCGGCGGGCAAAGACTCGCCTTCCTGGTGGAGCTTCATCGGCATCGGCTGGGCCACGATCATCGCCCTGTTTATCTCCGCCACTATTCACACGCCGGCGGCATCGATCTACGCCAATTACGCGAGTTCGGCGGCGAAGCAGGAGTACCTGATTCCGGGCTTTTTCCTGGCCGGGATCATCGCTGCGATCATGCCGCTGGTAGCTGGCTTCATCGGTATTCTGACCATGGCGACCTATGGTTCCGAAAGCGGCTTGACCAGCTATCTCAATATCGCCCAACTGGCGATGGACACCGGTCCCATCCTGGGTGGAATCGCCCTGGCCGCGGTCCTGGCGGCGGTGATCTCATCGGGTGCACCGATTCTGCTGGCCAGTGCCACCATGTTTGTGAGTGACTGGATTCCGGCTTCGAAAAACTATTCCAGCGACAAGAAACTGCGTGCGTATCGAATTGTCACCATAGTCTATGGCACCGCCGCGGCCCTGATTGCCTGGCTCGGTAATATCACTTCTGTGCTGCAGCTGTTGTTGCTGGGATTCGCCATGGTGGTTCCCCCGGCGATAGCGGTGGGGTATGTGTTCTATTGGAAGAAAACCACGGAGCAAGCGGCCTTCTGGGGCATACTGTGCGGATTTGTCGGCGGCCTGACGATGTGGTTGTTCAATACCCTGTTCAGCGGCGCCGAGAATGCGAACGCCGGGGGCTTTGCCCAGGCCTGGTATGAGCTGACTCAGTCCATGGGTGAATGGAGTGATCCGTCATTCCTGACCCTGTTGATCCCTCTGTTCCTGATTCCGACGATCAGCTTATTGTTCCCGGAGCAGGAAGCAGACCAGGAACAATCGGACGAATTCTACACCAAGCTCGGTCGAATTCAGCGTAATTTTACCTGGGCTTGAATATGGGAAATTAGAAACAGAGGTCCGAGCCCGAGACCTCCCCCAAAGAATATCTAGCTAACTCAAGAAGACTAAAATAAATAGATCCTGTGTAGCGTGCTGAACAACTGTGTCGTTTGTCCGCGAATTTGAGTTGCCTAGTCCCCTTGCGCACGCCCATATATCCTTCACTTTAGCCAGCGCTGCGGAACTCGCTTCGCTCAGACA
>JADFIJ010000024.1 GCA_022566775.1 Pseudomonadota bacterium | reverse complement strand
GCAAGTATTGCACCCATGTGCTGATCGCAAAAATTCCCTTCGCGGTGCCGAATGATCCCATCGAAATGACGCTATCGGAGTGGATCGAGCAACAGGGTATGAATGCGTTCATGACCCTGGCGGTCCCGGACGCTGCATTTAGATTGGTGCAGGCCAGCGGTCGATTGCTGCGCAGCGAGAAAGACAGGGGCCAGATCACACTCTTTGATGAACGTATCATCAATCGGCGCTACGGCAAGAAAATACTGGAGTCCATGCCGCCCTACCGGCGAGAAATATTCCAGCTCGATTTGGCCTCCGGGTCCGCGGACTGAATTTCGGGCCGGTGCTATGACCGCAGCATGCAATTGATTCAGTGTCTGAGATATCCTCAAAAAATATTCTGTTATTTCAAAAAGTTAACCATAAATGAAATGCATAATGCGCCATTTTTGGTTGATTATGGTGTACGTGTAGGACGCAAGCTTGCTCGTGTTCATATCTAATTCTGAGGCACGACGCGCAGACAGGCAATTGCCCTTACCTTCAGTTTTTCTTGAAATTGCTACGAAGACAACGACCATTCATTTCTACGATTTTCTTACAAAAGCAACCAGTCTTGCAGTTTGAAAAGAACACCGAATTCGATAGGGGATTGGCAAGGGGTGCTGTTTTGTAGTGAGTAGCGCCCAGGGACGGAGCGCGGGACGGGCCAGGGATGGCCCAACCGAACGGAAAAACAGTACCCCTTTCCAAGCCCCGTTACACGTAGTGACTACCGAGATTTTTCTAAATATTTTGTGGGGATATCTCGGAGTCAGTGTCTGTCGGTCTTTTTCTGATGGCTGAAGAAGTAAGCCGCCCCAGCTCCCGCTACGACGCCCAGGACCGTTGTAATGAGCAGGTTGTTGAGAATTGCACCCAGGCCAATGCCAAGAATCAGACCCGCCGTCATGCACAGGGCGTACGTGCCTCGCTCGGCAGCTTTTTTTTTGTTCTTCTTAGACATTAGCGTTCTCCCGTATTTGAATCCCCGCCGTCAGTGAATCCTCCTGACAGAGTATAGCAGTGTACTGAGGCGTGAAAACTGCAAGGGGTCGATGGGGACCGCGCCGATCGTGTCGGCTACGTCCATGCCTTCGACAACTTTGCCTATCACCGTGTGTTTGCCGGTGAGCCAATCCGCATCGGTGAGAGCGATAAAAAACTCAGCTGCGTTCGTATCCGGACCTTTATTGGCCAAGGCCACGACGCCCCTGGTGACGCCGCGACCTGGGTTGCTGCTGTTATAACGATAGCCCTGATTTTCATAAGCACGCTTTACCGTCATCTGTTGTAACTGTAGTAACACCGCCTCTTGCCTGGCCAGCAGGTCGGCCTTGCTTTCGATGTTCATACGCCGATACAGCGGTTTCAAAATTTCCTCATCGAATTCGGCTTTGTTGCTTATGTTCAGCATGCTATTAAATGAGCCGTCTGGATTCAGCACCGGTAATCGATCCAGACCAAGATAGTCCGCATTGATTTCATCCGGCAATTCATCGGCAGGAGCGCCCCGGGGGTGATTGACCCCGCTGCCGGTCTGAATGATAAAATCGCTGATCACGCGATGAAACCTCAGGCCATTGAAGTAGGGAGACTTGAATTCGGCACCGCTGTCGGCATCGATAAATTCCACTTCTCCGGTTGCCAGCGCCATGAAGTTAGTGACATTGCGAGGCGCCTCATTGGGAAATAATTCGATATATATATTTCCCTGGGAGGTGCTGATCAACAGCAGCGGATTGAGTGGGTCTTCCATGGCCAACTCGGCACTGGCGGTATCGGCGTGGCCAGGGTGCTGCCAAAGTAGCAATAATATTGTGAGCGGCAGCTGGCGCAGAAACTGGCGCTGGCGCAGAACTATTTTGATGAAGATCATGATGAGCCGCGCAACAGCTGGTGATCCGGGGGCAGGTTCCTGGAAATCCAAATGGCCAGCTTGTGTCGCATGTTCTGAACACTTTCGTCGGCGCTGGCCAGTGGTTGTATCACCTTATCCTTAACCAGCAGCAGGTAGATCGCGCGAATCTTCATATCGGCATGGTCGGTGGCTTCAAACTTACCGGCGCCGCGGGCCTCGAAATAACGTGAACCGACTCTAAGTGCTTCTTTTAGGAACTCGCTCTCGTTTTTAATCTTTTTCATGGGATCTGCTGTTGTGTCACGGCATTGAAAAGGCGCCGGGTTGAGAAGATTGTATGGCTAAACTCATTGATCTTGCAATAAGGGCATTGTGATCGAAACAGATTGATGCTGGTAGAGCAGCCCCTTAGGCAGGGGATTGAAATCGACCCAGGTCCTCGGCCGTGTCGATATCGTTGAGCACTGCCTGATCATCGATCGGGAAATAGATTACCGACTGCGGGTTGGCCTCGATCAGACTGCGCCCGCCGGAGTCGCCGTCCAGTGCTGCCAGTTGTGGAAACCAGCGCTTGCCGAAGCCCACCGGATTGCCTTCACGGGACTGGAACCTGGGGATGACGATGCTGTCATCCGTGATTTGTTCAGCCAGCGCCCGATAGGTGCTGGCGGCTATGAAGGGCATGTCTGCGAGACAGATCAGGCAGCCTGACCAGGCCTGGGTAAAACCCATGGCGTAGGCCAGCGTCGCACCCATGCCCCGCTCGGCGTGATCGAACACCCGTAATTCGATATTGCAGGCAGTCAACATCGGCGCCAACTCCGGTCGCGTGACCAGCACCGAGTTTGCCAGTGCGGCATTAATCCTCTGCGTGGTTTGTGCGATGACGGTGTTGCCATTGGCCAGTTTCGCGAGCAGCTTGTTGCTGCCGAAGCGCGTGCTGAATCCTGCAGCAAGCACGATGGCGCCGACGGCGTCATTCATGAGCAAAAAAAAGCTGCCGCAGGCTGCGACAGCTTGTCAACAATAGTCAACAACAAGGTAATCAGAGATTCCCTAGTGAAGCGTTTTTGTGCTCTTGCGGACGGGTGCAATCTCTGGCTGACTAAGTTCAACAATAAAGCTCTCCCGCTTCTGTGCTGGGCTCTGGGAATTACCCACATCCACGACGGTTGCTGCGTTTGTTTCTGCAGCCGTTTGCTGGGATTTTATTTGCGCCTTGATCTGTTCCCCTAAATGCAGGCGCAAGCGATTGACCACGCTGGTCATGACTTCGATGGTCTGGCTCAGTTGGTCGAGCGTCAGTAAGGTGCGTTCCGGGTCGTTTTCAGCTTGCTTGTCATCACTCATCAGCAGACTCCTCGGTTGCCATCGTTCGACGTTTTCTGATCTCGATCATCATTGTGAAGTAATCCCACCACGCTTAATCCCAGGACACTTAATCCCAAGGCACCTAATCCCAAGACAAGGCACCGCCAGTCTGATATTCGATAACCCGGGTCTCGAAAAAGTTTTTCTCTTTGCGCAAATCCATGATCTCGGACATCCAGGGAAACGGATTCTTGGCGTCTCTGAACTGTTCCGGCAGTCCAATCTGAACCAGACGACGGTTGGCGATGAATTGCAGGTATTCTTCCATCATCACCGCGTTCATGCCGAGTACGCCTCTGGGCATGGTGTCCCGGGCATATTCGATTTCAAGTTGAGTGGCTTGCAGGATCATCTGGGTCGCCTGTTCTCTCATGGTGTCGTTCCATAGCTCTGGGTTTTCGAGTTTGATCTGGTTGATCATATCGATGCCAAAATTCAGATGCATGGACTCATCCCGCAAGATGTATTGGAATTGTTCCGACGTACCGGTCATCTTGTTACGGCGACCCATTGACAATATCTGGGTGAAACCGCAATAGAAAAAGATGCCTTCGAGGCAGCAGTAGAAGGCAATCAAATTCTTCAGTAAATCCCGGTCGGTTTCGATGGTGCCGGTAGTGAAGCTGGGATCGCTTAGCTCCTGTGTATACCGTAGCCCCCAGGATGCCTTCTTTGCCACTGACGGTACCTCGTGGTACATGTTGAAAATTTCACCCTCGTCCATGCCCAGGGACTCGATACAGTACTGGTAGGCATGGGTGTGGATCGCTTCCTCGAAGGCCTGGCGCAGGATGTACTGTCGACATTCCGGATTGGTGATCAGGCGGTAGACTGCCATCACCAGATTGTTGGCTACCAGGGAATCCGCAGTAGAGAAAAAACCCAGGTTACGTTTAACGATGAGTCGTTCATCGTCTGTGAGTCCTTTCGGATTTTTCCACAGGGCGATATCCGCATTCATGTTAATTTCCTGCGGCATCCAGTGATTGGCACAACCATCCAGATATTTTTGCCAGGCCCAGTCATATTTGAACGGCACCAACTGGTTCAGATCGGCGCGACAGTTGATCATACGCTTCTCATCCACTGTCACTCGCATCGCCGCGCCTTCCAACTCTTCCAGGCCGGATTCGACATTCAGTGTTGCCAGATTATTAATCGCCTGTTGCATCGCGGTGGGTTCTTTCTCATCCGACGCAGCATTCACCGAACTGCCCGCTGTCGTCACCGGCTCAGGTTGAGTGGCCGCGGTGATCGCGGATAGGGTCTCCTGCGCCTGCGTGTTAACGGCTGCGGTGATTTCTTTCTTTTCAAATTCATCCCATGACAGCATGTTCATACCTCAATTTCTTAATGTCATATCGTTAGCCTTGCCTGTCTTGCTGTTTTATTGCCTGCTGCTTGCTGCGATCATTACCCACCTTTACTGGCAGGCTTCACAATCCTGATTATCGATCGAGCAAGCCGAAGGCACCTCTGCCGGTCCATTTGCAACCTTGTTCAGACTGGTATCGGAAATGGTCGATTTTTCGGTTGTGGTAGCGGCCAGGGCCCGTAAGTAATAGGTTGTCTTCAATCCGCGTAACCAGGCCATTCGATACATCACATCGAGCTTCTTGCCGCTGGCTCCAGCCACGTACAAATTCAGGGATTGAGCCTGATCGATCCATTTCTGGCGTCGACTGGCGGCATCGACCAGCCAGCGTGGCTCCACTTCGAAGGCGGTTGCATAGATCTTTTTGATTTCCTGCGGAATCCGGTCGATCTTCTGCACACTGCCTTCGTAGTATTTGAGGTCATTGGCCATCACGCTGTCCCATAAATTCAGCTTCTTCAGGTCCTCAATGAGAAAAGGATTCACCACCGTGAATTCTCCGGACAGGTTGGATTTCACAAACAGGTTTTGGTAGGTGGGCTCGATGGACTGGGATACCCCGGTGATGTTGGCGATAGTTGCAGTCGGTGCAATCGCCAGCACGTTGGAATTTCGCATGCCGGATTGCTTGATACGGGCTCGCAGTCCATCCCAATCCAGGCGCTGGTCCATGTTAACGTCGAGGTATTCGGCGCCGCGCTCTTGCAGCAACAACTTCAGTGAGTCGATGGGCAGAATACCGCGATCCCACAGAGAGCCGTCATAGGAATCATAACGACCGCGTTCCTTGGCCAGTTCGACAGAGGCATCGATGGCGTAATAGCTGATCATTTCCATGGACAGATCGGCGAATTGAACGGCCTCATCGGAGGCGTAAGGTATACGCTGCGTATACAGGGCATCCTGAAAACCCATGATACCCATGCCGATGGGTCGGTGTTGCAGGTTGGATTTCTTGGCCTGGGGCACGGAGTAGTAATTGATGTCGATTACGTTGTCCAGCATGCGCACGGCAGTGGTGATGGTTTTCTTCAGTTTTTCCTGATCGAGGCCATCGGCGCTAATGTGCTTAAGCAGATTTACGGAGCCCAGGTTACAGACCGCGATCTCGTCCTCGCTCGTGTTCAGGGTGATCTCCGTACACAGGTTGGAAGAGTGGATAGTGCCCACGTGTTGTTGGGGAGAACGCACATTGCAGCTGTCTTTAAAAGTAATCCAGGGGTGTCCGGTTTCGAACAGCATGGAGATCATCTTGCGCCACAGGTCGCCGGCCTTGACGGTCTTGTAGACTTCAATTTCTCCCGCCAGGGCCTTGCGTTCATACTCCAGGTAAGCGACTTCAAATTCCTTGCCGTAGATTTCGTGCAGGTCAGGGGTGTTGTTAGGTGAAAACAGAGTCCAGTCCTGGTCATTGAAGACACGTTTCATGAAGAGGTCGGGAATCCAGTTCGCGGTATTCATATCGTGGGCGCGACGGCGTTCGTCGCCAGTGTTCTTGCGCAGCTCCAGAAACTCTTCGATATCCAGGTGCCAGGTTTCCAGATAAGCACACACGGCACCCTTGCGCTTGCCCCCTTGATTCACGGCGACCGCAGTGTCGTTAACCACCTTGAGGAAAGGCACGACACCCTGGGATTTGCCATTGGTCCCCTTGATATGGGCCCCGAGTGCGCGCACCGGCGTCCAGTCATTGCCAAGACCGCCCGCCCATTTTGACAGCATCGCATTGTCTCGAATCGCCGAGTAGATGCCGTACAAGTCGTCCGGGACAGTGGTGAGGAAACAGGATGACAGTTGTGGCCGTAGCGTGCCCGAGTTGAACAGCTGCGGTGTCGACACCATGTAATCGAAACTGGATATCAGGTTATAGAATTCGATGGCACGCTGTTCCCGGTTCTCCTCCTTGGAGGCCAGGCCCATGGCCACGCGCATGTAAAACACCTGTGGCAGTTCGAAGCGAATACCCCCGCTGTGAATGAAGTAGCGGTCATATAGCGTCTGCAGTCCAAGATAAGTGAACTGCTGATCACGGTCTGCCTTCAGCGCTTCGCCCAACAAGCTGAGATCATAGTCGAGCAGATGTGGGGACAGCAGTTCCAGCTCGACACCCTTTTCTATATAGGATTTCAGTGTCGCCGCATAGCGGTAATGCATCTCGGTTTGGGTTGCCGCATTGGCAATACCAAGAAACCCCAGTGCTTCTGAACGCAGGGTATCCATCAACAAACGGGCGGTGACGAAGGAATAATTGGGATCCTTTTCCACCATGGTGCGCGCGGTCATCACCAGGGATGTGCGCACATCCTCCATCTTGACGCCGGTATACAGGTTTTTCAGCGTTTCCCGGTAAATTGCTTCGGCGGACACGTCTTCGAGGCCTTCACAGGCTTCGGAGATGATGGTCTGCAGGCGCGCCGTATCCAGGGGTCCCTGGCTGCCATCTTCGAAGGTGACGGTAATATCCGTTTTCCTGGCCTGCTGCTTTTCTTGCTTCTGCTCTCGAATGCGGTTGTGTTCCGCCCGGTAGATAACATAACTTCTGGCGATCTTATGCTCACCGGTTCGCATCAGCGCCAGCTCTACCTGGTCCTGAATGTCTTCGATATGAATGGTGCCGCCGGAAGGCATGCGGCGACGGAATATCTGCGTTATTTGCCGGCCTAATTGCGCCACGGATTCGTGTATACGCGAGGAGGCGGCGGCGTTGCCTCCTTCTACTGCCAGGTAGGCTTTGGTAATAGCGACGGAAATCTTCGACTCATCATAGGCGACGACCGCGCCATTGCGTTTGATCACCCGTAACTGTCCGGGTGCCGTAGAGACAACAGAGACGTCATCGTTACCGGTTCTGGCTGCCATGGGAGAGTCTTCCGTGGTTTGTACATCAGTGTGCATTTTGTGCTCCGAATTATTGATTACCGCATTCGTGTTCTTATTTCTTTCTCCAGTTTTTGGCTTGTTCTGCTGCGGTGCCGAACACCTTGTCAGAACTGCGAGCCGGCTCTGGGGCCCTTAAAAGTCTCAGACGCATGGTTAAGCACGCAGAAAGAGGCTTTATGCAGTGAGACAGTTCGGTCTGGCCAGGTCCGATGGTGAGTTCTATATCGCTCAGAATTTGCACCGGGCAGTCAGGCAGCGTAAAAGCCATATACTATATATTGTGTTTTTGCGGCTGGACTTTAATTGTTTTTTTCATGGCACCGAGAACACGCGGTACCCGTAAAAGCAATATCTAGAATTGAGCCTGAAAAACCCTATTCTTATCAAGCACTTTTCTTGTTATTGGGCCACAGTAGCTCCCCTGGCTACTGCAATAATTTATTGTGCCAAAGCGGGTGTCTGGCAGTAAAGAGGCCCAGGATTTAAGCCTGGCTACCACAACATATAGACAGGCGACAAACCACTAACACAACATAATGCGCTTATGAGTCAAATGCAAGTGATTTCGCTGTGAGTATTTTGTGGGTAAATTGTGAATATGCTGTTGTTGTTACAGGGGGAAACCCGGTGTTGTAAAAACTCCCAAACCAAGCCCGCTTTGGAGCCTGAAAATGGGCCAGATTCCTGCCTGTTTTTTGGCCGTGGAGGGGCCGCGATAGGCATAAATGCCCACCACAACATGTTGTGGTGAACTAGAAACTTGGTATCCCCATCTAATTTATGGGTTTTGTCGATACCGGGGTGTGAAGATCCGTCGCCGCGAGGTGTTCGACCTGGGCAGGGCGACACCGCTAGGCTACTGGGCGAACAGGTATTCCAGCAACGCCTTCTGTGAATGCATGCGATTCTCCGCTTCATCCCAGACCACGCTATCGTCGCCATCGAGTAACTCGGCGCTCACCTCTTCGCCGCGATGGGCCGGCAGGCAGTGCATGAACAGCGCCTCGGGATTCGCCAGAGACATCAGTTCGGCATCGACCTGGAACGCTGCGAACGCCGATTCACGCTCGCTTTGCTCTGCCTCTTGCCCCATGGACGCCCACACATCGGTCACCACCAGATCGACATTCTTCACCGCCGCTGCAGGATCAACCGTCAGACTGACCCGAGACCGGTGTTTTTTCACCAGCTCGGCACTGGGCTCGAAGCCGGCCGGTGTGGCGATCGTGAGTTCAAAGTCGAAGGCCGCGGCCGCATTGATATAGGATTGGCACATATTATTGCCATCGCCAACCCAGGCGACCCTCTTGCCACCGATATCGCCTCGGTGCTCGATGAAGGTCTGCACGTCGGCCAGCAGCTGGCAGGGATGGAAATCATCACTGAGGGCATTGATGACTGGAATCTGGGAATTCTCGGCAAAGCACTGCAGTTTGCTGTGTTCGTAGGTGCGGATAGCCACACAATCTACCATCCGTGACAGCACCCGGGCGCTGTCTTCGATCGGTTCTCCGCGCCCCAGCTGAGAGTCGGCGGGGGACAAAAACAGGGACGATCCTCCCATCTGTGTCATCGCTACCTCGAAGGCTACTCGCGTCCGGGTGGAGGATTTTTCGAAAATCAGGCCCAGGGTCTTGCGTGCCTGGATCTGCGCCAACTCTGGCTGCCGCTTCAGCTCCACGGCTCGGCGTACTATCGCCAATAGCTCGGCTGGTGGTAAATCATCTAGGGTCAGGAAATGCTGTACAACCATGATCTGTGGCTTCGACCTTCAATCTGTAAACAAAAAGGGTAGCTCGCGCTACCCATGAAAGATTGCTATTTTATCCACTTATGCAAGTGGGAGCAATTGTCATCTCGCCAGCCCGGTAGCGGGCCGGGGTCTGGCATCGGAAAGCAGACATGAATCCCGTAGAGTTAAAGCTATTTTCCAGCCGGGTCGGGGCCATTTGCGATGAAATGGGCCTGGTACTGCGCCGCACGGCGTTTTCACCCAATATCAAGGACCGGCTGGATTTCTCCTGCGCCCTGTTCGGCAGCGACGGTGAGCTGGTCGCTCAGGCGGCGCACATACCCGTCCATCTCGGTAGCATGGCTTTCGTTATGGGCGACCTGGTGCGCCAGTGGGACTGGCAGCCAGGAGATATGGTCGTGCTGAATGACCCCTTTCTTGGTGGTACCCACTTGCCCGATGTGACCCTGATCGCACCGGTATTCGAAGCCGGGGCTGGTAAGCAGGGGGCGACTGCACTCATCGGTTTCGTCGCGAACCGCGCCCATCACGCCAACATCGGCTGTGACACCCCTGGTTCGATGCCGGTGTCATCGACCCTGGCGGAAGAGGGTGTCATTATTGCGCCTACCTTGCTGCTGCGAGGCGAGCGAGTGCAGGTCACCGATATCCCATTGGCGGATTTACAGGGCGAACAATTGAGTGGCGATTTCGCCGCCCAGGCCGGGGCTAACCGGGTAGGTGTGAGGCGCTTGCAAGCCCTGGTTGCAAACATGGGATTTGCAGATTATCGAGCCGGAGTACTTGAGCTGAATGCCTATGCAGACCGGATCACAATGGCTGTGATCGCACAACTGCAGCCGGGCAAGTACTACTTCGAAGATTTCCTGGACGACGATGGCTGTGGGTCTGAAGGCATAAAACTGGCACTGTGCCTGACGCTTCAAGCCGATGCCGTGGAATTAGATCTGAGGGAATGCGCCCCACAGGTGCCGGGTAATCTAAACTGCCCCGAGTCCGTAGCGGCCGCAGCCGCATATTATTGCTTTCGATGCCTGATGCCGGAGGAGGCACCGGCCTGTTCCGGCTTGTTTCGGCGCATAAAACTCAAAACTCGTCCCGGTTCTATCGTTAACGCGCGCCGGCCGGCTGCCGTCGCCGGCGGCAATGTTGAGACCTCGACCCGACTGGTAGACCTCGTATTCGGGGCGCTGGCCCAGGCCGCGCCGGAGCAAATACCCGCCGCCAGCCAGGGCACCATGAATAATATCGCCATGGGCTATATCGATGCCGGCAGCGGCGAACGCTGGGATTACTACGAGACCCTGGCCGGGGGCATGGGCGCCGGCCCCCGTAATGACGGCCTGTCTGCGGTGCACAGCCACATGACCAACACGCTGAATACGCCAGTCGAGAGCCTGGAGATGCATTACCCACTGCGGGTGAGAAGTTATGCCATCCGGCGGCACAGCGGGGGCGACGGCGAACATCGAGGCGGGGATGGCGTCAGCAGGGAGTACGAGTTTTTAAGCTCGACACGACTGAGCCTGATAAGCGAACGTCGTCGCTATGCGCCCTGGGGGCTTGCCGGTGGCAGGCCCGGTCAGGAAGGGCTGAATTTGCTGAATGGTGAGGTACTGCCGGGGAAATGCACTGTCGATGTCGAGGCAGGCGACCGCCTTATTATTCACACTCCCGGTGGCGGTGGTTGGGGCAGGAAATCGAGCAAAAGTGCAGCAGTGACTGCTAGCTCGAAATCTGCCGGGTCCCAGGCATCGAGATAGTTCTCCCTGCACTTTAGCTGACAAAGCCTAGAGCACCAGTGTAAACTTACACACTGGGTCGCTTGAGTAAGTCATAAAGCCCGCTTTTACCGAACAGAGAGGCCGTATTTCATGAGTACCGAAGAAACGATTAAAGAGCAAATAGATTCCAATAGCATACTGCTTTATATGAAGGGGAACCCCGAGCAGCCTCAATGCGGCTTTTCAGCCCAGGTTACCCAGGTGCTTATGAAGTGCGGCAAACGCTTCGCCTATGTGGATATCCTCACTAATCCGGAGATCAGGGCAACGCTGCCCAAGGTTTCCAATTGGCCTACTTTTCCCCAGTTGTATATCGATGGCGAGTTGGTCGGCGGTTGCGATATCATCACCGAGATGTTTGAGAAAGGTGAACTGCAACCTCTGGTTGAAGGTGCGGGTGCCGAGCAGAGCGAAGAATAAACGCGGCGGGCAATTCAATAATATCTGGCGCCTTAAAATTTAAGGCGTCAGTTGTCACAGATTAACCAATCTCACAAAACCTAGAGTCGAAAACTCGATTCTGGATTTTTCAGGTGTTGGAAACTGGTATTTACTGGTGGCCTGCTAGCTCAGAGGCCAGCCGCCGAGATCCCGCCATTTGTTAACAATCTTACAGAATAGTTCGGCTGTCTTCTCGGCATCATACCGGGCCGAGTGAGCCTGGCTGTCATCGAATCCTATCCCTGCGGCATCACAGGCTCGCGCCAATACCGTCTGCCCGAATGCCAGTCCGGCCAGGCTTGCGGTATCGAAGCTCGAGAATGGATGGAATGGATTGCGTTTGAGCTTGTGTCTCTCACTTGCGGCGTTAACGAAGCCGTGGTCGAAGTGTGCGTTGTGACCCACCAGGATTGCCCGCCGGCACTGATTTGCTTTCATGGCATCGCGCACTATTTTGAACAGGGTCTGGAACACCTCCTTTTCGGTGCGGGCGATTCGCAGTGGATGATAGGGGTCTATGCCGGTGAACTTCAACGCCGCCGCTTCGATGTTGGCGCCGTCGAAGGGGATAATGCGATGAAAGTAAGTCTGTTCTATGCCGAGAGTACCCTTCTCATCCATGCTCAAAATTACGGCTGCAATTTCGAGGATGGCATCGGTCTGGCAATTGAAGCCTCCGGTTTCAACATCGATAACTACCGGCATGTAGGTGCGGAAGCGATCTGTAAGCAGGTTCAAACCGGGGTCGGTGGCGTCGGCGTCATGCATCATGATTCATCCGCTACTAACCAGTGCAGTTTTTCGCCGGCACAGATAGGTACTACCACTTCGCTTCCAAAGGTGTATTTCTCAGCCATTGTCCAGTCTGTCCTGTGCAGGGTAATGCGGCTTCGATTGCGTGGCAGCCCATAAAAATCCGCACCGAAGAAACTGGCGAATCCTTCCAGTTTGTCCAGCGCGCGATGCTGTTCAAATACCTGGGTATACAACTCCAGGGCCGCCGGAGCGGAGTAGATACCGGCACAGGCACAGGCAGTTTCTTTCGCCTGTCTACTGTGGGGCGCCGAATCGGTGCCGAGGAAAAATTTTGGATTGCCGCTGATGGCGGCCTCTATCAGCGCCCGCTGATGGGTATCGCGCTTCAGGATTGGCAGGCAGTAAAAATGAGGCCTGACCCCTCCTGCCAGTAAATGATTGCGGTTATAGAGCAGGTGATGAACAGTAATGGTCGCGGCGACTGACTCTGACTGTTGCTTGACGAACTCCACGGCCTCACTGGTGGTGATATGTTCGAGCACCAGTTTCAGCCTTGGATAGCGGATTAATAATGGTTGCAATATGGTGTCGAGGAACACCTGCTCGCGATCGAATATATCGACCGCGGCGGCTGTCGACTCACCGTGTACCAACAGCGGCATCCCGACTTCTTCCATGCGTTCCAGCACCGGATATACCTTGTCGATGGCGCTAACACCGTTCGCCGCGTTCGTGGTCGCGCCTGCGGGGTAGTACTTTACCGCTACCACGGCCGGCTCCAGGCTGGCCGCGTTAATCTCAGCGAGGGGCAGGGTGTCGGTGAGGTACAGGGTCATCAATGGCTGGAAGTCGCCGCCCGCCGGCACCGCTCGCAGAATTCGATCTCGATAAGCCAGGGCCTGTTCCACCGTGGTCACCGGTGTTCGCAGATTGGGCATGACGATCCCACGCCCGAATGTCCTGGCGCTATGGGGAACAGTCGTCAGCAATAATTCTTCATCTCGCAGGTGAAGATGCCAGTCATCTGGTCGCGTCAGACTTATTTTTTCTGAACTCATCGGCGCTACGTGGTTATGGAAAGAAGGCCTATTGTAACGGAATAAGGAATTGAGCTGAATTACGGAATTAGCTTATTCCCCACCCGTGATGATGCTAGACTACGCCTCTTTTTTTTCGGCAGTGCGCCGCCTGGGCGCAGCCGGACCTCGATACAGAGTGAGGTCGACAGGGTTGACGAGTCATCATCGAATCCATGGGAGTGAAAAGATGACAGGGATACGCAAGGTGGTCTTGGCCTACTCTGGAGGTCTGGATACGTCCGTTATCGCGAAATGGTTGCAGCAAACCTACGACTGTGAGGTGGTGACTTTCACGGCAGACATCGGCCAAGGGGAAGAAGTCGAACTGGCGCGGGCGAAAGCAGAAGCGATGGGCATCAAGGAAATCCACATCGAAGATCTGCGTGAAGAATTTGTTCGCGATTTCGTCAATCCCATGTTCCGGGCCAATGCCTTGTATGAGGGAGAGTATCTGCTGGGCACCGCGATTGCCCGGCCCCTGATCGCCAAACGCCTGGTAGAGATCGCGAAGGAAACCGGTGCCGATGCGATCTCTCATGGTGCCACCGGCAAAGGCAATGACCAGGTCAGATTCGAGTTGGGTGCCTATGCCTTAAGCCCTTCGGTTAAGGTGATCGCGCCGTGGCGGGAGTGGGATCTGACCTCACGAGATCGGCTGCTGGCATACTGTGATGAACATGGGATTTCCGTGGAAAAGAAAATAGGTAACAAATCTCCCTATTCCATGGATGCTAATTTGCTCCATATTTCTTATGAAGGCGATATCCTCGAAGACCCGGCGCGGGAACCGGAGGCGTCGATGTGGTTGTGGACAGTCGCGCCGGAAGCTGCACCCGATACCCCGGTCTACATTGAATTGACCTACGCCAAGGGCGACATTACCGCCATCGACGGCGAGGCGATGTCGCCAGCAACCCTGCTGGCCGCTCTCAACAAGATCGGTGGCGCCAATGGTATCGGTCGGGCCGATATTGTGGAGAATCGTTATGTCGGCATGAAAGCCCGTGGCTGTTATGAGACACCGGGTGGAACCATCATGTTGAAGGCCCATCGCGCCATCGAGTCCCTGACCCTGGATCGGGAGTTGGCACATCTGAAAGACGAGCTGATGCCGCGTTATGCCTCGCTCATCTACAACGGTTATTGGTGGTCGCCGGAGCGGGTCGCGTTGCAAGGGCTTATTGATGCTTCCCAGACACAGGTCAATGGCAAGGTGCGCCTAAAACTGTACAAGGGCAATGTTACCGTTGTCGGCAGAGAATCTGAGGACTCATTGTACGATGAGAAAACCGTGACCTTCGAGGATGACGCCGGCTCCTATGATCAGGCCGACGCCGGAGGATTTATCAAGCTGAACGCCCTCAGACTCAGAATCGCCGCACTCAAGCGTGGGAAATAGGCGCCCTAGCAGCCTGTTTGTAACGCGGGCGACTACTGTGATGTCTTCTTCGTGTATTCACACAGGTCCTCGATGACACAGGCGCTGCATCGTGGCGTGCGCGCCAGGCAGATGTAGCGGCCATGTAAAATTAACCAGTGATGTGCGTCCAGTAAAAATTCTGTCGGCACCAGTTTCAGCAGACGTTTCTCCACTTCGATCACATTTTTCCCTGGGGCGATGCCGGTACGATTCGAGACTCGAAAGATATGGGTGTCGACCGCCATGGCAAGCTGCCCGAAGGCGGTGTTCAGCACCACGTTTGCGGTTTTTCTACCCACTCCCGGCAAGGCTTCGAGGGCCTCCCGCGTATTCGGTACTATGCTGTGGTGCCTGTCGACGAGAATGGCGCAGGTCTTGATGATGTTTTCTGCCTTGGTATTAAACAGGCCAATAGTCTTAATATAGGGCTTGAGTCCAGTGACGCCCAGTGCATGAATTGCCGCAGGGGTGTTGGCAATCTTGTAGAGTTTATCAGTCGCCTTATTGACGCTGACATCGGTCGCCTGCGCCGACAGGATGACGGAGATTAATAATTCAAAGTTGCTGTGATATTTGAGTTCGGTCTTCGGTGTTGGATTCTCGTCGCGAAGCCGGGTAAAGATTGCCTTTCTTTTCCCCTTGTTCATAGTCTGCCTGTGACCCGTGCGCGTTGAATCGGCTCGATGTCCGTGGCTGCTGTATTTTTCTTGAGCTGGTTATCGATCAGATTTTTCCCGGCAATTAACAATCCCAGCAGGATAAATGCAGCCGGCAGCAGCGAGGCAAAATCGGACACTTCGCTGGCGCTGGAAGTTTCAGAGATCACGTCTGCGGCTCGGTAGGCGGGCAGCAACAACTGCCAATTGGCCATCAAGGCGCCAGTGCTAATCAACTCCCGCAGGCTCGACAGCGCGACAATTGCCATAATAAAACCCGAGCCGGTCAGGGCTGCATCTTTTAACGCGCTGCGCCAGTGATGGTTAATGGCGTGTACTTCCAATCGAATCAGCACTGCGAAGTTACAACAGATAAGCGGGATGTAGATACCCAGTTCCTGGTACAGGGGAAGGTAGAACCATTGCAGTAGACTATCCAGGACCGTGGTATAGCTTGCGGTGATTACGAGGTACCAGGTGAAGCGCCATCTCTGATTAATCCTGGTTCTCAGCGTCGATACCGTCACACTGGATAGCAACATGACCGCTGCCGTGCTAATGCCGAGTCCCAGGCCATTCACCAGCGTTGTCGATATGGCCAGGACCGGACTCAGGCCCAATAGTTGGACCAGCACGGGGTTGTTAGTCCACGGGGAACAAGCCTGGCTCGATTTAAACTGCAACTCGCTCACGACTTCAGCTCCGCAGTCGGGACGGTCCTGGATTTTTTACCGTGGCCGTAGATGCGCGGTCGGCATAAGTAATCCAGTGCCGGTGCACAAAAATTTCCCAACAGCACCGCGATGGCAATGGAGTCCGGATAGCTGCCCCAGACGCGAATGCCGTAGATGGCAAGGCCGATGATGATGCCGTAGTAAATCTTTCCTCTTACTGTGGTGGCGGCACTTACCGGATCGGTGGCAATAAAGAATGCGCCTATCATGGTGGCGCTGCCAAAAAGATGGAGGTAGGGAGTGCCGTAAATGGCGGAACTGCCGGGTGCGTAGTACAGCGTCGACATCACCGTGACCGTCGCGATGATCGCGCAGGGGATATGCCAGCTAATGATGCGTTTATAGATCAGGAACAGGCCGCCGCAGAGATATCCCATGTTGACCAGTTCCCAGGCTGCTCCGGAATCCCGGCTGAACCCGGAGACGCCGGCATCCCATGCCGCCAACAGGGCGCTGGTGCCGGCCATTTTGAACTCGATCAGTGGAGTCGCCATGGCGAGGCCATCGATACTGTCCGGGCTGGACATCTGGGCGCCGCCAAAAACCGGCATGCTGACCATGAGGCTCTGCCTCAAGCCCGCCAGGCTGAATGCCGAAAAACTGCTGCCGTCGACGAGGGCGTCATTGGGAATATGCCAGCTGGTCATTTCCACAGGGAATGACAGCAGCAGCAGTACATAGCCGCACATGGCAGGATTAAACAGGTTCTGACCCAGACCGCCATAGATGTGTTTGGCGATAACGATCGCGAAAAATATACCCATGGCCACCAGCCACCAGGAAGCGCCTGGGGGCATCGCTATGCCAAACAGTACGGCGGTGACCAGGGCGCTGTTGTCGGACAGGTGCAGGCGGATATCCCTGCCCCGCAGTTTCAGGGCGCAGGCTTCGAGAACTATCGCCATGCTCGCCGCCAGCATGATGTTGATCAGCACGCCGAATCCGAAATACCAGGTTGCGGTCGCCACACCTGGAATGCAGGCGGCAATAACCAGTAACATCAGCCTGCCGGTACTGCGCTGGCTGTGCTGCATGGGTGAACTGATGACGATGGCCGAGCGCTGAGTTTGCATTTAGCTATCACTCTCGGCGTCGGTCCTGGAGCTGGCAATATGGCCTGCCCTGCGCGCGCGCACTCGCGCTACTGCCTCGGCGATTTCGCGTTTCGCCCGCTCCCTGGAAAACACCGCCGCTTCGGTTTTGCCCCCATCCCCATGGCTTCGATTTTTGTTGCCGGGTTCATCGTCATTCTTGGGGCCGACGGCGTCACCGGAGACTTGATGCGGGGCTTCATCGCGCCGCTGTTTAATGCGGTATTGATGTTGCTGGAACCGCTGCTGCCAGTGCTGACTCTGCAGCTGTCTTGCCTGCTGTCCCCGAATCTCCGCCTTACTTGCGCGATAATACTGTACCAGCGGAATGTGACTGGGGCAGACATAGGCACAGGCGCCACATTCGATACAGTCGAACAGGCCATGTGCCAGGTTCTGTTCGTGGTCATGGGCGCGGGAGAAGGCATAGAGTTGTTGCGGCAGCAGTCGCGCAGGGCATGCTTCCGCACAGAATCCACAACGAATGCAGGCTAACTCGGGTTCGTCGGGCGGAAATTCCGCAGCAGACATCGCGATCAGGCAATTACTGGTTTTCATGACCGGCACGTCGAGAGTCGGCAGTTGGATGCCCATCAGAGAGCCGCCGACGATGGTGCCGGTGTGCCTCGTGGTGTCGATACCGCAGAGATCGAACAGAAAGGAGACGGATGTGCCGATCAAGGTTTCGAAGTTTTTCGGCGTCTGCAATGGCGCGCCGGTCAAGGTAGTGATGCGACTGACACAGGGCTCGCCATCGACTATGGCTTTGTAGACCGCGTAGGCGGTTCCCGCGTTAAACACCAGCACGCCGATACTGGCGGGATAGGCTTGGCTCGGCACTTCCATGCCGGTGACCGCTTGAATGATCTGTTTCTCCCCGCCGACCGGGTAGCGGGCGGCCAGGGTCATTAATTCGATGCTGCTGTCTTCCAGTGCCTTCCTCAAGGCTTCGATGGCATCGGCTTTGTCCTCTTGGAGGACGATGATGCAATTCGAGGCGAGGCACGCCGACTGTAAGATTTCTGCACCGACCACAACACTCGCCCCGCGCTCCCGGATCAGGGCCTCGTCGGCGCTGATGAAAGGTTCACATTCGACGGCATTTATAATCAGCAGATCGATTCCCGACTTCACGCCCAGGCTCAATTTTTGAGCGCTGGGAAAACCGGCCCCGCCGAGGCCGCAGATACCAGCCCGCTCGATTCGTTCGAGTAATTGCAGATGATCCAGGGCGCTATAGTCAGCCTCCGGGACAGTCTCGATGGCTCGGTCTTCACCGTCTGTCTGCAGGTGAATACACAGTCGCTGCGATCCGAACTCGTCCGCCACCGTGGCGTTTGATATCGAGGAGACCAGGCCGGAAGTGGGGGCGTGGAGCGCTACACTACCCGGTTCGCCAGCTTCTGCCAGCGGTTGGAATTTCTGTACCAGATCTCCCGCCTCGACGATTGCAACCGCATCGACGTCCAGGTTTTGGCTCAGGGGCAGCACCAGCTTTTCCGGAATTGGCACCGGCATCAGCCGCGACCGCAAAGATCTGGTCTTGTAAGCTTCTGCGGCGATACCGCCAAAAATGGCGTAGGGCGCTCGATCACTGCGTCGTCCCAGCAGTCTGCTGACGAGTCTCATGACATCGAGTCCAGTGGGTTGTAGACAGACCTGATTGCACCCGGCGCTTGCCAGGGGGGGTGGGAATCCTTGCTTATTGGCACCATGTCGATACAGTCAACCGGGCAGGGCTCAACACACAAATCACAGCCGCTACATTCCTGCTCGAAGACGGTGTGCATCAGTTTTGCTGCACCGAGGATGGCGTCCAGCGGACAGGCTTGAATGCAGAGGGTACAGCCGATGCACTCAGCTTCCCTGATGACTGCAACCGTTGGCAGTTGATAGTTGCCGGCGCCAGGATCCAGCGCCTGGCGCCGTTCGTTCATGAGATTAGCGAGGCGGATTATGGTGCCGGTTCCCCCCGGTGGACAACGGTTGATCGACTCCCCTTCGACGATCGCCCGGGCATAAGGCCGGCAGCCTTCGAAGCCGCAGCGTCCACACTGGGTCTGGGGAAGTATTCGATTTACCCGATCCACCAGCGATCCCTGTGTCGCCAGATTTATGGAAACATAGCGTCTGAATATCAACAGCATCCAGCAAGCAACGGCAGTGATGGCGACCGCTGCGAGTATCTGGCTGTAACTACTGTCGATGAGTGGAAGCGGCACGATTTACACCAGCCCGGCAAAACCCAGGAAACACATAGCCGCAATGCCGGCACTGATCAGTTGAATAGCGGCGCCACGGAATGGAGCCGGCACATCGGCGCCGTCGAGACGTTGGCGCAGGGCCGTAAATGCCAGCAGTACCAGCGCGAATCCCATCGCCGCGCCGAAGCTGTATGCGAGGCAGTCGACGACGCTTCGCGCACTGGCAGTGTTTAGCAGCGACAGTCCAATGATACTGCTATTACCAGCGATCAGATAGAAAGCCAGTCTTTGTCTGCGCATTGAAAGGGGGAATTTTTTTTCCAGGCTATGCAGTACCAACAAGGTAAGTATGGAACTGACGCCGACGAAGCACAGCAGCGCCAGATACTCCAGCCCGAGTGGGGTTAATAGGCCGCGGTAAAGCATCAGATTGATGGCCGAGGCCAGGAAAATTACCAGGAAACTTACCAGGGCAAGCTCGATCGCATTTCGCAGTCGATCGCTGTAAGCGAACAGAGAGGAAACACCCAGGGACTGGATCAGCACCATGTTATTGACCAGGGCAGCAGCGACGATGATGCTAAATATTTGGGTCACGGCGCGAGCGATCCCTGGGGTTTGTGGGGCGACGGAAAACAGGCGTCGATTCTAAGGCACATCTGATTAATGGCATAGGGTCTCTGGCCTTAACACAGCTCAGAAACCACGTAATAACGTGGTGCCGAATGTGATACCCCCTACAAATCTTATTCTTTAAATAAACCGACGGAGTGGGCGGCAGGAATTTTGTACTGGGAGAGTATCTCGGCTTCAGAAGAAATTGCCGCGGCATGGTTGATGACCATCTGATAGCCGTTGGCGTTTTCCAGCACCACATTTTCTTCGAGATTGGTTCGTAGCAGATGTGAAAACTGTTCGAAATCTCGCACCGGTTCACCATTGATGAAGTCCACTATCCAGTTACGCCAGTCGTGGTAACCCAGATTCACATCGCTGGCCAGCACCTGTAATGCCACCACCAGTTCCCGCCGCTGCGGTGAGCTCCATTGATTGCGGGCCTGTAACAGGGTTACGGGTGCACTGCGACCCCAGTCATTACCCCAGCGCTTGATGAGGTTCATGTTGAGAGGTACGAATAGCACACCGCCGTAAATATAGTATTCGGGTATTTTGTCGAACTGTTCGCCGGCAACCAGGCTGTAGCTGTTGAGGGCGCGCTCGGCCAGTATGGTGCTGCTGCTGACTTCGCCATTTCTGGCGTAAGTGATCAGCACCGATTCGCCGATGTGATGAAGATCGATGGCGTGTTTGTAATCCGTGAGTATATTTTCGCTCAGTTTTATACTGCCATCATCGGCGACATCGTAGTCGTCGATCTTCAGTATGACATCGTTTTCCTGCAATATTCCCTGGGCGGGAGAACCATCGAATACCTTGATTACCAGCACACCACTCTGGTCTTTTCTTAAGCCATAGGCCAGTTTTGCTGACGGACTATCCAGGGTCTGAGTACGAAATCCAAGATCGGGAAAGCCGTCATGGCGGCCATCGATGCGGTCATCGAGGACATGGCGGATAATACTCGGTGGCACAAAATAGCCGAGATTTTCCGAGCGACGGCCACTGTTTGCCTGCATCACCACCCCAACAATTTGTTGATTGACAATCACCGGACCGCCGCTGTTACCGGGATTTATGGCGGCATCGATTTGACCGGCCAGCAGGTAGGTGCCGGAGTGGGCGTAAATTTGCTGCTCGACACGGGACAGAATTCCCTTGGTGATGCTGAGGGACTTGCCACCAATTGGATAACCGTAGACGGAGACCTCCTGTAATGGCTCGGGCAAGTCGCCGATGGGCAGGGCCTTAAGGTCGCTAAAAAATCCTGGTTCATCGACGGTGATGAGGGCCAGATCAGCCTCGTGAGAGATGAATGTCACGTGGGCCTGATAGCGACGGGGGTCGTTGTGTTTTTGAGCCTGGACGTAGCTGGCATTGGCAACGACATGGGCATTGGTCAGTATCAGATTGCCGGCAATTACCGAGCCTGAACCACTGCTTTGTCTTGGGGTTAACAGGCGCCAGGGCGTGAAGTAATCCGGTGCGGCCTGGGTCGTGTAGATCTTGATTACCGAGTCTTCGATTTCCCGAAGTTCACTATTTTGAGAGTGGGCGGAGAATGAACTGGCCAGCAACAGGACGCCCAGGAGGACAGGTATCTGCCAATCGATGAATTTCTGTGTACTAATCAAGCGCTTGTGAAATTTCATAGTTACCTACTAACAGGGGCTAACAGGGGAGGCCGCAGTCGCCCAAGCTTATTACGTAAAAGTGATGAGTACCAGCCCATTGCAATTCCTCTAACAGGTCGTTGAAATACTCTCAGCAGACCGCCAAACCGCTGTCAATTGGTCAGGCTTTGCCGTTGATGCGCCTTCAGGTGATGCGCATGCCGGCCGCGGCGCCGCTGTGGGGCTCGAGTAGCCAAATATCCTTGCCACCGGGCCCAGCAGCCAGGATCATCCCTTCGGAGAGCCCGAATTTCATTTTTCGCGGCTTCAGGTTCGCTACCACCACCGTGTACATGCCCACCAGAGTTGCAGGTTCATAGGCTGACTTGATACCGGAAAAAACGGTGCGAGTCAGTGGTTCACCCTGGGGATCCAGGCCTAGATCGAGGCTCAGCTTCAGTAGTTTATCGGCGCCTTCTACGATTTCGGCGTCGATGATCTTGGCCACGCGCAAGTCGATTTTGGCGAAATCATCCAACTCGATCTCTGGCTCCAGACCGCTGCTATTGGCTGCGGGTTTCGCTGCGCTGTTGCCTTGCTGCATTTCGTATTCCTGTCGGCTCGCATCGACCATCGCTTGCACCTTGTCGATTTCAACGCGTGTTAGCAGTGGTGTGAACTGGTTGATCTTGTGATTGAGTAATGGCTTTTCAATATCGTCCCATTGTAGCGGATCGATGGCCAGGAATTGTTCCGCTTTTTCCACCGTGGCCGGCAGCACCGGTTTTAAATAGGAAATCAGCAGGCGAAAGGCATTCAGGCCGGTGCTGCAAATCTCCTGCAACTCCCGCGAATGCTTGTCTGCCTTGGCGATGATCCATGGCTGTTTGTCGTTGATATACTGATTGGCTTTATCCGCCTGCTCCATGATCAGTCTGATCGCCTTGCTGTACTCGCGGCGTTCGAAGAGTTCGGTTATTTCGGTCTTGCTTGCCAACATCTCTGCAATCAATTCCTCATCATCGAGCTGCTTGGATAACATGCCATCAAAGCCCTTAGCGATAAAGCCGGCACAGCGGCTGGCGATGTTGACCACCTTGCCTACCAGATCTGAATTCACTCTGCGCACAAAATCATCGAGATTGAGATCTAGATCGTCTATTCCAGAAGATAGTTTTGCCGCGAGATAATAGCGCAGGTACTCGGGGTTCAGATGCTGCAAGTAAGTTCGAGCGTTGATAAAAGTTCCCCGGGATTTTGACATCTTGGTACCGTCAACGGTGAGGAAGCCATGCACGAACACCGCAGTCGGCGTGCGGTAGCCGGCGCTGGTCAGCATGGCCGGCCAGAACAGGGTATGGAAATTAATGATGTCCTTGCCGATGAAATGATAGAGCTCGGTATCGTGGCCGGGATACCAATAATCATCGAAGTGATAGTCGCTGCGCTCGCAGAGGACTTTAAAGCTGGCCATGTAGCCGATGGGGGCATCCACCCAGACATAGAAGTATTTGCCGGGCTCACCCGGAATTTCGAAACCGAAATAGGGCGCATCGCGGGAGATGTCCCATTCCCGCAATCCATCGTCCAGCCATTCACTGACTTTATTGGCGACAGCGTCGTGAAGGGTTCCGCTGCGCGTCCAAATTTTTAACATGTCCCTAAACGCGGGCAAGGCAAAGAAGAAATGCTCGGATTCTTTTTCGACGGGTGTCGCCCCCGAAATTACGGACCGGGAATCAATCAACTCCGTGGGGCTGTAGGTCGATCCACAGGCTTCACAATTGTCGCCATACTGGTTCTCGGTATGGCATTTGGGGCAGGTCCCAACAATGTATCTGTCTGCCAGGAATAAATTTTTCTCCGGGTCGTAGAGTTGCTTGATCTTGCGTCGATGGATGTGACCGTTGGCGTTCAGCTTCTCGTAGATGGATTCCGACAACTCGCGATTTTCTTCGGAATGGGTGGAGTGGTAGTTGTCGAATTGAATCAGAAAATCGGCGTAATCCCGTTGGTGCTCTATGCTGGCGGCGTCGATCAATTGCTCTGAGCTGATGCCCTGTTGTTCTGCACTGAGCATGATCGCGGTGCCATGGGCATCGTCGGCACATACGTAGACGCAGTCGTGGCCGCGGAGTTTTTGCAAGCGCACCCAGATGTCTGTCTGTATCGCCTCCAGCATGTGGCCCAGGTGGATGTCACCGTTGGCGTAGGGCAGGGCGCTGGTTACCAGAATCTTTCTTCGTTTCACACTGCAGTCCTTGGTTGATCGGCACCAAGCGGTTTCTCGCCGGCGCCGGCATTGATAGACAGGTTCGGCAGGCCTGTGCCTCGGTGGGCCTTTCTCAGTTGCGTGATCGCTGTTTTATATTTCGACCATTTCGAAGTCTTCTTTGCCGACTCCGCAATCGGGGCACATCCAGTCATCCGGGATCTCATCCCAACTGGTACCAGGGGCGATGCCATCCTCGGGTAGGCCCAGTTCTTCTTCATAGATAAAACTGCAAATCATACACTGCCACTTTCTCACCCGATCGTCCTCCGAAGGTGCATTTTGTAAAACCAGATGGTTGCCGATCAAGCCAATTATAGCCCGTAAGCGGTCGCTGCTGCCCAGGGATTCGCCCGTGGCCATGACCGGTCTTGTGCTTCGCGGTCCGTGGATACGCATCCCGGCGGCCGCGAATCATACTGCAAGTCGGCATCGAATTCAGCTCTAATTTATCCGTGCTGGCGCTGTCGTCTCCTCGATGTGCGGCTGCAAAATAAGTTGATGATAAAGCAGATGAATGGTTTATCATTCGCGTCTTGTTTGCAGCAATGCACTATCAGGGTTGAAGTATGAGTATCAAGTCGGACCGCTGGATCAGGGAAATGGCGCAGACCCAGGGCATGATTGAGCCATTTGAGCCGGTGCAGGTCCGCTATGTCGATGGCGCCAAGGTCATCTCCTTCGGCACCTCGAGTTATGGCTATGATGTTCGCTGTGCCACCGAGTTCAAGATATTCACCAATGTCCACACGACCTCCGTGGTGGATCCGAAAAACTTCGACGAGAGTAGTTTCATATCGATCGATGAGCCCTACTGCATCATTCCCCCGAACTCATTCGCCCTGGCCAGGACCATCGAATATTTTCGTATCCCCAAAGATGTCCTCACGATTTGTCTCGGCAAGTCCACCTATGCCCGTTGCGGCATCATCGTCAATGTCACCCCATTAGAGCCGGAGTGGGAGGGGCATGTGACGCTGGAATTTTCCAACACCACGCCGCTACCGGCGAAAATCTACGCCAACGAGGGTGTCGCCCAGATGCTGTTCTACCAATCCGATGAGCAGTGCGAGACCACGTATAAGCAGCGCGGCGGTAAATACATGGGCCAGAC
>JADFIJ010000192.1 GCA_022566775.1 Pseudomonadota bacterium | reverse complement strand
TAGTGATGCAGACCATTGAGGCCATTCAGTCCATGCCCCTGGACGACACGTTGCGCAAGGCCAGTCTGCAACTGGTAGGTCGCCTGCCGACGGATACCGAACAGCAACTGGTGGTCGATAACGCTGAGACCGGTCTCAGAGCGGCTCTGGATGGCATGATGGAAGAAGAAGCGTTCTATGATCGCCTCGCCGAAATTTTTAACGATCTGATTCTCACCAATCGCTATCTCTCTGCCAATGGGCCTATCGAACAGGCCATCAACCTGATGCGCCCCTTTCCCAATGCGCGCTGGTTTGACCCCGGCGAAGGCCTGCGGGGCGAAGATTTTCAGTTCAACCGAGTTACTACCAACAACAGCGTTGCCAGTGAGCCACTACAACTCGTCAACTATGTAGTGAAAAACAACCTGCCGATGACCGAGATCATCACCGCGGATTATTTCATGGTGAATGGCTATTCGGCGAAGAGTTACGGGGTCGATGACCAGCTGGCATTCAACGACGAATGGGATGCCGACGAATGGCTGCCGGCGCAGATCGCCGGCATCCCCCACGCCGGCCTGTTCACCTCACTGATGTTTCTTAATCGTTATCCCACCAGCGATACCAACGTCAATAGGGGCCGCTCGCGGGTGGTTTATGACCTGTTTCTCGATGTCGATATACTGGCCCTAGACGGCACCCGACCGGATGGAGAAGCCGTCGATATCAGCAGCCCCGCGCCCACCATGGAGAATGAGGACTGCGTGGTGTGTCACGCCCTGCTCGACCCGGTGGCTTCTTCGTTCCAGAACTGGAACGATCGTGGTTTCTATCGCCCCAACAGGCCCTGGTATGAAGACATGTTCCAGGCCGGCTTCGCCGGTGTGGACCGGCCTGAGAATGAGCAGCCCACCTCTCTGCAGTGGTTAAGCGGCGAAATGGCCAAGGACCCCCGTTTCAATGACGCCATGGTGCGCATCATCTATTTCGGTCTCACCGGCCAGGAACCTCTGAATCCTCCGGGAGAGTCAGCCACCGATGCTGATAATGATGCCTACGCGGCAGAGTCTGTTCACCTCGACGAATTAAAAGCAGTCTACGTCGCCGACAATCAGAACCTGAAGACCCTGATCAAGGAAATCATCCTCAGTCCTTACTGGCGCGCCGAAGGCCTGGAGAGTGATGCTTTCGCGATCATCCATGAGCAGACCGGTGCCGCCCGACTGCTGACACCGGAACTGCTGCACAGAAAAATTGACGCCGTGCTGGGCTTCGAATGGCGCGGGTTTCTGGATAACTATGCGGTCAACAAAGATATTCCCTTCGCTGCCCGTCTCCTGGACAACCGCTTCTTTTACAATCAGATTTATGGCGGCATCGATTCCTTCGTGGTCACCTCACGCCTGACCGAACCCAATGGTTTAATGGTCTATGTACAGGAACGCATGGCCAATGAACTGGCCTGTTATGCGGTGCCCAATGATTTCCTCGCGGATGCGGATCAACGCCTGTTATTTCCTTATGTCGAGGCTGACAACCAGGCAATCTCGGCTCAGGATCAGGCCGACATCAAGACCAACATACAACACCTGCATGCCCATTTGCTGGGCGAAACTCTAGCGATCGATGATGCCGAGGTGCAGATCACCTACGATTTGTTTACCACAGTGCTGGCGAGTGGACAGGCGAATATTGGCATAAGCGAAGACGCCAACCTGCCGGTGCGGTGTCGACGCAGCGTCGATCTTGAAACCGGGGATGCTCTCGCTACCAGCCTGAGCCAGGACCCCGACTATGTTTTGCGGGCATGGATGGCGGTCGCCGCCTACCTGATGTCCGACTATCGATTCGTTTACGAATAGGAGATGAACCATGAAGCGAAGATCATTTCTTAAAACTGTTTATGGAGTCGGCATGGCGGGGGTACTGCCGATGTCGATGATCCGTCCCGCTTTCGGTGCTACACCCGATCGCTTCCTGATTACCTTAAGCGCCACCGGTGGCTGGGACCCAACCAGCCTGATAGACCCCAAGGGTGATGCGCCCCGGGCCGATGGCCTGGGCCCGGTCAATAACTTCTCCGCCAGTGAGATAAAGAGCGCCGGTAATATCATCTATGCGCCTTATGCCAATACCATCGAACCACCTTCGGCTGAATCTGCCGGCGACTTCGACAACTTCTTCGCCAAGCATCAGTCGCGCCTGTTGGTGATTAATGGTATCGATACCCAGACCAATGGCCACGACAGCGGCCGCCGCTTCGTCTGGAGCGGCAAACTGGAAGAAGGCTATCCCACCGTCGCCGCGCTCGCCGCGGCGCCGTTCGCCGAACAGCCCATGGCATTTATATCCAATGGTGGCTATGACTTTACGGCGTCATTGGTGGCACCGGTGCGTACTGCCGGTGCCGACACTTTCAGTCAACTGGCTTTTCCAAACAGTCAGTTTCCGGGAAACGAAAACCTGAAGGACCTGAGTTATTTCGGCGACGCCTCCTATGCCGTGATCCAGCAGGCCAGGGCCGAACGACTGACAAGACTCCGCGTGCAGGAGTCATTGCCGAAGCGCATGGCACAGATGGAACAGCTGGAAACTGTTCGCAGTTCCGATGTACAACTGGAGGTACTGCTGGATTTTCTCCCCGATGAGGTTTCCACGGGGCTAAAAGGTCAGGCTGAAATTGCCCTGGCCGCCTTCGCCAGCGGACTGGCGGTAAGTGCCAACCTCAGTGCCGGCGGTTTCGATACCCACGGCGATCACGACGTCGATCAGACCTCGAGCCTGGTAGATTTGCTGGATGGCATCGACCATTTATGGGGACAGATCGAGGCCCATGGATTAGAGGACAAGGTCACGGTCATCATCGGTTCCGATTTTGGTCGCACGCCGTTTTACAATAGCGGCGACGGCAAGGACCACTGGAACATCACTTCCATCATGGCCATGGGCGCGGGCATCACCGGCAATCGGGTAATCGGCGAGACCAATGAAAAATTTGAAGCCATGAAACTCAACCCCGACACCCTGGCAGCGGACTCCAACGGCATCATCGTGACGCCGCAACATGTGCACCGTTCCCTGAGAGATTTTCTGGGTGTGCAATCGGACCTGGACAGCCTGTTTCCGATTGCTGTGGAGTCGCTGGATTTGTTTAGCTGATTTTCGGAAAATTTTTGAGCCGCTGACCAAATGCTTCTGCATCGGCAGCCAAAACACCGCGTGCGAAAAAGCACCGCAATCCCCCAATGATCCTTTTCAAGTAATTCGGTGTCGGAGTATACTCCGACACCCTTGCCACAGTTCCCAACGATCGGGGCTTACTATGAAATTTTACCGGCTTCTCTCCATGCTTCTTAGCGCCACTGTCCTGTTCTCTTGTTCAGAGCAGGAGGTGATAAGCCACGTCGAACCAGCGACAGTTGTTTCTCCAGAGGCGGAAATAGAGGCGATTCTGCACGAGCATATCGCCATTCTCGCCTCCGATCAGTTCGAAGGCAGGGCACCGGCTACGCCCGGTGAGGAGAAGACCATCACCTATTTAAGGCAGCAATTCGAAGCCCTGGGCATAGCCCCGGGCAATGGCGACTCTTATTTCCAGGCAGTTGCGGTTACCGAACTGACCACCGTCAGCGATGCAGTCCTGCAAATCCAGGGTAGCGACTACGATGCCAGTTTCAGTTATGGCGATCAGATGATGGTGGGGACGCAACAGCAGATCCCCTATGTCACGGTGCAGGGCAGCGATGTGGTTTTCGTCGGCTACGGCATCGTTGCACCGGAGCGTAACTGGAACGACTATGCCAATATAGACGTCACCGACAAGACGGTGATCATACTGGTCAACGATCCCGGCTATGCCACCCAGGACCCCGAACTGTTCAACGGCAATGCCATGACCTACTATGGCCGCTGGACCTATAAATATGAAGAAGCGGCCAGACAGGGTGCGGCGGCGGCCTTGGTCGTGCACGAAACCGGCCCCGCCGGTTATCCCTGGGAAGTGGTGAGCAGTAGCTGGTCGGGTCCGCAGATTGGGCTGCAGGCGGCTGACCTCAACGCCGACAAGAATGAGATCGAAGGCTGGCTCACGCTGGATTCGGCGGAGGCTTTGTTTGACGGTGCTGGCCTCGACTACCAGGAATTGAAAGCTGCGGCCGCACAACCTGGATTCACGGCGGTGCCCCTGGCCGACTTCAAGGCCAGCGTCAGCATCGAGAACTCGGTTCGCAACTCGGAATCACAAAATGTAATTGCCATTATTCCCGGCACCGAGCGACCGCAGGAGACGATTATTTACACCGGACACTGGGATCACCTGGGTGTGAATGCAGAACTCGAAGGCGACAACATCTATAACGGCGCGGTAGACAATGCCACCGGTACCGCCGCCTTGCTGGCACTGGCTCACTTACATTCACAACAGCCACCACCGGAGCGCAGCATCGTCTTCCTTGCCGTCACCGCCGAAGAATCCGGCCTGCTCGGTTCGCGCTGGTATGCGGAACACCCAATCTATCCATTGGCCACTACGGTCGCCAATATCAACATCGACGCCATGAATGTGAATGGCATCATGCGCGACGTGGTCGTGGTGGGCTACGACAGCAACGAACTACAAAACTATCTGGAAGCTGCCGCCGCCAAACAGGATCGTTACCTGCGAGCGGAACCCAACCCCGAGCGAGGCTACTACTACCGCTCCGATCACTTTAATTTTGCTAAAGTGGGGGTGCCGGCGCTATATGCCGAGTCGGGGGAGGACAGCGTCGAATTTGGCATGGAGTGGGGAGCCGAGCGCGCGCAGGATTACACCGACAATCGTTATCATGCACCTTCCGATGAATACGACCCAGACTGGGACCTGAGCGGAGCGGCGGCCGACATCTTGATGTTTTTCGATGTCGTCAATACCCTAAGTGAAGAGTCCACGTTCCCCAACTGGTTCGAAGGCAACGAATTCAAGGCTATCCGCGACGCATCTCGGGCAGGACTGCAGTGAGGCAGTCCGACCTCACAAATCGTGTCGGCATCTAGCCCGATTTTACTGAGACACCTCGCGCTGTCTAGCGCGGTTTGGGGTCAGGTCTTGAAACTTGAATCCACAGGACAGCAGGAATGATTCAATTCACAATCAAAGACTTGGCCCCTACTCCCTAACCGGCTGCCGGGTGCATCCCCAGCACCGGGATGACCACCGAAATAGAACTACTGTATATTTACTCTGACCCCATTTATCAAGCATTCCTGTACGGGATAAATTTAGAGAAATTTCACCCAAACTACCCAAAATAATCCTGTACAGGACCTATTATTTGACATTCAAGCAAAAATCTGTATATTTATCCCGTACAGGATGTTTTTAAAAATATATGAAAAAGGAAGAGATTCAATATGGTGTAGTACGAAATGCTGAGGAACTTGGCAAGTTGACGCGTGCACATCGGAAAAAACGTGCAATCACGCTGGAAACTGTAAGTGGATTGAGCAACTTGGGAAAACGATTTCTATCCGAGTTTGAGAGAGGGAAAGAAACTGCTGAGATAGGAAAAGTGCTTAAAGCTTTGAAGACATTAGGCTTAGAAGTAGTCATCCAACCAAGAAAAACTCATGGCATAGCTAAGCTAAAAGGCTCTCCTTTTAATGTAAAAAGCACAGGGAACGTGGAAAAAGGAACAAACGAAGAGCATGACAGACGTTAATACACTAAACCTATGGTACGAGCAGCAATTGGTCGGAAATCTATGGAACAATGATTTAGATCGGATTGGATTTCGTTATAGTGAGAACTGGCTAAAGAGCCAATCACGATTTCCAATATCTTTGCGATTACCACTGCAAGAGGAAGATTTTTCATCTGACGGGAAAACTGCTCACCGTTTTTTTTCAAACCTCTTACCTGAAGGGCAAGCACGCACAAACATTATTAGTAGTCTCAGAATTCCTAATAGTGATTTTTCATTGTTAAAAGCAATCGGTGGGGAATGCGCAGGAGCTTTTAATATATTGCCTCATATGTTAGAACCAGAGTTGCGAGAAAATTGGGAATATACAAGCTTCACTGGAGAAAGACTGGAGGCACTAGTTACTCAACGAGGCCAAGGATTTAGTTTTAGAAATAGCAAAAATGAACCAATCCGTATGTCGTTAGCTGGTGCTCAGAATAAGTGCCCCATACTCGTAAGAGGTGGTGATTACTTTCTACCTAAAAATGAAGCTCCTACCACCCATATTTTAAAATTTCAGACAGCTAATTTCAGTCATGTCCCAGCCTATGAGACGATTCTTATGAAATTGGCCAAATCAGTAGGAATGCTTGTTGCCAGTATTGAATTGCGAGGACTAAACGGATTACCAGGAAACAATCCCCATGAATCATTTGTAGAAATACAACGTTACGACAGAGTAAGCGATGATGAAGGAAATATACATCGGTTACACCAAGAAGATTTTTGCCAGGCACTAGGTTATGGATATGAAGAAAAGTATCAAGCGGATGGGGGTCCGAGTTTTTCTGATTGTTTGAATCTAATTAGGGAAAAGTCAGATGAACCGACAATAGATGCAGAAGCTTTAATAAACTGGCAGATATTTAATTTATTGGCTGGGAATTCAGATGGGCATGCAAAAAATTTGTCAATACTGTATTCAAATGATAACTCGTTAAGTCTCGCGCCATTTTATGATTTACTGTGCACGAGAGCTATAAAGGGCATTGCAAGCGATTTGGCATTTTCCATAGGAGGAGAATACAATCCTGGAAATATCTACAAACAGAACTGGGAAGAATTCGCGAAGGAACTTGATATAAGCCTGCGTTTTTTACTCAATACCGTTGGGGATTTGATTGAAAAGGTGCTTGATACACTTCCTGAAGTGATGCAGGAGTTCAAAGACAGTTATGGTGAGTACAATGCATTACAACGGGTAGAACAAGTTATTCGAAGTCAATGCCGCCGTACGAGAACCAGCTTAAATTGAAGAACATAGGAACGATAAAGGCTATCTCAATTGATGTCAACGCATTCTTTCTAAAG
>JADFIJ010000191.1 GCA_022566775.1 Pseudomonadota bacterium | reverse complement strand
GTGATGTACGGTTAGAAAGTGCCAGACCCGCTCTCCAGTATCGGCATTGAGGACCACCAGGGATTCGGCATAGACATTTTCACCGAGTCGCATGCCACCCCAGTAATCGTTGGTCGGTGTGGAAACCGGTAAGTAGACAAGGCCAAGTTCATCGTCGGCGGCCATGAACGTCCAGACATTGGTGTTGCCGGCGATTCTCCAGGAGTCGTTCTCCCAGGTTTCCACAAATTCTTCATCGCCCTGGGGAATGGTATTAAAGCGCCACTTGAATTCACCGCTGCGGGCGTCGTAGCCTCGCACATGCCCCGGCGGGCTCCTGTTCAGCATGGCGTAGTCGAATATTTTTGAGCCAATAATTACTGTATTTCCCACGGCAATAGGCGGTGCGCCGTGGGTGATGTTGCGTATCTCGAATTCGAGTCGACCCAGGTTCTCCTTCAAATCGATGAAACCATTGTCACCGAAATCGGGATCGGCGAGCCCGGTCGCCACGTCGATAGAGACCAGTTGCTTGCCCAGGGTGGCGAGAAAGATGCGCTCTACTTCGCCATCGGTCCAGTACTCGATGCCTCGAGTCTGCACCGGCGAAAAATTAGGTGGCCCCAGACGGTAACTCTCGGGATCGAAAAGCCAGAGTTCTTCACCGCTGGCGGCATCCAGTGCTACCACCTGGCCGTGATTGGTGACGGTGTAAATCCGCCCTGCAATCATCAGCGGAGTGGCCCGATAGTCTCCGGTGAAGTACAGCAGATCCTCATCGATACGGTAGTCGGCAGACTTCCAGCGCCAGGCCACTTCGAGTTGATCAAAATTGCTGGCGTCGATCTGATCCAGACCCGCATATTTTGACGAGGCATGATCGCCACCATGGTGGTGCCATTCGCCGGCGGTACCCGCCTGGCTCACATCATCTGAGCCCGGAGCGCAGCCCACCAACAAAACCACCAACAGGAAATTTGCTATCAACATCCTAGTTAATCGAGTCATCTTATTCTGACCTCATAATGCGCTGTGTTTCTGAAACCCGTTATTTCTCAAGGTAGGGCAAATACGATGAGTTCTGCATCATCATCACGTCCACCACCGGCGACCCCGATGTACTGCCGACCATCGACCATATAGCTCATGGGAGCACCGTGCAGGCGTTGCTCCACCAGTAATTCTGCCACCAATGCGCCGGTGTCCTTGTGGTGGGCGCGCAGAATCGAGCCATGGGCGTTCTCATCTATCTCATCTTTTTGCGCCAGGTAAGAAATCAACAGGGTCTCGGTTACGAGGATGCCGCCTTCGGCAACAACGTCGTTGAACATCGTGCCCAGGTCACCCAGATTCAGGTGGGCGATGGCCGGATGCTCGCTCGGACCCTTGCCGAAGGGAATCTGCCAGCTATGGGCTCCGGTGTTGAGGTCAATCGCCGTGATGCGTCGATAAGGTGGCTTGATCAGCGGCAGACCCTGGGGACCTTCGGTGCCCACATATTGAATGACATACGGCCATGCCGAAGTGCCTACCGGCGGCTCGATCAGGGACATGCCGATGGGTCGTGTCTGTGACGGGATGTAGAGCGTAGCGGTGGTGGGGTCCATGGAGGCGCCCGGGAAGTTCGCGCCACCGGCAGCACCGGGGACCACATAGGTTGCCCGCTTGCCGTCCTGATCCTTGACGATGGGCGGGGTAAAGATCGGACCGAGGACAAACTGTTTCGATATCTCCAAAGCTTCCGCTCTTAACTCCGGAGTGAAGTCGATCAGGTCGTCTTCACTGATGCCGATCTGTTCGAAGGGCAGGGGCCAGGTGGGATGGGGTTGGGTCGGACTAGTCCTCTCACCGGGCACCGTGCTCTGCGGCACCGCCCGCTCCTCGATTGGCCAAACCGGCTCACCAGTGACGCGGTCGAAGACATAGGTAAAGCCGGTTTTGGAGACCTGGGCCACGGCCTTGATTTGACGACCATCGACTTCGATATCGATGAGGTTCGGGGCGGAGGCGATATCGTAATCCCAGACGCCGTGATGGACGGTCTGGAAATGCCAGACCCGTTCACCGGTTTCTGCGTTGAGTACAAGCAGGCTTTCGGCGAATACGTTTTCGCCATGGCGCATGCCACCCCAGTAATCGTTGGTCGGTGTAGAGACCGGAAGATAGACCAGTCCCAGTTCATCGTCTGCTGACATGAATGACCACACATTGGTATTACCTGCGGTTCTCCAGGAATCGTTCTCCCAGGTTTCGACAAACTCCTCACCGGCCTGGGGAATGGTATTGAACCGCCACTTGAATTCACCGCTGCGCACATCGTAGGCGCGGACATGACCCGGTGGGCTTCGATTTTGCATGGTGTAGTCGAATATCTTCGAGCCGACGATCACGGTATCGCCGACGGCAATCGGCGGGGCGCCATGGGTGATGTTGCGAACTTCGAACTCCAGACGACCCAGGTCAGCCGTCAGGTCCACGATGCCGTTATCGCCAAAATTGGGATCGGGCCGTCCCGTGGCAATATCGATGGAGATAAGTTGTTTGCCCAGAGTGGCGATAAAGATTCTCTGCTCCGTGCCATCTGTCCAATATTCGATACCGCGAGTTTGTACCGGAGAGAAATTAGGTGGCCCCGCCCGATAACTTTCCGGATCATAAAGCCACAATTCTTCACCGCTAGCTGCATCCAGCGCTACCACTTGGCCATGATTCGTTGCCGTATAAACACGACCGCCGATCATCAGCGGAGTAGCGCGATAGTCGCCGGTGAAATACAGAAGCTCTTCATCGATTCGATAATCGGCAGATTTCCAGCGCCAGGCGATTTCGAGTTGGGCAAAGTTGCCGGCGTCAATTTGACTGAAGGGGGCGTATTTTGTCGAAGCATGGTCGGCGCCATGATGGCGCCATTCACCCAATAAGGCAGCTGGACTCTCCTCCTCGGCATCAGGCGCACAGGCAAGCAGCAGGGCCGACAGCAATAATAGTCTCACGGTCATCTCAGTCGTCTTCATGCTTTATTTCCGCCTCTCGTAACTTGTGTACTCGTTGAAGTTCACGATCCAGTTCAACCTGGCTTTCCGCCAGTCGATCGAGCTCGGAAGTGTCGCGCAGTACATAAATGCTATAGGCCTGATCATCTCGCACTATGGTCTGCATTCTCACTTTTACCCAGAAAGAATCGCCATTGGTATGTTTCATCTGGGACTGAAATTCAGTCGGGTCACTCACATTTTCATGCCGGTAGTTATCGAGAAAAAGCTCGTCGATAGGAATCTTGCCAACAGTCTCTTGTCCGGAGTAACCAAATTGCTGTTCTGCTCTCATATTCCAGCTTCGCAATAAGCCAACTTCATCTGTTGTCAAAATGACATCCAGCGAATGATCGAGAATAAATTGCAGGTCTTTTTCTCTTTGCATTTCATCCGCCAGTAGCTTTTCAACCCGATGGTGGGCAAATTCCACTTCGGTTAACACCAGCGCCGCCATCATCACCGGAAATAACAATAACTCCATATAATAAACAAGCAGATAAGTGTCACCGAATTCAATGGCTGGGCTCGCGGAGCGGACAACCAGCAGTAATATGCTGGTCATCAACAGGAAAAATCGACTCGGCGAGAGCTTATCGCTGGTCAACCAGGAGCGCCAAACGATCAGGGCGGTAAGAAAAAGTATAGGTAGAGAGTAGAGGTACTGGTCTTGAGTGCTCTCAGGAAAATAAAGTGCAAATTGAATACCAACGCTAACAACAAATCCTAACGCCGATATACACATAAGCGCGAGACTATTTCTACCCACTTCTCCCTTTATTCGAATAAGTGCCAAGACGAAAATGAAAGATGCGGAAAACTGCAACAATACGGAAAGGAAATTCCACTGCGGAGATTCAGGGGAGATATTCAACATCAAATCGGGTAGTTGTCTTGAGGCCTCGATTAAACCTGCGGCACAGGTCATGGCGAGATAGAGTTTTCTCGAGTTTCTATAGTTAAGCCAAAGCCCCGCGATCGCTATCAGGATGATGAGGACGATAAAGCCCTGGGCGAGCAGGAAATAGGACAGCGCGTTATTTTCCATTCTGTATAGTTGGTCCGGGCAAAGGTGTCGGCCTAATACTCCGACGCCAGCTTTCAATTATTGCGGTTCAACAGCCTGCTAGAATAACATGGTTGGAGAAGAGTTAGCTCACGCCGGTGAGTGCCTTGCTGGCGAATCGGGAGTAGGCTGGTGTGCCCGGTAATCCGTTCTTGAACTACAGCAGGACTCCGCAGGCATCTATTTACCTCACAGGCCCATATGCTCTATATTCTGCACCATCCTACAAACAAAAGTGGTTTTGGACATGGACTGGCTAGGGAACCACGAGGCAGTGCGCTAAGGCATGCCGCAGGGATAGCAGCCATCGCCTTTGCCCTCGCTTACCGGTCTTATGGGCTATTGCGCGGGCGTGTTGCCAAGCTGGATAACATCAATCCTGATGGTCTGGAGTAGGTCACGACAAAATTATGACTAGAGGTGTGCCTGGATAGCTGATGCAAATAAACCCCTATCTAAAACTGATGGCCGATAAACAGGCCTCCGATCTTTTCTTTAGTACTGGAGCACCGGTCAATATCAAGATCGAAGGCAAAACTTCGCCCGTAATTGACAAACCTCTGCCTCCGGGGATGGTGAAGCAACTTGCCTACAGAATTATCAGTGACGAGCAGAAAAAATCTTTCGAAGAAGGCATGGAGCTGAATTTTGCTATCTCGGTAGAGTATATTGGGCGATTTCGTGTCCATCTTTACCGTCAGCGTGGTGACACCGCCATGGTGATTCGCTACATCAAGTCCCGTATTCCATCGATCGAAGATTTGAACTTGCCGACGATACTGAAACAGTTGGTTGTAGAAGCGCAAGGATTGGTGTTGTTGGTTGGCGCCACCGGTGCGGGAAAATCCACCACATTGGCGTCGATGATAGACCATCGCAATACCACCATGACCGGTCATATCCTGACCATAGAAGAGCCTATCGAATATCTCCACCCACACAAGAAATCCGTCGTAAATCAGCGTGAAGTAGGTCTGGACACTCTCAGCTTTGCCAATGCCTTGATAAATGCCAAGCGCGAGGCGCCAGATGTCATTCTAGTTGGTGAAATCCGCGATCGGGAGGCCATGCAGCAACTTCTCGCCTATGCAGATACCGGTCATCTGTGCCTGGCCACGGTGCATGCCAATAACGCAAATCAGACGCTGGATCGCATTATCCATTTCTTTCCGGACTCCGCACGTCCTCAACTATTGCAGGATCTTTCTGCAAACCTGCGGGCGGTTGTCTCGCAGCGATTGATCCCGGGTATTGACGGTAAGCGAGTGCCCGCTGTGGAGATCTTGCTCAAATCGCCCGAAATAGCTGGTTTGATTGCAAAGGGCGACGTGGGTTCGCTTACTCGAGCCATTGCCAAGAGTCCGGAGCCAGGAATGCAGACCCTCGACCAATCCTTGTTCGCACTCTATGACAGCGGCAAGATTAGCGAGCACGAGGCATTGGAAAATGCTGTCTTCCCTGAGGAGTTGGCTAAAAAATTTCGCCATGCCAGCGGTGCCAGGGATGATGCCAGTTACGATGGTTTTACCATCGGTAGTTAGTCAAAGCCCAGGGCGCCCTGGCATGAGGATCTCGCTCAGTCCTGGCTTGGAAGTTCCTTGATGTACAAATCCTGCTTGGAATAGGGGATTTCTATGTTGTGCTCGATAAACTTATGGTAAATCTCGCAGTTCAATTTATCCACCACACTGCCACGTAAAATCGGCTTGCTTATCCACACCAGCAAATCAAAGTCCAGGCTGGATGCGCCAAACATTCGGAACCTCACCCTGGGCTCAGGGTCTGAGCAAACAATTTCTTCAGCGTGAGCGATATCCATTAATATTTCACGGACCTTGTCTATATCTGTGCCATAGGCGACACCAACTGAAACCTTACATCGGTACTTTTCATGGGGCCCACCGGATTCGTTGATGATCTTGGTATTACCCATGACCGAGTTGGGAATGGTTACCTCGACGTCGCCGCGGGTCAGTATGCGCGTACTTCTAATTCCGATATGCGTTACTTCCCCGCGTTCACCGGTATCGAGTACGATAAAGTCGCCAATTTGATAAGGTGCGTCGGCCATGATAAAAACCCCTGAAAACAGATTCGCCAGGGTATCCTTGGCCGCAAAACCCACCGCGATACCCAAGATGCCGGCAGATGCCAGCCAGGCGGTCATGTCGATATGCCAGGCCGAGAACAGGAAGTAAACCGCCATGACGACAATGATGATATTGATCAGGTTAAGAAACAGGGGGAGCGTTTGCGGGTGGACTATTTTTATTTTGTCTTCAATTTTGGAAATGCGTGTCAGCAATATGTGGTTGGCGCGAAGGAAGAAGGTGGCCCAAACCACTAATGCAATAGTTTGGATAACCGAGAAGATAATGTTGAGAGTCAACTGGGGCGGCGCCAGGATCAGGCTTGCGCTGGCCAGGCCCAATAACAGGATGCTGTTATAGATGGGTGAGTGTAATAAGCCGAATAAATGGTCATCGAACTCGAAATGTGTCTTTGACGCCAGTTTCTTCAAACCGGTGATAATGACGCGGTTGAATATCCAGGCCGCCACGAAAGACAGTATTACAGCCAACAGTGCCTGGATATAAGGGTTGTCACCGAAAACAGTCAAAGCCGGTGAAATGAAGGACTGGAATTGTTCAAACATGATGCCTGCCCATTGTCGATTTCCCGAATTTCAATGACTTAGTGTACTTGAATACGACTTTTTTGAAAGTTAATGGGCGTTGAGCGGGTTTGAAGGTATAAAGAGATTCAACTTAAGGTGATTGCCATGAGGAACATAACTGTACTGCTTGTGGTCTCACTCCTGTTGTGTGATTCGAGTAGCGTCTATGCCGATAATGTGTGGCGACTTCGAAAAGACCAGGACAATATTCAGGTGTACACCAGGAACGTGGATGGCTCACCCTTCGATGCCGTGAGAACAGTTACCGTCATGCAGGATGTCAGGCTGTC
>JADFIJ010000023.1 GCA_022566775.1 Pseudomonadota bacterium | reverse complement strand
CAGTTGCTGTATTTCATCCTCGCTATAACCAATTTCAACTAGCACCTCGCGTGTATGTTCACCTAACCCCGGCGCTGCCCCGGGTTTGATCTTGTCTGCTCCACTCACCTCGAAGGGGCTGTTAATGGTTCTCATCTGGCCATACTCGGGATGGTCCAGTGGCACCACGATGTCGTTGGCCGCCTTCTGTTTGTCGTTAGCTGCTTCTTCATAGGTGGCGACTATGGTATGGGGGATATCATGCTGTTCCAGCTTGCTTTGCCAATGGGCAATATCCTGGGTGACGAAAGTAGCACTAATTTCGCGTATTAACTCGGGCATGTTCTCGACGCGCGCAGCGTCGGTAGAGAAGCGATCGTCATCCAGAAAATCGCTGCGCGATAGCGCCGCACAGAACGGCCGCCAGTCCCTTTTTGAATTGACCATGCTCAATTTCAGCAGGCGATTGTCCCTGGTGGGGTAATGCAAGGATATAAAATTGTAAGCATTGTCCCGTGGTCGCTTGTCTTTAAACCTGGCTCCGGACAATTGCGCCTGCAACATAACCGAGTTGGCCCAGGCACCGTTTGCCAGCAATGAAGTAGATACCTTGCAACCCTCTGACGTCTGTTGACGCCGATACAGGCCGGTCATGATGGCGGCGAACAGGGTCATGCCACTGGGATGATCGCCGGCGCCATAGGGGAACGCACTCAACCAACCTTCGTAGGGGAAGACCTGGGTTTCGATGGCGGAGCGCGACCAGTAACACACGGTATCGTAGCCGGGTTTGTGTCGCTCTTCACCGTGCTCACCGAAGCCGGTGGCGAGGGCATAGACGATGCGGGGATTGATGGCTCTGATGGTTTCGTATTCGAGTTTCAAGCGCTGCAGGGCCTTGAGACGGTAGTTGGTAACCAGCACATCTGCGTTGGTGACCAATTTGCGCAAGACTTCATAGCCGGCTTCGGATTTGAGATCCAACGCGATACTCTTCTTGTTGCGGTTGTCCACCTGGAAAGGGTAGGCCATGTCGGAAACAGGCAGGCCGTGAATCTTGTGCCAGTTTCGATTCAGATCACCGGTGTGAAGGGGTTCGACCTTGATCACTTCCGCGCCAAAATCTGCCAGCACCACACAGGCAGACGGCGCAAATACCATGGAGGCAACTTCAATTACACGGATGTCTCCTAGCAGGGGGGTGTCGCTATTGTCTGTCATGTAGTGAGATCAGAGGTTCCTTGGATAGATAGCAGGAATGAGCCCGCCGAGTGAAGGTCAGTCTAGCATTGTGGCCTTTTTAATAGTCGGAGAACAGGGGGTGGGGGCGATTAATATCCCGTTTAGTGCTCAGGGATTTTCGGCTGCCCTGTAGTCGAGCTCACAGCCCGAGGAATTACCTATGGAATTCATGACTTGTTCGCCCGCAAGGATGGAGAACAATGCCAGTTCCAGGTGGCTATCGGCGGAACCTCGATAAATCACCCGCAGACTCCTGGGGTCGTAAACTATCACTTCATTGGTTTTCCTGACGCCGAGGATTTTGGACGCGGCCTGATTCTCGTCCATTAACACCGGAAGATCCAAACCCAGCTGGCCTGTTTCCCGGCTTATCCTGTCACCATCCGTTGATGTGCTGGCGTCCAGCATCATGAATTCAAATCCCAGGTCCACAAACATTGTCTTAACTTTGATGTAGGCGCGGGCGACTTCTAAGGACATGGAACATTCGCTGCTTCTGATGAGTAACACGATGCCCCGCCGATTGTTATACCGGCTCATCTGGTGATAGTCACCGCGCTGATCGAACAGCGAAAAATCTCCAGCGCGCTGTTCAGCGGCTACCGCCGAGACCGGGCCGATCATCACCAGCGGCAAACACAGGGTGATCAAGGTTTTCATTCCACGGCTCCGTTCTCTGTCGCGAGGGCAGCTCTGAATAATACAGTGATGCCCTATTTAAAACCGATAACGAATCCCGATAAATCCGGCCCGCGGTGGCGCGGCACCGAGGAACACGGGGATTGTCATGCCGGCAATAAGGGGCACATCCAGTTCGCCGGGTTCTTCACCGAGCAGGCCGAAAGTTTCGAATTCTGCATCGAACAAGTTGTCCACCTTGGCGAAAATTTCCAACTTGTTACTAATACTATATCGCGCCCGCAGGGTCACCACTGTGTAGCCATCCACCTCATCCAGTTGATTCGATTCATCCCCACGAATAAACTGGCCGCCATTGCTGATTATATCGAGACCGATGTTGAGGCTGTCCACAACCTGGTACTGCGCTATCAACTTGAATTGGTCCTGGGGAATGCCAGGAATGCGGTCGCCGCGGCGAACGCCGATCTCGCCATCTTCATTGGCAAAATCATGATTGGGGCTCAGAGTCAGAAAGTCAGCTTCGAAAGTAGCATCCACAAAACTATAGGCAAGCATCCATTTTAGATTCTGCCATTGGCCCTGCAAGCTGCTTTCAACTCCGACACGCCTGGTTTTATCGACGTTGGCGAACAGTCCGGTCGAACGGCCAGTGGTCTGGAACAGGATGTCATCATGGTTGGTGGTGTGGAACAGGCCCAGAGAGTAGCGTATATCGCCGAGAAAACCCCGTGCGCCAATCTCGAAACTCTTGGCTATCACGTCGTCGAGGGGCGGGTCAGCGAGGAAGGCATTGGGGAGGCGGCATTCGAAATTTACATCATCCGGGTTCTCGCCGGCGGCGATTGCAAATTCCACTGCCAGATCAAATATGCCTTCGTTACAGGACAGCTCGATCGGCGTGGGTGCCCTCGACGACTCGCTATAGGATGAGTACAGGTTGTGATTGCTGTCAATCTGCCAGGTCAGTCCTATCGCAGGATTGACTCTGAAGTAGCCATGGCTGCCATTGAGTTCGGGTCTTTCGCCAGATTTATCACGCAGGGTGACATCGGTATCGTTGGCTCTTGCGGAGAGGGTTAGCGTGAGGGTGTCGCTCAAGTCCAGTGTGGTAGTGGCATAAAGACTCAAAGACTCGGTTTCCGTTCTTATCGAGGTGGCTTCCTCATTGACGAAAGTACCCACACCGAGACCGGTAGTAAGGCGAGTAATGGGGTCGAGATTCGACAGCTCCAATACTGATTCGAAATCGGATCGACCTCTGAAGTAGGCACCACCGAGCACGCTCTGGCTGGAGTAACCGAGAACAGATCCTCGTAGCGTCCATTGAAAATCGGCGCCGGTGCTTTCCTGATTGCGATGACTCAGGTTGTTGATGGCTTCATCAGACAGCACGCCGGTTCCGGACAGATCGTCATCATCAAATCCTTGCAGGATAAATTCCTCGTCTAAGCCCAGGGTCTGGGCGCTGGCATTCAAAAAGTTTTCCAATGCATCAGCACTGGCAAACTGACTTTCACAAAGCGCATCCATATCCAAACCCAAGGCCTCCAGGTCGTCATCCTCGAGACCTTCAAGCAATATATCCGTGCCGTTGAATGCACAAATTGCCAGGTCGGAGCCATCTCCGTTAATGGAATCAGTCTTGTTCTTACGATAGAAAAAGTTGCCACCGAAGCTGATATTGCTGCTGAGTTCTACCGCGTAATCGAAACTGAGCATCTGCATATCGTTCTCGGTGATGTCAGGCCCGGTAAAGAGTGCTTTTCGATCCAGCGCCAGCAGTTCGACAGGAGATGCCCCGTTGCCAATGAGTTCGGACTCGCCATATTGATAATTCAGGTTGAGCCGGGTGGCTTCAGATTGCCAACCGATGCTGCCATAGAAATTAATGGCATCGGATTCGGATGCATCACGCCACCCATCTTCTGCAAAATAATCCAGATTTCCATACCAGGCAATTGTGCCATCGTTGCCACCGCTCTGGAAATTAGCGATCGTCCGCCCGAAGGAGCCGGCGCTGAATTCGACACTGCTTCCGGTAAAACTGAATCCATCTTTCATATCGATAGCCAGGGAGCCCCCAAGGCTATTGAGTCCAAACAGGGGGTTGGCACCGCCGCTGAGAGTAATGCTCTGAATAGCGGACTGGGGCAGCAGGTCCCAGTTAACGGCATCGCCCAGTGGCTCATTTATGCGAATCCCATTCTGATAGACTGCAATTCCCTGAGCCAGACCCAGCAGAGGAGATGCAGTGAAACCGCGATATTGAAGATCCGGCTGCAGGGGATTGCTCTGAGCATCATTCAGAGTGACGCTACTAAAACTTTGTCTAAGAAAGTCGGCAATACTCAGCGCATTGACAGTTTCGAGGTCTCTGGCATTGGCGACTTGCACGGGGAACGGAATCTTGTCCCTATCCATGCCGGCGCCGGCGGGGACTATGCCCACAACTACGATCTCTTCCGGATCCTGGGCCAGGACCGAGGTCGCGATAACTGCGGTAATCAGGCAGCTCAGAGTACTACGCATAAATCTCTCCGCTTGGATGATAGCAAAACGCGGCTATCGAGGCCGCGTGGCAGTATAGCAAATGGCGGCTGTGGCTGTAATTGATAGCTTTGTCGATTGACTGCGATCTTAACCCCTGCTACAGGCATTTGATTGGACATCAAAAAGCTTAGCCCTTATTCTGTTCTGATATAGTAATTCTTATTCTCCGGAGGATTCGTTATGAAATCTTTGGTCAAGAAACTTACTGCGCCCTGTTTGGTGTTATTGTAATCTTCAATATCTATGCTCAAGATGTAGACGAATTTATTACTCCCTACGAAATTGGACAGGGGCAGTATGACGGCGCAGGATTGAAGAAATCTGTGGTAAGAATGGATCAGATACCCCCTCGTATTCTATCCCACAGTCAACATGCTGTTAGTGTCTTCTGGAAATTCTTAAGGCGCAGCCCATGGCTCAAATAGTTAGACCTTACGGGAGTAGAGATGACTACAGTACTCATTACCGGCACTAACAGAGGTATTGGCCTGGAATTTGTCCGCCAGCTTTTGGCCAGGGGTGACACCGTGCTGGCGACATGCCGGCACCCGGATTCTGCCCCGGCGCTGCAGCAGCTGCAAAAAGAAAATCGGCAGCTGCGAGTGCTGGAGCTGGATGTAGCGAGCACGGAATCTCTACAAAAATTCCCACAACAACTTGCTGCAGATGCTATCGATATCTTCATCAATAATGCCGGAGTCTATGGCCCCCGGGACGCCAGCTTCGGCAACGTCGATGGGGAGACATGGATGTCTGTTCTGCAGGTAAATTCGATCGCGCCGATATTGCTCACGCAATTGTTAATCGATAAGTTGCGAGTCGGTGTCGATAAGAAGCTACTCTACGTGACTTCGAAGATGGGATCGATCGATGACAATAGCGGTGGTGGTTCCTATATTTATCGAAGTTCAAAAACGGCATTGAATGCCGTCGTCAAGAGCCTCGCAGTCGATCTCGCCAGCGAAGGTTTCAAGGCGGCGGTGTTGCATCCAGGTTGGGTGCTGACGGATATGGGTGGCCCCAATGCCCTGATCGATACCGCGACCAGTGTAGCTGGCATGATGGGCGTTATCGATAGCCTCGGTATTGAGCAATCCGGCAGCTTCTTCAATTACGATGGCAGCGTTATTCCCTGGTGAGACCATTGGAAGTACCCGCGCAAGACCCTCCTGACCATGCGTTTCTGTGCATCGATAGGTCTCACCGTTCGCCGTGATAGTGCAAACATGGTATGGTGGCGCCCTTTTTCTGCAGTCCTATAATTTTCCGGGCGCCATTTTTCCATAATAATGTTTTCCAGAATGATTCAGGCAACGCGGCAGCTTACACAATTCCCCGGCATAAGATCGGGACTTTTCCGGCTAATTTTGTCGATCATACTTTGCCTGTCGGCCAACGGCGCGGCGGCACATGGTGGTGTGGCCTTCGAAGAAGATCTCTGCCTGATCAGTATCGATTACCTGCAGGCCCATTTCACCGTGTACCAACCTCAGACACGAGCAAATCGGGAGTACTGTGAAGACATTCCGGACGTAGCACGCGCTGTATTCGTCATGGAATATTTGCACGGGTTTCTAGAGGAAATGCCCGTCGATTTTCGTATCGTCAGAGACATCAACGAAGTCGGAAAATATGCCAAGTGGGAAGACCTTGAAGCCATAACGGATCTGGAGGCGGCGACCGTCTATTATGAACCACCTCGAATAGAGCCAGGTGGGTACTACACCGCAAGCTATACGTTTGAAGAAAAAGGCACCTATATAGGTGTGGTAACGGCACAGCACCCCACTGAGGACAGAGTCTACAACGCCGTATTTTACTTCCAGGTCGGTGGCGCAGATTGGGGCACGATACCGCTCTTTGTCGCCGCGCTTATACTGCTGCAAACTGGCTACTGGATGAGCAATGGCGGGCTCGCACGCCTAAGAAGGAGATTAGCTGGGAGTAAATATTTCCCCTGAAAATGGGAGATTATACTTTAGATTTTATTGAATAAATCTTCAAGTAATTTTATTAGGGTGCCGTTCTCTTAACAGTTTGATAGTATCCACACTTACAAATAGACTACTAAGGATCTTCTGATTAAGTGTGAGAATGGCGCCTTTTCTGGTGTTTCCGGCGGCGTATGTTTCAGTCCCAACCTGAATCGCCGATAAAATTCAGGGAGCCATTGATAAGACCCATTTTCGTATTCCTGACGTTATCGATTCTGGTGATGTAGAATGAATGCCAAGATATTGAGATTAAACAAGGCCGGTATTCCTCTAAGTTGGCTGAGCCGCGAGGAAACAGCAACCCTGCTGGTTAAGGATCAGGTGATTTGGTCCCTGGGCGACACCGTGATGGAAATTCGCGGCGGCTATAATAATCGCGGCATCCAGTCCGTACTGAAGTTACCCAGCATCGTTGCCTGCGTTGGCCGGGTACGCACAGATAATTTCCATCCGCCCCTGGTAAACAAATTCCTATTTCGGCGTGACAAGAATATCTGCTTATACTGTGGCGGCCAATTTTCCGTTAGCGATCTCTCCAGGGATCACGTGCAACCCCTGTCGAGAGGTGGCAAGGATAACTGGACCAACGTCGTTACTTCCTGCCGTCGCTGCAATAACCGCAAGGCCGACAGGTTGCCCGAAGAAACCAATATGGAGCTGTTGGCAATTCCCTTCGTACCCAATCAATATGAATTCCTCTACCTGTCCAATCACAATGTACTGGCCGACCAGATGGAATTTCTCAGCGCCCGATTCTCACGCCACATAAAGCTCTCCTAAATTTTCTTTCCCTAATTCGCAGCACTAATTTCATGCATAGTCCAACTCAGAATCATGTCGCAGGATTTTCCCTGTCTTTAGTCGCCGCCATGTTGTGGGGATTTCTCCCCGTGGCGATAAAAGAGCTGCTGGGGGGTATGGACGCAACAACGATCATCTGGTATCGATTCCTGGTTGCGGGCGTGGTGCTGTTCAGCTGGCTTGCCTACAAGAATACGTTGCCGCCATTGATGCGAGTCGACTCGCGCACCCGATGGTTTATGTTTATTGCCGCACTGTGTTTATGTAGTAATTATTTCCTCTTTTCCTATAGTCTCAATTTTGTCAACGGTGAAACCAGCGAAGCAGTGATTCAACTAACGACCCTGTTTCTTATTCTTGGTGGCGTGGTAATTTATAAAGAGTCCTTCGTCGGTATTCAGAAATTTGGCACGCTGCTGATCGTAATAGGCCTGTTATTATTCTTTAACGACAGACTTGTAGCACTAACCAACTTCGACAATCAGGAAACTATTGGGGTGATGATTGTCGTCGTCGCGGCCATCACCTGGACAGCGTATGCCTTGTTGCAGAAGAAATTATTGGACAGCTTTTCTTCGGTGCAGATTCTATTTCTGATCTATGTTGTTTCGATCCTGGTATTGCTGCCCTTTATTACACCAGGTAGTTTGTTGCAGTTGACCCAGCTGCAGTTCTGGTTGCTGGTATTTTGCTGCATCAATACCCTGATTGCCTACGGCTGTTTTGCCGAGGCGATGAACATCTGGGATGCCTCGAAAGTGAGCGCGACCCTGGCGCTCGCGCCCCTCTTTACCATTGGCTCCCTGAAACTTGTGGTGATTTTCAATCCAGACTATGAGTTCTCGGATCGCCTGGGTTTCCTTGCGCTGGGCGGCGCGCTGCTGCTGGTGATCGGTTCAGTGCTGACCGCGCTGATGCCGGCGCTCAAGCAGCGTAGACTGGATGCCGCGGCGAAAGTCGCCGCATCGGCAGAGTAAATGCAAGGGCCGTTGACTATCGAGTGGAAATGTTAAAAACTCGCTGTCTGTGATCAACCATGTGTATTCAAAATCAGAAAAACAGGATTAATCGGGAATCATCATGAAACTATCTAGATCGCTTGAAGCCTGTCTCGCCATCATCATCCTGGCCTGCGCCGGGACCGTAATCGCGGATGTAAGCCGCATCGAAGTGACCAGCCGGGAAACATTGTCGGATTCGGCGGTGGATTTCAGCTACGAAGCCATCAATGGGGTGCTGTATTTCGCCATCGATCCCTCCGATCCAGCCAATGCCGCCATTACCGACATCGGTCATGCCCCCGTGAATGCTGCCGGCATGGTTGAATTTTCCGCCGACTTCAAGATGCTGGTGCCGTCCTCTGCTATCGCCAATGGGGGTCTGCTCTACAACGTCAACAATCGTGGCGGTAGTTCCTTTCCCCCGGAAAGATCACTGGCACATCCCCTCAGCAAAATGGGTTTTACCTACCTGGCGACGGGCTGGATCAATGAATTGTCGCCGCAGGATGGACGTTTGCGATTGCACGCACCCATTGTAGGGTCCATGGACCAGCCAATTACCGGACGGGTGCGCTATGAGGTCAGCGTTGGACGCGAATCCAACGAGGTGAATATTGCTGGCGGCGGACACCTCGCCTATGAGCCAACGGCAGCAGGCTTACGGGATGCGAGCCTGAGCCGGCGACTGTATCAGGATGATCCCCGGGTGCCGGTGGAAAGATCTCAATTCGAGTTAAGCGTGCAGCCCGAGCGAGACAGCAATCAGCCGATCGTCACGCTTGAGCTGCAGGGCGGATTCCAGCCCGGGTATCTCTATGAACTCATCTACGAAGCCAAGAACCCGGTGTTGGCCGGAGCCGGCATGGCGGGCATTCGCGACATGGTGTCTCTGATTCGCTTCGGTGGCGACGCCAGCAGCGAACTGGATCAACTGGGCTTGCCCGCAATAGGCAACACCGTGGCCTGGGGCAACTCCCAGAGCGGCCGCCTGCTGCGCCAGTTTATGTACGACGGCTTTAATGCGGATCTGGCAGGACGAAAGGTATTCGATGGCGTCATTCCAGTCATTGCCGGCAGTGGCTATGGCATGTTCAACAACCGTTTCGCCATGCCCACACGCACCAATGGCCAGCATTCGAACCACCTGTATCCGAACGACCTGTTTCCGTTTACTTATGGTGACAGCACCGACCCCTTTAGCGGTCGCACCGATGGCGTATTGAGAAAGGCCCGCACCTCTAACACTGTACCCAAGCTAATGCATATCCAGACTTCCAATGAATACTGGGTGCGAGCAGGTTCGCTGCCCCACACCGATCCCGCGGGCACCGCAGATGCCGTGCTGCCGGAAGAAGTTCGTTTCTACACCATAGGCGGCTCCCAGCATGGATCCGGTAATGGCATGCCCAGGAAGGCAAGTTCAGGACAACTGCCACCCAATCCGAATATGTGGGCGCCAATTTCAGAATCCCTGCTGGTAGCCATGTATCACTGGGTCGCTGACGACGAAGAACCACCGGCGTCCCGGTACCCGAAAATATCCGACGGCAGCCTGGTTCCAAGCCATACCGAGAAAGGCATCAACCGCGAGGCCTGGAACCGCCTGAGCGGCATCAATCACCCCTCGGCAAACTACGCGCCGAGCTATGTCGATTATGGCGATCGATGGTTGCAACAGCGCATTATCGACAAGCATCCCGTGAGTTCGTCTCAGCACTACCGCGCCCTGGTGCCGGCGGTGAACACCGACAACAATGACTTCGCCGCCAGCACCGTACTGCCGCCATTAACACAAGTGCCTCTCGCCACCTTCGTACCCTGGAATCTACGTGCAGCGGCCACCGGTGCCGAAAAATCACTGGCGCGCCTGTCCGGCAGCTATATTCCTTTCCCGGCCAACACCGCCAGCGCAGTGCAGTCGCAAGATCCACGCAGTTCAATCGCGGCGCTGTACAAGTCATTCGATGACTATCTAGCCCAGTATGAGGCGGCCACAGACAGCCTGATAGAAGAAGGCTATCTCCTGCCTGACTTCAAAGTGCTGTTTATGGATATCGCCCGCGGCAACGGCGCGGTGTTCGAGTAAGACGGCAGTTCATGCAGGTCTCGGTAGCCATCCCAGATCCATGTCACCTTACTCTCCGGCGATAGAGACCTGGAGGCAGGATAGGTTGTCCCCTAGCAGGCAGTTGAAACGCTCTCAGTCGAGTGCAAGACAAGGCAAGATCTGGCGAAAAAGCGGAGTTTACACGGTGTAAATGAGCATTTTGAGCCATATCTTAACGCAGCACTGTGCCGGCTGAGAGTTTTTCAACTCCCTGCTAGTCATCACCGGCGATCTCGAATGAGACCTTGGGCAGCCGCGGTAGTGTGCACTGGTGTGCGGCGGTGTCATAAGTCACCGCCGCAGGGTCTTCACCGCCGTGCAGATTCATGAAACTTTCCTCACCGTTATTGGCCAGGCAGACAATCTTGTCGTCGCTGCCACCGGCCTTGATCAGGCCGTCCCAGACAATGTTTGGTGAATCCATGCCGGTTACCGCGTGCCATGCCGCCAGTGCCTTATGTCCAGGCACGGTGCCGCCACCGCTGAACTCGTTGTCATGGATGTAGATTTTCTCGGGATAGGCATCGTAGTTGGGGTCATCGATGGTACGCCCTCCGAGGACGAAACTGTAGATCATCAGGTTGACGCTATTATTGTCTGCAAACCGATTTCCGAAAACTTCGATATCGTCGTTGGCCAGCACCAGCAGGCCGGTCCCCGGGGGCACGTTGCCGACGATATTCCCTGCCGGCGCGAAGTTCGGGGTATTGTTTTCGAATATCTGGTTGTTGAATATGCGGGTGGCCCGACCTCCCTGAACTTCCAGATTGGGTAGATCGAAAACCAGGATGCCGCCGGTGTTGTTAGTGACGATGTTGTTGTACACGTCGGCATAGGTAGAGTTCTCTATCTCGATACCGGCAACATTGTATTCCACCCTGGAGTTACGGACGATGATCTGACTGGATTGTCCCACATAAATACCGGCGTCGGAGGCGCCGATGGCTACCGACCCTTCGATCAACACATTGGTGCACTGAACGGGATAGATGCCATAGGCCCCATTCTCAGTCAGGGCGCCGCCGGTCCATTCGGTGCGTACCCGCCGAATGATGACGTTGGTGCTTTCGTTGATCTTCAAGGCATCACCCACCGTATCTTCTATTGCCAGATCCTCGATGGTGAAGTCATCCGCCGTTACCAGCAAGCCCTCGGCGCCCTGTACCTGGTTCTTGAAGGACAGAATCGACACATCCATGCCGGCGCCGCGCAGCGTAACCCCAGGCACATTCAATGACAGGCTGCGGGTAAATTCGTGTACCCCGGCGGGCACTTCGATGACATCGCCGGGCTGGGCGTTGATAAGCCGGGTCTGAAACGACTCTTCGAAGCTGAGCTCAGGCATTGGCGGCTCCGACTCCCCACAGCTAATCAGCAGCGCTGTGAGTGAAAGTATTACGGCCAGTTTGAGAAGGCTGGTTCTAGTTGTCATGTTAGGGCTCGCTTCTATGGTTTTTGCCAATTGTGTCTATGATGACACCAATCTATTTTTCTCGACATCCTTCGGCACTGGTTCGCGATCCAGGCTAGTTGCGGGAGACGACTTCGTACATCCAGGTAGATCCGCTGCTGACCGATTCATCGCTGGCAAGCCCGCCGGCGCCGTATTTGCGACCAAATTCACTCAGAACCGGAATCACCTCGGCACCGCTCATGATTCTCTGTAGACGCTGCTCATAGAGCTTGCCATCAATTCTAAGGATGATGCGATCGTCGTTCTCGAGGTAGTGCGGCCACTGTTTCCAGATCGCACCGTAGCCGGTGTTCATGTAGCCACTCACCAGAAACAGCCGTGTGTCATGCACCGCCAGCCAGACGGTGCGTGACTGCGCCGGATCCATGGTTTGAAACTCCAGTGTCGAACGGTCAGTGAGGAAGGACCAGTCGGCGGGCACCGTGGCGAGCTCACCGGTCTTAAAGGGTCCGCCAGACAGGATTTCCAGAGGGCCGTCATGAAAGCGCATGCTGAACAAAAGCAGTCCAATTGCCAGCCCCAGTACGCCGACAATGATTCCAAACCATTTCAAAAATCGCTTCATCTTCCCCCCGTCCACTCGCTAGCGAATCCATAGACCTGTTCACAAGTCAGGAAGCTCCTAAAGTAATCATTCTGCCATGTATAATCCAGTCTCTTGGAGGAAATAATATGAAGACCGTTTATTGGCTCGCGGGCATCTTGCTGGGGCTGGCTTTTATCCTTGTCGGGATACCGATAATTGCATCGGAGCGAGTTGAAGTTGTGGATCTACACACCACGGACGTAGGCGGTGAGGCAGTGAACACGCGGCTGTGGATTGTAGACGACGGCGGTTACCAGTATCTGCGGGTCGGTGCCGATGGCTCTGGCTGGTTTAGCCGACTGCAGGCTAATGGAAAATTTCAAGTGACCCGGAACGGCACCACCGCCTCCTATACAGCGATATTGAGAGAAGACAAGGCCGACACGATTAACCAGTTGATGCAGACGAAATACGGCTGGGGAGATTCGGTCATGGCAGCCATGGTCGGCGGCAGAGAGGGAGCGATACCAGTCGAGTTGCACCCATCGGACTAACGCGTTCGAGACCACGGCCCTTGGCAACCGCGGCCCGTCTCGACACTAGCTCAGCTGTGCAATCGCGGTCGTGATTAAATTCCAATTCGGCTTAAACTATTGATCAGTTCCCTGATAATCTTCTCAGCGACGGGATGAGATGCAGCGAAAACCGCTTCCAGTGCGATGGCATCATCCAGCACGGTGTTTTCGTCGCTGTCGACCGCTGGGTCCACCAGGTCACCGATGTTCGATTCCAGCGTCCTGACGCTTGTCAACAGCGCCTCATCGACGCCCTCGGTGCGTTGCAGTTCTCCCCGAAGTTCTGCCAGGAGTTCCTTGATTCGTTGCTCACTCATTACCCGCTTCCTTCTAACTGAGATGACTGCGATTCAATTCCCCATACCCACGCGCTTATAGTGCGCCACGAGTAAAACTGAAAACCTCGGTGTTGAGGCTACCATCGGATTGTCTCAATTTCAGTTCGACCCTGAGTTGATCTGGGCTAATCAATTCGTAACTCAAACCGCCGAATACCGCTTTATTCCCAGAGACCGAAACCGGTGCCTTTCCAGAAGCCAGTAAGGAAAGCGAAGTCCGAGATCGACGGCTTGCCAGCCTGTGCGAAGGCTGTGGGAATAAGCAGAAAAGCAATAAACAGGCTTGCGAGTGTTCGAGGGCTAGCCATGGCAACCTCCCGGTTTCAAATTTTGATTCGACATCGCATTTTGACCCAAGCACAACCGGGTTGCCATGCCTGTTGTGCGTTTTTGACCATCTTCGGGCTGAGAAGAAGGGGCTGTGGCCAGGGCAGAATTCTGCTCAGGTGACTACTCCGGCCACGGCGCGAATACGATGGTTCTCACTATCCGTCACATAGACCACACCCCCATGCACCACTACCCCGTGGGGCCGGTTGAGCTTACAGCTCAAGGGCCTGCCGTCGGGTCCATCGCCACGCTCTCCAGTTCCCAATATCGTATCAATAATCCCACTGCTCAATGCCAGACGACGAATCACATGATTCTCTGTGTCTACTATGTACAGACTATGGTCCGTAGCCGAATAGGCAATACCCTTGGGTCCGTTGAAGCTGGCATCGATGGCGGCACCGCCGTCACCGCTATAGCCCTTCATGCCAGTCCCGGCGATTCGTTGCAGCGAGCTGCCTTGGAGGTCGAGTCGATAGACTGCATTGCCCTCTCTGAGCACCAGGTAAGCATTGCCGTCAGGGTCTGTACACAGGGAACGGGGGCCCAGCAGCGGTGTGCCGGACAAGGGGCCGCTGTCTGGCGTGGCGACTCGCTCACCGGTGCCGGCCAGGGTGGTGATGATGCCGGATTCCATGTCGATGGAACGCACGCGGCCATTGCCTATATCGCAGATCAAAAGATTGCCGCTGGCATCGAAGGCGATGCTGTGTGGCTGTCTAAGCCGTGCCGCGCTGGCGGCTCCACCATCTCCCGAGTAGCCTGCTTCAGAGGTGCCCGCAAGCGTCGACACGATGCCGGTATTACCATCGATGCGACGGACGGTGTGAGAGTCCCTTTCCACCACGAATAGATGACCGTCCTTATCGAAGCGAATCTCGTGTGGCGCCGCGAACGAAGCCCGCAAGGCCGGACCGCCATCGCCACTATAGGCGCTCTCACCACTGCCCGCGATGGTAGTTAGCCGCCCCGAGCCCAGATCCAGGCGCCGGATACGACCCGTATTCACCTCACAGAAATACAGCGCCCCATCCGGACCGACCACTACACCATACGGATTGTTGACCGGGGTCGCTGTAGCGGGCAGGCCGACAGGTCCTTCGGCTTCATATCCAGCGACACCCGTACCGGCAACAGTCGTGACACTGGATTGTTGGGCGCGGCTGAAGCGGGGGATGGTGAGTGCAGATGCAGCGCCCAGCACGGTATAAATGAAGTTGCGTCTTAACAAGGATTGACTCCTTCCGCATAGGTGGGGGCTTGCGATCAGCCGTGCCTGTCTGTCGTCAGGCCGACAAATTAGTATTGTTTTTTACCTCAGTCCCCAATACTCTCATATTCCTGAGGTGTGAATATAATAAGTTGGGCTCAAGATTAACGCTTGATCACCCTCAGAGCCCCCGAGGAAAGAATCAGAGGATTAAACCATGTGCGATGAAGATACCCAAAGAGATGTAGAGAATTTCCTGAATCAGTCGCGAGAGATGTCACGGCGTAAATTTGGCAAACTCTCCGCTGCCGTAGGCCTGGCCGTATTGTTGCCGCCAGTTGCAAACGCACAGGCCGTTACCGAAACCGATGTGGAAGTAGCGACCGCCGATGGTGTGGCCGACTGCTACTTCGTTCACCCCTCCAGTGGCAGTCATGCCGCGGTTATCGTCTGGCCAGATATTCTTGGCCTGCGCCCGGCCTTCCGAGACATGGGCAAACGCCTGGCGCAATCAGGCTATTCCGTACTGGTGGTAAATCCGTTCTACCGCGATGCGCGATCGCCCGTGGTAGAAGAGGGTGCCAGCTTCGGCACTCCGGAAGTTCGCAATCATGTTCTGCCGATGGCGCGCAACCTCAATGCCGACACGCATTTTACCGACTCCCTGGCGATGGTGAGCTGGCTGGATCAACAAGGCGCAGTGGATACCAGCCGTAAGATCGGCACTACCGGTTACTGTATGGGCGGTCCGATGGTGATGCGTAATATGGCGGCGGTACCCGCTCGCATGGGTGCTGGCGCTACCTTCCACGGTGGCGGTCTGGCCACGGATGCCGACAATAGCCCGCATCTGCTAATCCCTGCCATGAGAGCATCGATGCTGCACTGCGTTGCCGAGAATGATGACGAGAATGATCCTGAGGCTAAGGACACCCTCAGACAGAGTTATGCCGCCGCCGGCATATCTGCGGAGATCGAGGTGTATGAAGGGACACTTCACGGCTGGTGTCCACCGGACTCTCAGGTTTACAACGAAGCCCAGGCGGAACGAGCCTGGGGTCGATTGCTGAACTTGTTTGAGACGGCGTTGGCCTAGGTTTCAGCCGGGGATGTCGGAGCGACCAGCCCACATCCCACGTATCCGCCGCTGTACCCCCTCGATTCAGCACTGGCTTGGAATCCACGCCAGTGCTGAACTCAGGGGAGCCGGAGCGTTGTGCCCTTTATGCCCCTGGAGAACATAAACCTGAAGTAGCTAATTCTATTGAATCGTGACTACCAAAAAAGGAGGGTTTCCATGTCCGGCAATTCCACTAGCAGCCAACAGCGATGTTTGGCGAGACTAATTTTTCACTACTTCTTGGCCTTGCTAGCGCTGTTTGCGGTAGCCGCCCCGGCCATGGCCCAACACGTCAATGACAGGACCGGATCGCCCGAGGAATGGCGCTATATCGGTGGCGACGCCGGGCACACCCGTTCCACGCCCCTGAACCAGATCGATGCTGCGAATTTCGAGGATCTGGAAGTGGAGTGGAGCTGGAGCGACACCAGCTTCGGCACCACACCCCCTCGCGCCACCCCGGTGTATGCAAACGGCAAGCTCTTCACTGTCGCCGGCGCCCGCCGCCACGTGGTAGCGATAGATCCCGCTTCCGGAGAGACCCTGTGGACATTTCGGGAACCGAATACCTTTCGTTGGGAATACTCCATGCGGGCAGCCTGGGGCAAGGGCGTGGCCTATGCGGAAATAGATGGCAGGGGAGTGGTTTTCATCATCACCCCGGCCTTTTTCCTCTATGCGCTGGATGCCAACACCGGTGCGCCCCTAGAGAATTGGGGATCTCCGGTCCCATTGACCGATTTTCCCCAAACCGGTGTTGTCGATCTACTTCCTGACTTGATTTCAGATTGGGGTCCGTGGCTGGATTCCGGTCAGACCTATGACCCGGACATCGGTATTCCTCTGGAGCTTGGCTATATTACCAACTCATCACCGCCCATCGTCGTTAACGGCACCATCATCGTCGGCAATTCTGCGGAGCAGGGTTATAACCAGACCAGGCAGGAGAATGTACCCGGCGATATTCTGGCCTACGACGCCAGGACGGGTGAGTACAAGTGGAAGTTTCATGTGATTCCGCGACCCGGCGAGGTGGGCCACGAGACCTGGGAAAATGATGCCTGGTCCTACACCGGTGACGTCTCTTCCTGGGCACCGTTGTCAGCCGATCCCGAGCGGGGCATCGTCTACATACCGACCAATGCGGCCACAATCGATTTTTATGGCGGCTTTCAGCCCGGAGATAACCTGTTCAGTGCCAGCCTCATCGCGCTCGACGTAGCCACCGGTGAGCGCCGTTGGCACTTCCAGATGGTGCATCACGATGTCTGGAACAACGACACCCCGACCGCGCCCTTGTTGATGGATGTCACCGTAGATGGGCGCAGGATCCCCGGCGTATTCCAGGCCACCAAGCAGGCGTTTCTCTACTCCTTCAATCGGGAAACCGGCGAGCCTATCTGGCCCATCGTGGAACGGGCGGTACCACAGTCGGAGGTGCCGGGGGAGCAGCTGTCTCCGACCCAGCCTTTTCCCACCAAGCCGGCTCCCTACGACATACAAGTTCTGAACGAGGACGGTTTAATCGATTTTACGCCGGAATTGCGGGCCGAGGCCCTGGAAATTGTTTCCGACTATCGGCTGGGGAGCATCTTCAATCCACCGATGCATAGGGACAACCCCCAGGGCTTGATCGGTTCGGCCTGGTGCCCGGGGGAACTGGGCGGCACCAATATCACCGGACCCCCGGCGGCGGATCCATCTACCGGCATCATCTATACCATCTCACGCACTAATTGCGGCTGGCGCACAATCGTGCCTGGGGAAGAACGGGACCTGCTATTGGAGCGGCCAACCGGCACCACCATCGCCGACTACGCGGTTGGCCTGGGCACACCCAATGGCGTGCGAGGTCCGCAGGGCCTGCCATTGGAAAAGCCGCCCTATAGCCGAATTACCGCAATCGATCTCAATACCGGGGATCATTTGTGGTGGATTCCCAATGGCGGCACGCCGCGATTCGTTCAGCAACACCCCGCGCTACAGGGCATCGATATTCCACCCACCGGAAATATCAATCACTCTGCCCTGATGGTGACCCCGGGCATGTTATTACACACGGCTATTGGTGACGATGGCGTGACGCCCTATCTGTTTGCGATAGACAAGGCGACCGGTGAAAGGCTGGGGAGTGTGGAATCGCCTGGTCTCGGCATGTACGGCTTGATGTCATACATGCACGATGGCAAACAGCGCATCATCTTGCAGACACCGGGACAATTGGTGGCCTTTAGCCTGCCTGACTAACGAAATAATGGGAAAAAATTGGATGGGAAATAAACAAATTAGTGGACACCCACAAAATATGATTCAAATTAGTGGACACCCACAAAATATGCAAATTAGTGGACACCCACAAAATATGATTTGTGGGTGTCCAATTGTTGCACTACACACCAGACTCAGTAATTGATGGAGGCATCAGCCATTAACCTCTGCCACATTCTGGAGTAAGGATTGCCAGGGAAACAACATGATGAACCGACGCCAATTTACCCTGGGCGCCACCGCTGGCGCCGTGTCCGTAGCTGCGACTGGCTTTAAGCTCTCAGCCTTTGCCGCCGGCACCCCCACACAGGACGCTCTCATCATCGATGCGATGGGGGAGATTCGGGAGGTATATACCGATGAACTGTGCCTGGAAATGATCGATTCAGGCATTAATGCCGTCACTGTCACCCTTTGTGACCCGAAGTCCTTCGAGGCAGAGGCCTATGAATGGGCAATTGACGGCGTGTTGGAGTATGACCGCCTCATCGCCAAAGAGTCTGCGTTCTGGATGAAGGCGACGGCGGTTGATGATATTCACAAGGCGCGTGAGCAGGGCAAAATCGCATTGTTCTACCTGTTCCAGAATTCGACTCAGTTCGGCAAGGATGTCGATAACGTGGATGTATTCTATGGCCTCGGTGTGCGCTCCAGCCAGATCACTTATAACTACCAGAACTGGGCCGGGGCCGGCTGCAATGAGCTCAATGGATCAGGATTAACGGTATACGGCCACGAACTCGTCGAAAAGATGAACGATGTCGGCATGTTGATCGATCTGTCTCACGCCAGCATGGGGACCATGGCTGATACCATCGCCGCATCGAGCGCCCCCGTCATCACTTCTCATTCATGCTGCAAGGCGCTGTTTCAGCATAACCGCAATACCACAGATGAGAATATTCGGGCGATAGCGGACAAAGGGGGCCTCTTCGGCGTCACCCAGATGCGGCCGTTCATGACCCAACAGATCGACGATGCGGTGCACTTCTACTACCAGCACATCGAACATGCCATCACCGTAGGTGGAATTGATCACGTCTGTATCGGCAGTGATCGGGATCACCGCCGGCTGGTGTTGTCGGAGGAATACCTGGCAGAGCTGCAACGTGAAGAAGGTGAGAACTTCGATCGCTCACAGTGGCCACTGTACTTCGAGGAATTGAATGGGCCACGCCGGATGGAGACCATCTGGGATGGTTTGTCAGGGCGTGGTATGAATGCGCGCGATCTCGAGAAACTCTTCGGCCTGAATCTTCAGCGCTTGTACCGGGAAGTGATTGGTTAGCTTAGGGCTTAAGCCAATCCCGTTCGCAGCGGCAACGCAGAAAGCTTTTCAACAGCCCGCTAGGGAACCTCTGATCAAATTGCGGAATAATACTTTCTATTTACTGATTCTCGTGCTCGGCGCCTCACAGTGTCGAGTGGACCATACTATTGACTATGCAGACGTACCCAGTAACGTAAGCTTTGAAAGTGTGATGGCGTTGCCTCACGGTGGCAGTGGCATCGAATTGTATTATGGAAATGATGCACTGCAGTATGGTCTGCTCTGGCTGCCTGGGACAGCGGTGTCACCTCCTTACCCTCTGATAGTATTTGTTCACGGTGGCTGTTGGTTAAATGCCTACGATATCCGCCACAGTTTCCCCCTCAGTACCGCCTTGTCGCAGGCCGGCTACGCAGTTTGGTCGTTGGAATATCGCCGTACCGGGGATGTCGGCGGCGGTTGGCCCGGAACATATGACGATATTTCCGCCGGTCTGGCCTATGCGGAAAACCTCGAGAGTTACGGCGTGGATACCCGCGACATAATTCTCATCGGTCACTCGGCGGGGGGACATTTGGCTCTGCTCGCCGGCACCACCTACACCGATGCCTCTGCCGTAATCGGACTGGCGGCGATCAGCAATATTGTAGATTACGCCAGGGGTAGCAATGACTGCGAAACTGCGACTCCGCAATTTATGGGAGGAGACTACGCAGAATTACCGGACAGTTATGAGCTCGCCAATCCGACCGGGAAAATACCTCACATCAATACCTATCTCCTGCAGGGAACCGCAGATGAAATCGTTCCACTGGTCCAGGCTCAACTTGAGGGCACTCGGCGCATACTATTAGACGATGCCGGGCACATGGATTGGATTCATCCAGGTACCGAGGCCTTCCGCTTGCTGCTATCGATTATTCAGGACCTTGGCGGCCACTGATCCACATACGAATCCAGAGCCCAATAAAATAGCAGCCTTCGTTTGCCGATCTATCTTCTCATAATTCATAGCCATCTGCGCATGCGCGCCAAACCACTACTTAGATGCACTGGAAGACATCTTGCGACCGTCTATGGCAAACATCTCGCCGCCAATTAGACCCTAGCAACTGCAGATCATCAGGATTTGGGCGGTACCAACAATTCTTGACCATGCTTGCGCATCCCTAATCCTCGGCCTTTCGGTATGTGAGGATTGGCTCAAACCCGCCAAGAATTATGCGCTTGCTATCAAATGGCATTTCACCAATTTCAATCATCCGTTGGTCGGTAAACATGCCCTTATGCGCTTTAGCGTCTGTTTCCCGGTCCGGCCAAACGACCCCGGACAACACAATTTTTTCGCCCGGCTCGGCTTTAACCGCCTTGCATTAATCAGTGTGCTCGCCGTCTAGCACATCAAGCTCCCAATTTTCAAAAATCTCTATCGCACCGAAATCCCTGGCAACCTCAGCAAATAAATTTGCTATGCGGACGTAGTCATCCTTCTTTTCCTCAGGAACACTGAGAACATATGTGTTGACATACATTGATTGTTTTCTCCCAATCAGGCGCACCGACATACCAGCCGCCTATCGCCCTCAATCGGCGCGTAACAAGCAGTGCTACATCACCCTTGATTTGACTGTTATGTGTTGTTCCCACTTCTAATCCTGCTCCTAAGGTTGGGGCACCACATGCTCTTCTCCTTTCGTTTCTTCGATTGCAATCAAGCGGCGTTCCCGCAAGAGAAGATAAAGCGGTACTGTAGTGGCCGCCGCAACTAAGAAAGTGAATATGAAGCATGCAGCCCACCACCAATATGAAATTTTTAGGCGGCCTGTTTCAATAAATGACCAGACTAAGAATGCGGCTACCACAACAAAGAGATCGTTTGCAATTGAAGATGATGCAGAATTCGTGTACAAATCGGCGATGAACCCAGTTTCCCGCGGTTGCAAATTGAAATACCAAGTCACGATTAATCCGACTATAGCTAGAACAAAATAGAATACTTGTAATCCGGTGATTTTCATTTTTATTTCCAAGTTCTGTAAGTTTAGTGCTGGTTCTTTATCTCATAGTGGTCAATGCTTCGAAACACATAACGCCCTTTTGAACTGATTGTTATCTGCCCTTTAGAATTCGGTCTTGAAGCATGTACTTACGCATTTCTCGTTCAGCTCTCATCACATGTAGTACATAAACGGTGTCGCCAATGAAACGGTAAAATATTCTACATGGGCTGAAAATGACTTCTTTGTATTTGGAACGAGAAAACTCAGTCGTTTCCTTCCGGCATTGGGCGACTGGCCTAGTAATTCGACACGATCAAAGATCTTTTGAACAAGACCCTGCGCTTAGCTTATCTAGGGCAATGTAATTGGTAATCTCTTCTAAATCGTCTAATGCTGGTTCGGTCCAAACTATTTCAGCCATTTACTCATCTTGTCTTTGGCCTTCGCGTGACTATGAATTCGCTCTTCAAGAATCGCAGTTTCTCCTCGAGAAATGCCCTCCAGGATTTTGAGTCGGTCTTGCATCATCTCATAGTCGTCTACATTGAGTAGATATGCAGAAGGTTTACCGTGCTCTGTAATGGGGACCGGCTCCTTAGTACTGCGTAAATCCGCTAGGATCTTTGTGGGTTGGCGCTTAAGAGTGGTTACGAGTTCAGTTTTCATAGAGTGATACCATTCTTTCACTTTGAGCTACGCAAGTGTTCTGCGCAGATAACGCCATCAATAAGCAGTGCGCGTAGCTTATCTGTTTGATTTGATTGTTATGTTCCGCCTGCACCGACAATCTCCCCAATTGCACCTATGGCTTTCCAATTCATCATAGATCCTTGTTCAATACAAAACTACTACCGCGTACCACCATTATTCAAATGATACCTAGCGTTCACATAAACGGCATTAGCGAAGCGGAGCTCCGGTAACCGAAGGGAGCGTATTTAATGTGCTTGCTATAGGTTGCCTCAGAGTGTGCAACCTATTGCCATTAAAAAGTAACTTTTCCAACGCGCCTTCTTTGAGGATTCGGGGTTTTCAAACATGGCGTAGCCTTCCTTAATGTGTCCCTTTACAAAGTATTTTAGGGGTTTAGCCTTGCCACTTGAGAGCAACCTATCTACTTCCGATTCTGGTAATTTGAATGCAAGGCCTCCTGGAGACCATGAAACGCATATTACTTTATTGGCGTAAAGCGCAGCGCCGCGGAAAAAGTGTTTAGTCTCCAACTTGGCAGATACCTCGGTTTCAATGTCGAGATCAGATATTAACTGAGATAATTTTTCAAAATACAACTTGGCCATATGTTTTTATTTATTGACCTATAACGCTCCTAATAAAGCGTATGGACGCATCGCTTTATTGCCTTAATTTGTTTGTTATGCGGCATCTTGACCTCACTTTCTTTATTTCTGAATTCTCTGGATATTCAAGAACTTGAGCTCTTCCTAGTTAAGAAATAGCACAAAAATGGTATCGTAAACATTACTCCGTTTATCGTAAGAGCAACAACGATTGTTATCGCCCCAGCGCTGTTTCCGAAAATCAGTGGTGTTATCAATGCCCCAGGTGCGAGAACCGGTTTTAAGAATTCTATTAGAGAGATACCTAAACCAAGAGGAGCTATCGCAAACAGAATCGACCCTAGAACAAATCCACAAATAATGGATTTCAAACAAATTCTTTTCATAGTCAATTCTTCTTCATTTAGTTGTAGTACGTATTTCTCTAACTAACTAGCACTACCTATTCCGAATGGTTGAAATGCGAAAAAACGAGACACATAGCGCTTTTAATAAAGAGTGCGCGCAGAGCATCTCCTTGATTTGTTTGTTTTGTTTCTATTACTCATGCTATTCGCTGCACGCCTATAGTTCCCGTTCTGGTAAATTGAGGAAAAGCATTATCATTCCTAAACCAATTAGTTGGAAAGTTGTGTACTCAAAGTAAAGAGTTTTTACTTCGCTTATTTGGGAAGGCGCAAACAAAGCTCCTGCTACAACCATGAATCCAAAAAAGAGCATAAAAATGGATATTCCAATTCCAAGATAAACTTTTTCTTTAGCATTTGAGAACTCAGCAGGGGCACCTAATCGTGAATACCATAGCGCCACTGCTCCGAGCGCACACAGAGCGCAAGTAACAAATTTGGATATCCATACGAATGCATAGCCGATGTGCGCAAATATTGGATGTGTGAGACCCCGAATAGAGTCCGTTCCTTCAACAGAAAGCAAGAATGCCGCGAACTCGACTCCTGATGGATAATCGTACAAGTTTCTAATCCCTCCAATTAGTCCCCAGGCTGCTGCGGATAGGGCGAGCAGAATTTTGATTATTCTTGTTGCCATAACCCTATATATCTCTGAAATCTGTTTATCTGGGGACACTTTGTTTAACTAGAAACATAACGTCCTTGTTAGGGCGCAAGCCAAGCGGTGGTTTGTCGCTTTAGAACTGATTGCTATGCGGCGGACTCTTGGGCTACATCCCATCCTGGAAAAACCAACACAGAAGGGTGGCACTTTAGAGCCCTCGCGAGGACTTTCGCCCTCTCTACGCCCAAATTGACCCTGTCGTTTTCAATTGCCGAAAGAGTAGATTGCGGTATGTTAGTTAATAAGGCTAAACCATTCTGGCTAAGCTCCTGAAACTCGCGAACAATTCGTAAAGATTCACCGATCGAAACTTCGATCTCACGTTTTGCTTCTCTATAATCTTTCATAATGTCACCTAGCATAGTCATGAGCGCTAATACGCATAACCTTGATCAAAATCATGTCTTTTTCAATTTTGTAAATAATCCGGTATTGGGTGCTTAAGCGGGAAGAACGAAAACCCTTCCAATCTCCACGCAATGCTTTATCTCTGAAACCTCGGATGAGGCGTAGACCCTGAGGGCCAGAGATAGACACAATATCTTTCCATTTCTCATACTTCTTGCGTATTTCTAAAGGAAGCCTCCGCTTCTGAGAAACTAAGTCTTTGTGTTCGTATATTCTCCACATATCATAAACAGTATATATACTATATATGATATGTCAAGTAGCCGCATAACGCCCTTGTATGGTTGTTCTGGTGCCTTTGCTTGTCTTTTCATTCTTCATTGTAAACGGGTAAATTGGGGCCCACCTTCGGACGCCAATCCGAAGGCCATTCTGTAGCAGCTTGTTAACGCCCAGGTTTAAAAAACCGGTATTAAGTGTAAGCGCTACAGAACTCTATTAGGCACAACTCGAATAGTCATGAGGACCCCGAGCCCGTATAGCAAGGCAGGGGTAGCTTAACGTATGAACGTATTCCAAAACAATGAAATTAATGTCGGTATCGACACCGGTCAGGCTCAACTGGACTTCAATGTCAGGGCCACAAGAGAGTACTTCTCCTACCCAAATACTCCAAAGGAGGCTCTGGCAGCAGCGCGACGGCTTGCAGGGCTAAATCCCACCCGTGTGCTCATAGAGGCCACAGGCCGGCTTGAGACCAATTTTGTCCAGGCTGCCCGTAAGGTAGGACTGCCCCTGGTGGTGTGCAATCCCAGCCAGGTGCGTGATTTCGCCAAATCTACGGGCAGGGTGGCCAAAACAGACAAATTGGATGCGCAGGATATTGCTCATTTTGGGGAAGCGTTAAAGCCACGGCTTACTGTCCTGAGATGCGCTAAATTACAGCAGATCAGTGATTTTATTGCGGTTAGAAGTCAATGCCTGGGCATGAGCACAATGCAAAAGAATCGCTTAACCCGAATGCCAAAGGCCGTACAGGGCCCGATCAAGCGAATCCTCAAATCGATACAGAATGAAGTGAGCAAGATCGACCAGCAGTTAGACAAACTCATAGACGATTGCCCTGAGTGGTCAGAGAAGCGAGATCTGCTACTTAGT
>JADFIJ010000022.1 GCA_022566775.1 Pseudomonadota bacterium | reverse complement strand
GAAAGCGTGGCTAAAACGATATAGGAGGCCGTCACCGGCAGGCCCATGCCTATTACCAGAGATGCCAGAGCCACCAGAATCAGCGTGATCAATAGGCTGCCTTGAGCCCACTCCGCGATCATCAATGAGAAGGCATTACCGACGCCGGTCGTGGTGATCACATTGATAAAAATGCCCACCGCGACCAGCAACAGGGCGATGAACACCATGGTTTTGACCCCGTCTACCAGGGCATCGAATATGTCCGGCAGGCGCATGGGAGTTGGTGAGAGCCAGGAAGCACCGATGACGGTAATGATCGCAAAGGCAGCGGAAGTCGTCGGCGTTCGGCCTGCTATCAGAGTGCCGACCAATACCGCAAGGGGAATGATGAAATGCCAGCCTCTGGCTAACACGTCGGAAATTTTTTCGGAGTCGCTCTGGGCAGTTGGTGTTATGCCGAGACGTTTCGCCTCGATGCGAACGAAATAGGAAACAGTCAAAAAATACAACACTGCGGGTAAGGCAGAGGCAGCAATGATAGTAAGGTAGGATATACCGGTATAGCTGGCTAAAACAAAGGCACCTGCCCCCATTATTGGAGGCATCAAGGCGCCACCGGTTGAGGCCGCGGCCACCACGCCGGCCGAAAACCTTGCGGTGAAGCCGGACTTCTTCATCATCGGTATGGTAATTACACCGGTTGAGACAGTATTGGCTACGGCAGAGCCGGACACCGAACCCATCAGTCCGGAGCCGATCACGGCAACCAGGCCAGCACCACCGGTGAAGCGGCCGGCCAGTGAATGGGCCATATCGACGATGAAATCTCCCATGCCTGAGCGTAATAGAAATGAGCCAAAAATAATAAACATGAACACGAACGTGGAAGAGATGTTGGCGGTTAGCCCGAACATGCCTTCGCTGGTGAAGAAACTGCGATAGAGTACAGTTTCCAGGCTAAGACCGGGAAATGAGAACACACCGCCGATATATCTGCCAAGAAAGAGGATATAAGACAGGCTGACGATGATCAGTATGGGCATAATCCAGCCGGTAGTGCGCCGTGTGAACTCGATCGCCAGCCCAATCGCAATTATAGAGAACACGTAATCGCTGAGGATGTACTCGGTTTCCCGGGCGTAGAGTGCATTCTCGAACAGGATCAAATAGGCAGAAGTAAGAACAGCGGTTATGGCGAGGGCGACGTTCACCCAATACGAAATAGATTTTCGAGTGATCTTGTCAGATTCGTTGGCCATAAATGCGCAGATGGCGCAGAAGCCGCCGAAGTGGATTGCGGAGAGCCATAATTCGGAGATACTGGCAAAGACATTACAATAAATATGGAAGAGCGCGAAGAAGAATGCTGCCCATCTCAAGTACTTTGATTTCATAATCTAGCTGCTGCCTAGTTTAAAACCGCTGTGGGTTCTTCGATAATGAGCCTTGCGGGAATGTCTAATCCAACTTCACGATAATATCGAATCGCCCCGGGATGCAGTGGCGCACCGAGTCCTTCGACTGCGATCTCCAAGCGCATATCCCGGGTGGCTCTGTGGATATCCTGCAGCGTAGCAAGGTTTTCCCATATCACTTTTGTCACCTGGTAGACAACTTCTTCGGGAATATCATCACGGGTGACCAACACATTGGGAGAGCCGACAGTGCGTATCAGTTCGGTCTGGTTAGGATAGGTGCCTGGGGGAAATTCATACCAGTCCCAAAGCGGATATTTTGCGTTGATCTTGTCCAGGGCTTCCTGGGTCCAGTTCAGTATCGTCAAGCGGTCACCCATCAAGGCAAAAGCCTGGGTTATTGAGCTAACCGGGGCACCGCCCGGAATGTTCATGCCGACGATATTGCCATCCTGAATGGCGCTGGTAGTAGGTCCATAGCCCATATAACCGAGGGTGAATTTTTCCTCGTAGTCTATGCCCAGGGTCTCGAGGATGAATCTGCCGGTTTGTTCGGCGCCGGAGTTACGTGCACCCAGCACATAGCGTTGTCCATTGAGATTATCCAGATCCATGATCTCGCCGCTGGTGGCCAATTCACTGAGCAACACGAAGTGTTCGACATTTTGCCACAGCGCACTGACGCTCCGTATATGGGTCTGGGGGCTGCTTATAGGCCCTTCGCCATTCCAGGACCAGGCCCCGAACGGACCCTGCAGGATCGCAAATTGGGCCTGGTTATCTCTCAACAGTTTTATGTTTTCCAGTGACCCAGCTGAGCTGATGGCGGTGAGGGAGATGCCATGGGACTCGGAGAGCTGGGCATGGGCAATGGTGGCAATTGCGACACCCACAGGGTAATAGGTGCCGCCGGTGGTGGCGGTGGTGAGAATATAGGGACGTGCCCGGCTTAGTTCGTCGCTGCATGACAGCATAAGCATCGCGACAATCGCACTAACGACAAAATTTCTCATTAATAATCCAGGTGCCGGTGAAGATGGCCGTTAACGTCGTCGCCTCTTCACCCTCAGTTCTTCTGGTTTTAATCACTAAGCCACTGAAACATAGCGGGAAATAACGAGAGTACGCCGAGTCTCCAAGGGCATTCGATGAAACCATATTTCCATTTAAAGCACAATAAGAGTCCACCGCGCCGATGGCTTTGCTGCCGGACCGAGCCGGGTGCCAATTACCGCAGCATTATCCTTGTTTGGCGGTCGAGTTTCCTACGATGGATTTAACCGCTGAAATCTTCTATTCTTGCTATTACACATTGCCAGGCTCCCATCTGTCGAAGTATCCGGTAGAGCCTTACAGCTGATTTGAATGTTCGATCGAGAGACGCTCTTCTGGAGGCGCTGCCGCCATGTGTAGATTACTATCTCTGCTGCTGTGTTCTGTATCGTCCGGTGCATTATTCGCAGCGCCGCCACCCGACCCCCTGTTTCAATCCACCGATTTGCTGGATATCACCCTGGTCGCTCCCTTCGATCGGATAGATCGCGACCGCGATAAGGAGCAGGAGTACGAAGGCTCGCTGAGCTACACAGATGCGAACGGGCAGGAGGTGGTGCTCGACATTACGCTCGAGGTCAGGGGCAACGACAGACTTAAGAAGGAAAACTGCAGATATTCACAACTCTGGGTGGATTTCAAGCGCCGGCAGACAGCCGGGACATTGTTTGAGAACCAGAATCGCCTGAAGCTGGTGGTGCAGTGCGGCAGGCGAGTGAATTACACGAATTACATCATCAAAGAGCTGCAGGCATACAAGCTGTTCGCCGAGATCTCCGAAATCCATTTCGATACGCGTCTGGTGAATGTCACCTACACCAATAGCGGTCGCGGGAATGCTGGCAGAACGCACTTCGGCTTCTTTCTGGAACATCATAATCGGCTTGCCGCACGCTTCGATATGGATGAAGTCGAGATACGTCGTGTCTCCTCGGCCGAGTTAAATCCCCGGCAGAGCACATTGTTAGCGCTGTTTATGTACCTGATTGCGAACACCGACTACGCGGTTACGCGTGGCTCGGGGGGTGGGGAGTGTTGCCACAACGCCAAGCTGCTACAGGATCGGGACCGGCAATATTTTCCCATCCCCTACGATTTTGATTCTTCAGGTTACGTCAATACTAATTATGCGGCGCCACCGGATCGGGCACTGCGCATATCCAGAAATACTCGGAGGCTGTACCGGGGATTCTGTGTGCCGACGGAAACCTTAGATGCAGCAATACGGGTGGTTCAGACCTCGCGGGATCGTATCTATTCCATAGTTGGTGATACCACCTATGTCGATGAGCGTGTGGCGAACCGCTCCCTGAGATTTATCGGAGATTTTTTTGAAATAATCGATGATCCGAGAAGAACCGAACGTCTGATCATTAGAGCCTGCAGAGGATGAGCTGGGCGATACTCTCCCAGCAGGTCCAAGTCTGGCGAGGCAGCAAAACGAGAGCCAGCCAGTAACCCGTGCAACAAGCGAGACCTGACCCTGTGGCTAATTACGAGGCGCTACCTGGGCATCGCGCAATTCACCGATGTACAGGGGGACGCCCCGGCCGATCCCTGCGCCGGATTGAAAATTGAATGCGCGACTGGCACCGCGTTGGCTGGCGCGAGTATTCTGGAATTCAGCCAGAGCGGCCAGTTCATCTTCGGTGAGGTCAAAAGAGAGCGCTTCACGTTGTGCTTCAGGGCTGTTCAATGCCTGCATCTCTCTGCGCATCTCACCACGACCTAATTGCTGGGTTCTCATCTCCAGCATCAGGTCCATACGGGTCTGGTTCTGATCGGCAATCAGATTGCTCAGTGCCGTCATGATGATCTCCTTGCGTTCCTCGGAGACATCCAGATTCTGCAAGAAGCCACCAAACTGTCCCTGTAGCGACAAGAGCTGAGCTAATTCTGTTGCTTCCATTGCGGATAAAGCGGTCAACAGGCTTAGACGGGAAGCGGGATTGCGTTCCTCACTTTGGGTCTGCAACTCTGAGGTGATTCGTTGTCTTATTTCACGCTCCAGCTGCAAATATTCCGGATTCACCTGCTTCTGTGCGAGTTCCAGCTCCCTAGCCGTGGATATGAGCTGACTGCCGAGGGTGGCGAGCTCACTTTCCAATTCGCCGAGCCGATTTTCGAAGCTCAGGCGCAGACGGCTATTGTCTTCAACCTGCGACATGAGACGATTCACCTGTCGCTCGTAGTCTTCGATTTGTTGTTGCCGCAATTGACTCTCTTGTTGGGCGTTGTAAGCGTACACGCTGCCGGCGAAGAGTCCTATTGCGAGTATACTGATGACAATTTTCATGGAGGCTTTGTGGCTCGGTTCAATAGTTAAATCAGGAGTCAGGATTTTTTGCGGTCCGCGCCGATGGTGTCCCTGACATGACCGGACAGGGGTTCTTCTTCTTCCAGTTTGTTGATCAGCATATTTGCACCGACAAAGATGGCCGCAATCGTCGTAATCCCGAGTACCAGGCTGATTCGAAAGAGCATCACTATGTTGAAACCGGTGAAGTAAAACACCAACTCGGCGGCCACATTGACCAGCACCAGAGAAACACCCAATACAATCCAGACCGTTTTATTCATAGGCTAACCGTCACAAAAATGTTGCCTGGCTCTTGCCTTGAGCAGACGGCAATTCACTTATTTCGAGAGTAGCAGTATTCCCCTAATGTGACTACCGTCGTATTCTGTGAACACGAAGACATCGTCCAAAGCATCTCGATTTACCAAGGCCGGAATGATATCGCCGTTAGTGGCATCAACCCCAAGATCTATGGACAGGTCTGCTATTCGATTCTCTATTAGATCCAGATGCGGGTTACCGCCGATGGAGACGTTATTGAGGATTTCGCGGATGTTGATTTCGTAGTTATCCCGTTGTCGGCTATAGTCCAGCGCCCCAAGAAAATCCGCCGAGTCATCCGTCGGTTCGATGCTGTTGAGGAAGATCTTTAACTGATCGTTTACCAGTACCAGCAGATCTTCGAGATCCCGGTTGCCGTCCAGATTAGCCGTGTGGGTGGGCGTAATTTCATCTCTGTCCCGATTTTTTGCCTCATTTGCAATTTTCCTCACAGAATTTGCCAGGCGGATAACCGAGGGGAATTTGAGCTCCACCGTAATTTTGCGGGTGGGCCGGCGAGCGAAACGTTCGCCATCGTTGGGATAGATAAATGCTTCGATAGAGACGCTGCCGGAGAACGCAAGCCAGACGAAAATATCCGCGACCGATATCGATTCTACCCGCCACAGCCACAGGTCTTTAAGGCCGTCTTCGTCCTCGTCATAAAGGAAGGTGCTCAATACATTGCCACCTGAACGCAGTACCTGCCGGGGGTTTTGCAAATCCATGCCGTTCGCGCTGCCAATGAACAAACTGACCTTGCCGCCTTCTCGCAACAATAAGTCATCGATACCGTCGCCATTCACATCTTCAAGAATTTCTTCGTGAGTCAGTGCGAGCACGCCGGTTAAATTAGAGAAGTCCAGGGAATCGATATCGAATTCGCCGAGTCTTGCCTCTATCTCTGTGATATTCACGCTGTAGCTGGGACTGAGGGGGAAGTACCGCTCACCCAGTGCGTCCGCGATAAACACATCCAGCCTCTCTTCGGTGCGGGAGACCAGGTCGTCGAAGCCATCGTTGTTGACGTCGCGTAATTCCATCATGGGAATGCGAATCGCCTGACCGATTCGGCGCTCCAGTCCATCGGCATTCAGATTCGTTCGTATTCGAAAATCCGACTGCACGGATAGTGCTGGCTGATAGCCCTGCCTGCCATCGCTGATGAAAAGATTGAGCACGCCGGCGCCAGGAATAATGAGATCGTCGTTGCCATCGCCGTTAATGTCGCGGGAGAAGTAGAGACGATTGACGCCTTTGCTGAGGAAACCAGGCAACCCGGATTTGATAGATTGTGGTTCGAGTATGTGATTGCCTTCTATATGCCACACCAGTACTTCGCTGCCATCGATCAGGGCAATGATGGATGCAGAGTCGGGCGCCGAATAGGCCGTACTGATGTCCCAGCCAACCGCCTGACCGGGTAGTTCGATTTCATCGAAACCGGATTCAAAATCGAAGCCATCCTCGCTTTGAAAATAGATTCGAATTCGATTATCGAGCACCGTGATCAATTCCCTCAGGCCGTCAGCATTGGTATCGGCGACAATCAGGGTTTCAGATGCGGCGGGAAACCAAAATGGCTGACTTCGATATTCCAGGTCGGCCCCTAGGGAATTTAAGCAAAACCCTGCAACCAGCATCAGTAAAGCCAGGGTTGCAGAGCCGCGAGAGAAATTCATGGTACAGAGACCAATATGGTAGTGGAGGTGCCATGGCGTAACAACAGGTCCGGCCTGGAATCGTCATTGAGTTGCAGAACTTCAAATCCAAACACGGTCTTGGAAGACACGTACTCCCAGAAAGGCTGATCGGCAATGCGTAAATCTTCGCCAATTTTTTTCGCGGCCAGGGTGCCACTGTCGGTGATATACAGTGCGTCCACACTGCCGTCCCCGTCGATGTCATAACGCATCGACATCTGCTCGGAGAGACCCCGCACATTGCTTGCCGAAAAACTTTCCTGCAGTCGCGAATCGGGTCGTCGGTTAAAGAGCTGGTTCGGCTCAACTTGAGAGGCGCCATAGAGCAGCTGGATTCGGTGAATGCTGGCGTTGCGAATGATATCTACCACGGGCACCGTGTAGTAGCTCACATTCAATACCGGTGTGGATTCAGTTGCAATATCGATAAAACTGAGGCGAACATCATAGCCGGAGAAACGCATGATCTGGTTGGGTTGCCGAAGATCGAATTGGCCATTGTGGTTGAGGAAGAAGCGGGCATCCCACTCGTCGCCATTTCCGGAGAGGCGGTACAAATCCGCCTGCTGGTCGTTATTCAGGTCGATGAGTTGGAGATCACCGCTGGTCTCGAGAGAGCCAGTGAAGTCTGGCAATTCCCGAAAGCCTGTTGCCAGGCTCTGGTAGTGGATATTTAATTGTCCGCGGCCATCATCTCCGACATTGATATATACAATATCCAGCAGCTCGTCGCCATCAAGCAGGGCCAGACTTGCCGCTGGCATCCAGTGTTCAGTACGTAGCAGTGATGTGACTTCGGCCTCTGTTTCACCCCACTGCTCGATGTAGTCGGCGAATGGAGACGGTGCCTGAGCGGTGATTTCGACGACCACTCCACGTTCGGGGTTGATGGATATACTGGCGTCGAGTCGATCGTCATCACGGCGCCCGGCTTGGGGGATAGTCTGGTTGATGGTGGTGAACGTGGAAACCAGCTCAAATTGTTCGTTGCCGGTGCCCTTAAAGAATCCGTAAACATTGTCACCGGGCAGGAGCAAATCCACGAAGCCGTCGTTGTTAATGTCTACGATGCTGTCGATGAACAATACCCTCTCCAGATTGGGTACGGTGGCGATCATGTCCCATTGCAGCAGTTGCCGGATATTGCCGGCGTAACCGTCGATGGCAGTGGAAAGGCTGTAGAGGGCATCGGCGGCGAATAGAATCAATTCCGTGCCAGGTTGCTCTCGAACATCGGCGAAACCGACCGCGATGATTTCGGTTTTGATTTCGATCCGCTGTGGCGTTGCGGCGAAGCTGCCGTCGGCTTGTTGATGATAGATATGCAGTTCACGACCGAGTCCGGGTTGATAGTGTGAGATGATAATATCTTTGGCACCGTCGCCGTCGATGTCTTCGGTAATTAGGGGCGCGAAGTTGTCTTCCCGGGCCAGTTCAAACGCCACATAGTTAGATTGTGCGGCTGACCACAGGGGAATGAGGCACAAAAACCATCCCAATAAAAAGGGGAGGGAGGCGATTTTCTCTCCGATCTGTATTTTTTTTCTTACTCGCAATGAAAAACGCCTGAAGGCCAGAGGCCAACTGCCATTATTCAGCGCTGCCCTAGTTTGATTCTTCAGTTAACTCACCATAGTCAGTACTAAAGTTGAATAGACCGAAAATACTGTGGGATCGTTCTCCCTCCAGCCGCTCGTAGCTATAGAGTGAGAACAGCCAGAAATCCAGTATCGTCAGGCTGTTACTCGCCGGGTTCAGGGACGCGCTATAGCTGAACAATGGCCACAGGGAGAACTGGCTGATTCTCCGTCCTGGGTCCCACAACTGAATCGGCACTTCTGTCACCGCCTGGCCATCATAAACTCCCAGTACCACGTTTTCACCCAACTCGAATTCCTGATTGAGCCTGCTTACCAGATCCTGAGCGGAATTCAGATTGATGCCGTTGAGCGAAAGAATCAGGTCACCTTCTTTAATATTGGCGGCCGGTAATGGGCTGCCAGGGAAAAACTCTACCACCTTTGCTGCCACCAGGTCGGCTCGATTGCGAATGGTTACGATCTCGCTACGGTAACCGGCGCGAGTCGCCAGCGGATCGACGCGGTAGAGTTCCTGTGGTGGTGGGTTTTTGCTTATCAATCGACCGATAACCGTTGCCTCAAATACCACCGTGTTGCGTCTCACCTTGAATTTGAATTCAGATTCATCTGCTGCTGGTGCCGGTGCGGAATTTTGCAAAGCCAGGATCGCATCGGGGTGATCGGTAGCCGTCCCATTCACCATCAGTATGATATCTCCTACCTGAATTCCGGCTGAATCTGCCGCCCCATTGCCGACGATGCTGCGTACCCGCACCCCGGGAAGGATTTCGACATTGGCGAGAGAGTCGCTCTCGTTGAGGCTGGTTTCCAGGCCAAAATCGATGCTGGCGGACCTGTTATCAGTTTCATTAACCAGGCTTATCTCATCAGCGGAGAGGGTAATCGACGGCACCAACACGGCGGGTTCGTAACTGACGCAGCCGCTGAGTAACAGGCAGGTGGCGAGGGTCATTAAAAATTTACGAGGATGAAGCGCGATTCGATCCGGGTGCATTAAATTTTCCTCCGTTGCACTATCACCAGCGCCAGGCAGAGAAAGATGATCAGAGCGGGCCATGGCACCCACCTATTTAATTGCAGCACCCGTTCGTCCACCAGCACATCGGAAAAACCGCGTACGATGCGGCTCACATCCTGCAAGTAGGATTGATCCAGCAGGGAAGGCTGGAATGTAGCATACAGGTAGTGTGAGAAGTCACCCAGGGTGGATTTAAATATGTCGATGGCGAGAGTGATCCCCAGCGCGGTAGTAATCGCCTGGGTTGTAGAGTGCGCAGACACCGAAATCAGTAATCCAAAGGCGATGGCAGGGGGAATTGGGACGATGGCGAGTTGCAGCCCCAGGACAATTTCTTCACGAATCTCGGCCTCGCTGATGAGTTCGAAGCCATCTTCGACGATGGGTCCGAATTCCCATAACCAGCCGCTACAGATGTAACTCACTGCCATTAACAGTAGCAGTGATAATAGGGCCAGCACATGAATGTGGAACAGTTTTGCGATGATCAGACTCGGTCGGCTGATGCGGCGGATCAGTAAATGCCGTACTGCACCGACGTCTCTCTCGTAACTGAAACTGTAAGCCGCCTGGGCAACCAGCAGCAAACCCAGCATAGTTAAACCGGTGCTCAAGCCGTCGACGAAATAGCCATAGGCATTTTCAGCCACCGCGTCGTCGAAGCTGTTCTCGCCCAGCAGACTGTCCCGAGCCTGGGCTGAGGTTTCCTGTAACTTGATTATGAGGTATTGCATTACTACCACCAAGGCAGGCGCGAGTATGATCAGCTTGCTGCCGAAGGTTCGCAGGGATACAAAAAATTCTGCCTTGATTGCCGTCTCCAGGCCGTTAAAATAGCGCTGTATCAGGCCCATACTACTGCGCCTCGCTGCAAATCTTTCGAAACAGGCTGTCCAGTGAGGCCCGTTCCAGGATCAATTCAGATACGGGAATCTTCTGGTCAATCAAAGCCTGATTGAGTGCTGCGGATGCCAGATTTTCCAATACGATGTGCAGGTAACCGTCTGCATCTATCTGTGCCAGCTCACAGCCGGCAAGTGCTTTTATTACTGCTACTGCCGCCTCGGCCTGGTCCGTTTTTACCAATACCGTGGTGGTAGATTGACTCAGAAGATTGGCAGTTTCATCGCTCACCGCAATACGGCCGCCGTGCAAAATGGCGATATGGCTGCAGATATGTTCCAGGTAGGGTAGTTGATGACTGGAAAGCAGAAACGAGGTGCCCTCTTCGGTGTTGAGGGTCTCGATGAGCTGTAACACGTCATCGACGCCGCCGGCGTCGAGTCCGTTAAAGGGTTCATCCAGCACGATGAGCGCCGGGTTGCCTAACAAGGCCTGGGCAATTGAGGCGCGGCGCTTGTTGCCGAGAGAAAGATGTTTAACCTTAAAATCGCTGAAGCGTTCGATGCCCAATAGCTTTTCCACCTGTTGGGGGGTTCGAGTCGGCTGGTCGCAGAGCAGTCGCGCGTGTTGCATACATTGGCGTACGGTGAGATAGGGGTGAAGACTGGGGGTGTCGAAAATGCCTACAACACTACCCTTCAGCGTGTGCAACTCGGACGGGGCATGGCCCAGGATCGATATGTCGCCGCCCTGGTAGGGCTGTAATCCCAGGATGCATTCCAGCGTAGTGGTCTTGCCGGAGCCGTTGAGACCTACCAGGCCGTGTATCGAACCGCGCTCGATCTGCAGATCGAGGTCCTTGAGGACCTGGAAGTCGCCATAGCTTTTGTTCAGTCCGGCAACGGAGAGTGCAATTTCATGCATGCTTTTTGTGGATAATGAGTTATGGATAATTGCCCACGCATCTACTCTACGAACAAATCGTCCACCTGGAGTTGTTTGACCGTGCCAAATTGCTCAAGTTCCTTGGTGTCGAGGATGGAGAGGTCGCCAACGATGGAAATAAGTTTTGGCCTGTCTTTAACATGTTGTCGTTGGAAGTTTAGCAGATCATCCATGGAGACGGATTGCAATTCCTGGAAACGCCGCCGTCTTGGGTCTCCCTCGATACCGAGCCGCTCCCAGCCACGCACGGCACCAATCACCTGGCGAAAACTCACTTTGGATGTGCGATAGCGGTTCAGTAGGGAATTGACCGATTCATCGAATCTTTCCGTTGAAGCCGGCATATTATCAATCAGATCGATGAATGCAACGAGGGCATCCACGGTCTTGTCAGTCTGGGTGCCGATCACGCCCACCATCAGATTCTGATCATTGACTCTGCCGCCTTGGGCATATCGAGCCGATGCCGAGTAGGCCAGTGCGCGCGCCTCACGCAGTTCCTGAAACACTACGCTGGACATGCCGCTACCGAAGTAATTTGTATAGATTGAAGACAGCACACTGTCGTCCTCCGAGTACAGGCCGTCAGGGTATTCGATACGCACCTGTGCCTGCGCAGTTTGCTGGTCGACCACATAAATCTGGGTCGAATCGATAGTGCGAGCGGTGCGGAATCGAAAATCCGGTGTTTCCTTGAGCGCGGCAGCTGGGGTGTGGTGCCGCCGGAGTATGGCGACCAAGTCTTCCAGTGGCAGGGAACCGGTATAGGACAGGGTATGTTTATAGTCCAGCAGGCTGGCGGGAAGTGACATCAATTCCTCTACCGTGGTGGCTTCAATCTCCGCAGTAGTGAGGGCTTCCAGCATCGGTGATTCCTCGCCATAGCGATTGTAGAGGTACAGCGCCCGGGATATCGCCGGCGGTGAACTCTTCCTGTCCTCCCTGGATTTCAGCAGGATTCCTTTCATCTGCTCCAGGGTGTGCTGATCGCTTACCGGGGATCTTATGAATTCCATCATCAGGGCAACACTTTCCTCAAATTGTTCGTCGAGGCCACTGATGGAAATCGCCGAGCTGTTTTCTCCGGCGCCAAAACGAAATTCACTACCCAGTCGATACCACTGCTTCTGTAATTCTTCATTGCTTAAGTTCGGGGTGCCAGCGACGTCCATCAACGCGGCGGCGAGATTCAGTTTCTCGTTTACTTCCGTACCGACATCGATGCTCACGGAGAAGGAGAACAGATCATTGAGCGGGTTTGGCGCGTAATACAATTCCACGCCGTCGGCAAATTCGATCACCCGATAGTCTCGGTCGACTTCGACGTAACTTGGCTCTATGGGGGTGAAATCCATGGCCAATATTCGTCTGGCAAAATCAGATTGGCGACTCGGGTCGATTGTTACCGGATCGATCTGTGGTTTTTCCACCTCGGGAATGTCGTGTTGGGCATTCACCTGATAGATGGCGACGTAGTCGTCACCAAAGTACTTGTTGGCCACCTCGATCACATCCGCCCTGCCCAGTTGCTCCATGCGCTGTATTTCGGCAACATAGTAATCCCAGTCCGCACCTTCGATAAAAGCCTGGCGCATCATGGAGACCCGCGCGGTATTGAATTCCTGGCTGGCTTTCTGGCCCTTCTTGAAGTCATTAATGATGGCGGGAATGATCCAGTCCTCAAACTCACCGGCCTTGATCAGATCAAGCTGGTCAAGCAAAAGCCGTTCAACTTCTTCCAGGGTCTGATCCTGCTTCGGCACGCCGTAAAGGGTTTGTGCGCCGCTGTCATTGAGAAATTGGGGGGATGAGCCGGCACGGGCCACCAACTGTTGTTGATTCAAGTTCAGATTAATCAGGCCGGCGGTGCGATTGTCGAGGATCATGTCCAACAGAATCAATGCTTCCTTATCCTCATTGCCATTTCCTACGGTACGAAACGCAAGCTGCACTTGCTCTTCACCTGGATACTGCACGGTTCGGCGCTCGGCGCCGACCAGCGGTGCCTCCTGCCAGGGTCCAACTTCAGGCACCGGCTTTGATTCCCAATGGGAAAATTTGTTGCTGATGAGGGCAATGGTTGCGTCGATGTCGATGTCGCCACTGATAAAGATGCCCATATTGTTCGGCACGTAGTTGCTTTCGAAATAGTCTCGAATATAGACCAGAGAAGGATTCTTCAGATGCTCAACGGTGCCGATTGTCGGCTGCTGCCCATAGGGGTGAGTCTTGTAAAGCATTTCATTGAGTGCAGCGGAGATAATGAATCCGCGGCTGTCCAGGGAGCGATTTTTTTCTTCGTAGACAGTCTCTAACTCGGTGTGAAAGATGCGGAATACCGGGTCAACGAAGCGGTCCGATTCAATTTCTGCCCATTGTTCAAGACGGTTGGAGGGCAGGCCCACCTTGTAGACAGTCTCCTCGTTCGAGGTGTGGGCGTTGAGGCCGGTGCCGCCCATGGTGTTGTAGAGCTTATCGATCTCGTTGGGAACCGCAAACTCCGCTGCCTGTTGCGCGACGCTGTTTATCTCGGCGTAGATTTCCGCCCGCGCTGCCGGGTCGGTGGCATTGAAGTGTTGTTCATAAAGTTCGACGATACGGTCGAGATAAGGCTCCTCGGCGGCATAGTCGAGCGTGCCTAAATGTTGATTGCCCTTGAATAGTAAGTGCTCGAGATAATGGGCGAGGCCAGTGGCATCCGCCGGGTCGTGCTTGCTGCCGGCGCGCACTGCGATCTCGGCATAGAACCGGGGTGCTTCGTGGTTTTCCGTGAGGTACACCTTGAGTCCATTATCGAGTTGGAAAATATGCGCATCCAGGGGATCATTTTCGTTGGCCGAGTTAATGCGTCGATAGCCCAATGCTGCGGGCATGGATTCGCTTATTTGTGCAGTTTGTGTTGCTTCGGTGTCGCTGGTGGTCTGCTCGCTACAGGCGATCAGGCTCAACATTGCTATAGGTGCCAGCAGGGTTCGCACCCCGTGCCTGATAGCCAATAAATCTCTCATCTTGGTACTCCACGATAATCACATGATGGTCAATCAGAATGCGGCTAATGTAGGGCATTTCGGGTGAAAATGTAAGTTACAGAGCGATCGAAATCGGCAAAACCTTCGCCATAAAGCCCTCATAGTATTCGTTTTTGTTACTCGGTGTGCTTGTAACACTGACTTTTCGATATCTAGCAGTTAAAGTTTGAGCCAATCCAGATTTTATCCAGAATTTTTACTTATTGAGCCCTGCGTGTATCTCTTAAGTTTCTGGTCGCTTCTAGGGTCGACTGCATCTGATTCAAAAAACTATTTGCCTCGCGCATCTGTTCAGGTTCGAACTCAGTTTGAAGTTGTTGCCGTATCAGCGTAATAGCCTCCAATTGCCTGGTCCACATCCATTCAATTGTAGAATCAGCATCAGTGGCATCAGGTACCTGGTAGTTTTCACCTTGTGGGCTCAAGTAACTGACCATTGAATCTACTAGAATCTGGCGATTAGGTTCAGAGAGCCCGGGCGCGGTCAAGTAGATCTGGCTAGTATAGGTTCGACGCAGCATACGCTCAGGATTTCCAGACTCGTAGTCCTCGAATTCCCTCAGTTCATCCGGCGTAAGCAATGATGCAAGTTGATTTCTTATATAATCTGGGGCGCGAGTTTCCGTTATTTCCGACAATTCCAATTCGCCAGCAGCTAGTCGCACCGCCCCCAGATTTTGTTCGGCTAATATATCTACCAAAAGGTTTTTTATCTGGTCTGCTCTGGATTGGTCAGTTTTAAGGGATCCAATAAACTCTCCATACTGCAGGTTCATCTGTATCCTGGCGAACGACTCAATAACCTCTGGGCTTGTCATGCGGGCGGCTATGGCTGCGATAGAGTTTGGGTTATCATTTTCAAGTTCTGCTTTAATCTCCAATCGTGCCTGTTGCCTGATTTTCTCAATATCAGGACTCACGTTTTCACGTGCTTCTTGCAGGGCGCCGGAGAGGGTCTGTATTTGATTGGCAGCGGAGATGAGATTTTTCTCCAGGCCGGCGATTCTCTTTTCGAAGTCCAGACGCTGAATGGTATTGTCTTCGACTTGGGTCAGCAATTGGCTTTTGAAGTCCTCCTGTTTCTCAAATTCAGCACTCAGGCGACGGTTTTCTCCAAATTGCAGAGACGATGCAAGAAGTAGTAACAAAGCAATAATTGATACTGTAATAGTTAACTTTTGGCTCACGAAGTTTCCTCTTCCCCCATCATAAGAAAAAATGGCAGGAAATCAATTTGTTATCCCACGTACCTGGGTCTCGTTTTGTCGCTAAAGATAGACTGTTAGCGGTCTTTCCGGCGTATAATCCCCCAATCTGTGACAGGAACCCAGGGATCTTCGGTAACTCCATGAAATTGCAACGAAATTATCTCCTTCTCGCGCTGATAGGTGGAGGCCTGATAGGCTGTAGTAACGGCGCTTATCGGGACAGTGCCGACGAGGAAACGTACGGCGCCATCGCCGATAAAGCGCCACTGGTGGCTGGAATGAGCGACCAGGTGCTTATCAACGAGGAGAGACAAGTCGATCTGAGTTCATTTCAAGTGAATAACCTGATCTACGAGTTTTTGGATGACGAAGCAGAAGGGGAGGTTGGCGCCAATATCATCAGTTTGAATGCGGCGCTGGATTTGGCTTTTCAACACAGCAAGGACTACCAGACGCAAAAAGAGCGACTGTACCTGGAAGCCTTGGCCCTTACCTTAGACCGTTATCGATACACGCCGACGTTCAGTGCCACTGGTGGCGGCGACTATCGATGGGACAAGTCAGATCCATTTGTCATCGATATGCAGGCCATGACCGGCGCGACCCCTATAGACAGCAGCGAATCGGTGGTGGTCAGATCCAACCTGGGGGCCCGCTACCTGCTCCATAGTGGCGGTGCCATCGCCCTGAATCTGACCAATAACTTTACCCGGTTCCTCACCGGCGATGTCAGCGAGTTCAGTACCGGCGCACTGATCGGTTCTTTTACTCAGCCGTTGTTACGAGATTTCGGTTCCGATATCGAAACCGAGGCGCTGCTGCAAGCCGAGCGGGATCTGCTTTATCAGTTAAGAGATTTTACTCGTTTCCGCAAGGAATTTGCGGTTCAGGTCGCCTCGCAATATTACGTGGTGTTATTGGCGCGTGAGACAGCAAATAACAACTACGCCGGTCTATTGGCGAACAATCTTTCCCTGGAGCGAGAACAGGCATTTCAGGCGGAGGGGTTGACCACACTGCTGGAAGTTGGCCGGCTGGAGCAGTCGGCGCTGCAGGCGGATCTACGCTGGGCCCGTGCAATTACCAGCTACAAGCGCGGTCTGGACAATTTCAAGATACTAATCGGTCTCAATGCAGAGGACAATATAGTCCTGGACGACAACGAGATGGTGCTAATTTCGGAAACCGGTATGGACAGTCCGGATGTTGATCTGGAGCAGGCTATCGCGATGGCGGTACAGACCCGATTGGATCTCTACACGCAGCTGGACCGGGTGCAAGATGCTGCGCGGCGCATCGAACTGGCCGCAGATGAGCTGGATATCGCACTGGATTTGAATTTTTTGGTATCGGTACCCGGGGCAGCCGATGGCAGTTTTGGTGAACTGGAGTTTGAAAATGCGGTCTATTCGGTAGGTCTCGATTTCGATCTGCCACTGGATAATAAGGCCCAGCGAAATAATTACCGGCGTGCGCTTATCGACTACGATTTGGCGACTCGTGGCTATGTGTTGGCATTGGACGCTGTTAAAATTGATGTGTTGAGTGCCTGGCGGGAGATGAATGAAGCCCGCAAGAGGTACGAAATTAGCCTGCGTGCAGTGCAGATAAACGAACGTCGAGTCGAAGAAGCGGAACTCAGAGCCGAGTTGGGCCTGGGGGATATTCAGGACACGGTAGATTCACAGAACGATTTAACCAGTTCACGAACTGAACTAACCAGCTCCATCGTCAGTCATAATATTGCAAAGCTGGAATTCTGGCGTGATGTAGGTCTGCTGTATGTTGACGATAACGGTCAATGGGAGGAAGGCATAAATGAGCCTCGATAAGCAAGAATTTCTATCAAGGTTGATGACTGGGCTGAAGGCGTTGCAGGCAAAATTGCCGCAACCCGTAAGAACCAGGGCAAGCGAGTTACGGACGCAGTTTCTGGCCGCAGGCAAATCCACTCAGTACGCCATCGGTGGCGGTGCTGCGGTTTTTCTGTTGCTGGTCTTCTCGCTGATCGGCGGCTCCTCCGATTCTGGATCTGCCAGGATTACCTTTACGGTGCGTAGCGGACAACTGGATATTACGGTATTGGAGGGTGGTTCTCTGGAGGCACTACAATCTCAGGAGATCAGGTCGCGGGTGAAGGGCCGTGAGGGTGTAAAAATTCTCAGTATCGTAGAGGAAGGATACCGAGTGACTCCGGAAGATGTGGCGGCCGGCATGATACTGGTAGAACTGGATAAATCGCAGCTGATCGATCAGCAATTAAACCAGGAGATTGCGGTAGAAACAGCCGAGGCCACTTATATAGAACGTAAGGCTCAATACGAAATTCAACTTAACCAGAACATGACAGATTTGAACGATGCGCGTCAGGATGTGCGCTTCGCACGGCTGGATTTCGAGAAATTCCTTGGTGGTAAAATAGTCAATGCCATAGTCGCCGAATTGGAAATTGAGGAACGCCTGGCGCGAGCAGAAGCGGCAGATTTGGCGGCATCATTGGCCGAAGCAGACAACCGCTCGGCAGCCATTCGGCGGCAGCGAGCCGCGCAAACCCCAAGCCGTGGCGCTGGGTTTGATCTCGGTGACCTTGAATCGATGCCGGCGCAAATGCGCGAACGAATTGAACAAATGATGGCAGAAAACGGTGGTGACTTACCGGCAGAAATGCTGGAGCGCATGCAGCGTTTCGGACAAGGTGGAGGTCAACGCGGTGGCAGTCAGCGCCAAGGGGGTGGTTTCCCGGCAGGCGGACAACGAGGTGAACAGGCCTTCGCGGCCGAAGATGGCCCCTTGGTTCGAGCGGCCGTACCCGCCCTGGTGCTGGAGCCCCTGCGATCAAATACCCTGGCAATGCAGGCTAATCTGCTGATGGACGACAGCTACATGGCTATCCGTGATCGGCTGGATTTCAACCAGTATGCTGACATCGATATCTTGGAAGATGGCGAAGCCAAGCAGGAGCTGCGCTCACTGCAGGATGACCTGCAGGTTTCTCAGGAAGAATATTTGCTGGCCCAGGATCGTATCGAAGGCCAACGTCGGCTGGAAGCCAGAGGTTTTATCACGCCAACCGAATTGGAGGCCGAGGAACTTAACCTCAATAAAGCCGGCAACAAAAAGGCGGGGAAGCAAACGGCGCTGAAGTTATATATTCAATACACGTTTCCTAAAGATGCCGAGGAAAAGTTGTCAGATTTCGAAAACGCCCTCATGGGGTATCAGCGCCAGATTAAACAAAACGTGGCGGAGCAAGCACAGGAGGCCGCTCGCTTCAGCTCGGCTGAACGCAAGTTCAATTTGGAGCGGGTGAAGCTGGCGGATATTGAGGAGCAAATAGAACTCGCAACCATCCATGCTGAGCGCCCGGGGCTGGTGGTCTATGGTGCTGCCAATCAAAATTCCATGCGTTATCGTAGTAGTAGTCAGGAAGCGATACAGGAAGGTGCGACCGTGCGCGAGCGGCAGTCTATTCTGACCATTCCCGATATGCGCGCAATGGCAGTGAAGGTGAATATCCATGAGTCGGCGGTACAGCGGGTGACAGTGGGTCAGGCCGTATCGGTATCGATAGACGCCTTTCCGGATGAAACACTGACCGGTCGGGTGACCAAGGTGGCGGTGGTGGCAGATTCCGCCAATGCCTTTCTGAATCCGGATCTCAAGGTCTATCCCACCACCATCACCATAGACGGGACCCATGACTGGTTACGACCGGGCATGAGTGCCGAAGTGGAAATTCTGGTGGAAAGGCTTACCGATGTGGTCTATGTGCCTATCCAGGCGGTGACCTACTTCGATGACAAGCGAGTGGTGTATATCGCCAATGGGCGTCGTGCCCAGCGTCATGAAGTCGAAATCGGCTCCTTTTCTGACTCCTTTATCGTAATCACCAGCGGATTGCGGGCGGGGGATGAAGTGTTGCTGTTACCGCCTCAACAGAGTCTCACCGATTTGGGTGTGTGAAGTACGGCGCAGATAAGTTATGACCTCGCTTGAACCAAACCCAGCAACAGGCATTGGAAACCCGCCAGCCGATATTGATTCGGTGGCGCAGTCTGTCGTTGCCAGCCTGAAGGATATTCGCAAAACCTATTACATGGGGGCTCTCGCCGTGGAAGTTTTGCATGGTATCAGCCTGGATTTTTACCAGGGGGAGTATGTCAGCATAATGGGCCCCTCCGGTTGCGGCAAGTCCACTTTGATGAACATTCTCGGCTGTCTGGATAAGCCTACGGAGGGGACTTATTATCTCGGTGGTGAAGACACCTCGGAAATGGATGACGATGAACTGTCGACAATTCGCGGCGCGCGCCTGGGATTTATCTTTCAGTCCTATAATTTAATACAGCAACTCAATGTGTTGGAGAACATCGAGATGCCCTTGTTCTATCAGGGTTATTCGGAACAAGACAGTCATGAGATCGCAATGGGATTGGTAGAGCGCGTGGGCCTGGAAGATCGAATCGACCACAAGCCCTTCGAGTTGTCCGGAGGCCAGCAACAAAGGGTTGCTATCGCCCGTGCGCTCGCCGTCGACCCCTTGATCATTTTAGCGGACGAACCCACCGGCAATCTGGACACCAAATCCGGTGCTGAAATTCTGGATCTATTCGATGAACTCAATCAGCAGGGAAAGACTCTGATTATGATCACCCATTCCGATGAATTGGCGGAGCGCTCCCCGCGTTGGGTTCGAATGCTTGACGGTAAGGTGGAGAGCGATGACCGACGCAATTCTTGAGCCAACAGTCCAGCCCAGGCGGCGACCTGACCGACCGAAGCTGCGGGCCGGTAACAGGCTCGTTCGCTTCAAAAAAATCACCCAGGTTGGAATCAAGAGTATTTACTCCCATGGATTGAGGTCGTTATTAACGGTGCTCGGTATCGTCATTGGAGTGGCAGCCGTAATCGCCATGCTGGCAGTGAGCGAAGGTGCCAGCTTCGAGGCGCAGCAACAGTTCCGTGACCTGGGCGCCAATAACATTCTATTGAAGAGTGTCAAACCCGCCGAAGTTGAAGCGAGTTCGAATCGGGGATTCGGACCTCCCCAGGCCATAATTTATGGGCTGACACTAGCCGACGTGGAAACCATTCGTAGTACGATTCCCGGCATTTCCAATGTGATCGCCTCGCGCATAGTGAAGAAGAATGTATGGCATCTTGGTAGAAGTATGAATACAGATGTTGTCGGTACCGCCGTCGACTACCCTACCTCGCGAAACTACAATCTGCGCTCCGGGCGCTTCTTCAGCGAAACTGAAATGCGGGATCACGCTAATGTAGTGGTACTGAGCGACGAAGTTGCGAATGTGCTTTTCCCCATCGACAACCCCCTGGGTCTATCCATCAAGATTGATAGTGACTACTACAACGTGATCGGCATCATGGAGTCGGAGGGTTTTTCCAATCTTGGCCAGAACCAGGCCGGAAGTTCCAACGCGGCACCGAGTCGTATTTATATCCCGTTTACTGCTTCGAAGAGCCGTTTTGGAGAAACCACGACGCGACAAACTGCCGGCGGCATGGAGAGGGAAACTGTAGAGTTGCACGAAGCAATAATTCAAGTCGATAATCAAGAAAGTGTAATCGAGGTTGGGGAAATTATTGAGCAAATTCTCGCGCGTCGGCATAAGGACATAGACTATGCAATCGAGATACCCCTTGCTTTGTTGCGGCAAGCCGAGGAAAGTGCGCTGCGTGATCAAATTGTTGCCGGTGCGATTGCAGGTATTTCGCTGTTAGTTGGTGGCATCGGCATCATGAATATCATGTTAGCCAGTGTGACCGAGCGCACCCGGGAAATTGGCATTCGCCGGGCTCTCGGCGCCAAGAAGAGAGATATTATCACCCAGTTTCTGATCGAGGCGGTTATCCTGTCAGGTGTTGGTGGGGTGATTGGCGTGGTGCTGGGGATTGCCATACCTTTTATTATTTCCGCAGTTTGGGGAATGACGACCATCGTGACGCCGGTGGCGCCGTTGCTGGCTTTTTCAATCTCGGCGTTGATTGGTGTGGTATTCGGCATCTATCCCTCCATGCGCGCCGCCGATATGGACCCGGTAGAAGCATTGCGTCACGAATAAGATCCCCGACGTTGTGCTCCGCTGCCCCTGGCACTACCATCGGTTTGAGCTGCCACCTGTTATCAGCCAATAGTCCTGAGCCCATGAATCTATCCTGCTGCAAAATTATTCTGCCACTGATATTGCTGCTCTCGATGCCAGTGCATCATGCCAGCGCGCAGTGGCAGCGCTACGATGAAACCGCGGACCTGGCGGAACTGGCCGGGCATGAAAACCCCCGCATGCATTTTCAGCTGCTTAACTCGAAGTTGCTGGACAAGAATGACCTGTGGCAGGCGTTCGCTGCGGAGTTAAGCCAATTTAGCGCAAGCGACTATGAGGCCTTAAAGCCGCTAATCCTCGATCAAAGCATCGGCTCTCTGCAGTTAGCTGTGGCAGCAGGCAGGCTTAGTTATGAGGCGATAGTGACTTTTTATATTTACCGAATCCGTGATATAGAGTCAGATGACAAGCGCTACATCAATGCGGTGATTTCCCTGAACTCCGCAGCCATAGCCCGGGCCCGCATGCTCGATGAGTTGCGCAGTGGCGGGACTCACGTCGATGTCGATTCAATTTTTGGCATGCCGGTGCTATTAAAGGACAACATCGGCTTCAATGGTTTGCCCACGACGGCAGGTGCTGTCGCCCTGCGGGAAAACATGACGGCAAATGCATTCATCACCGACCGCCTGGAAGAACAGGGGGCGATCATCCTGGGCAAGGCGAATCTCAGCGAGTGGGCCTATTTCTTCTGCGAGGATTGCCCCTCCGGATATAGTGCCCTCGGTGGTCAGACGCTGAATCCCTATGGTCGTTTTACGTTTGGTACCGGCGGTTCCAGCTCAGGTAGCGCGGCTGCGACCGCTGCAAATTACGCCGTTGTCGCAGTGGGGTCCGAAACTTCCGGATCCATCCTGTCACCGGCCAGCGCCAATTCCCTGGTGGGGCTGAAACCCACAACCGGCAATTTGAGTCGTACCGGTATCGTACCCATATCGGCTACGCTGGATACCGCCGGTCCCATCGCTCGCAGCGTCGCCGATGTGGTGGTGATGTTTAATGCCATGGCTGGCTATGACCAGAATGATATGGCTATGCCGCTGATCAGCGATGATTTTTCCCTACAGTACCGAGTTATAGATTTGCAGGGCAAACGCCTGGGTATAGTGGAAGCACTCCTCGATAATAGCCATTACATGGCTGCCGTGAATTTGCTGGCAGGCAGTGGAGCAACAACCATCGAACTCGAGTTTTCACCGGTCAGGGATGACCGCTTTAGCCAATTGTTGGGTGGCGAGATGGTAAGAGACCTGGCGCTTTATCTGGATCGATTCGCAGCTTCCGCAGTCGAAATCAGATCAATTTCTGAGCTGCGAGCATTTAACCAGGGCAATATCGACCTCCGCGCGCCCTATGGCCAGGGCCTGGTGGACATGATGGCCGAGCTGGATTTATCTGCCGCCGAGTTGGAGCTGATCCGGGAGCAGCTGCAGTCTGCTGCCAGGGCGCAACTGGACAAATTATTTACGGATTCAAACCTGGATGTATTGCTATCGGTCAACAACCGCCACGCCGGCGTCGCTGCCCTGGCGAATTACCCGGCGTTGACCATCCCCATGGGCTACGAAGAGGATGGACAACCCATTGGGCTCACCCTCTTTGCCCCTCCGTTTGCCGAGCAGGACCTCATCGATATCGGTGCCCGCTTCGAGCAGTTGAGTAATGCCAGGCAGATTCCAACGAAATATCAATAGATTAACGTTCATCCGCTATCGAATAAGCTGCCTTCCAACTGTTGTTGCTGGCCAACTCAGCCGGGCCGCTTTTCAATGCAAATTAACATTCAGTGGGACTGCCTCTGTCCGCTTCTATTGACCAGTTTGGGGTGAAATTGTCATTAGCTCTGCCAGGGTACCAACTGCAAGCTTTTGCTCCGGATTCACACGATGGAAGTCAACTGTTGCGACGGTAATGGGTACGACGTGTGGATAGTCCGGACGAAGGGTTATTGTATGAAGGGTCACTACCGATTTTCTTCAGGCGCATTGCGTGTTTTCCTGAGGAAGGGCAGCTAGCACTTATTAATGAGAAAAATGAGAACTTTCTGAAAACCAGCCTGATTCGGCATGAAGCAACAGAACTCGATGAGCACGATGAGATTAGCCTGGAATTGAGGCGGCAGGATCTGAAGATAAATCTGCTACTGGATCTGGTTGCAGAACTGCTGGTTCAACAGAACAAATTACCGCCTGCGATAATGCTCAAATATACTGCCACAGACCTGGAATATGAAAGCGGCCCGACGCCTACCAGGCCGGAGAAAAAGTAGAGATCGCTCTCTATATTACCCCTTCTCTGCCCAGAGCGTTGCAGTTATACGGTGAAGTGGCTGCGGGTGACGACGACAGCAGCACCTGTATTAGCTTCGTTGGCGTAAGCCAGGTGATGCAGGATTGGTTGGAAAAATTTATTTTCAGGCATCACCGTCGCTCAGGGGCGCACGCTCAAGTAAGCAGATGGCTGCTGCGGCCAATCTCCCTCAGTAGCGTAGCAGCCAGGCATCAGATCCATAATTTTCTCTGTGTTGGGGTAAGGCTGCTTGTGCAGCAGTGAGAGATTCATAGCCAAACAGGGCCACCCGATATTGCCGGCTTGGACCAAACGGGGGAATGATTATAGGATTTTCCCCTGTTGCGGCCAGTATGTCGGTATGCTTTCGCGCCAGGGCTTCAGTTGAAAAACTGGAGACTATGACATAAAACTTACCAGTTCCGGTGCTCAGCATCGTCGTGGTGCCGGCAACTATATATCGCAGCGGCCATAGTTCATCCCCGTATTTGCTTTTATATGAGGGGAGATTTGCCTGTAATTCGGCCATGGTCTCATAGCTGGCAATCGCTACTCGATAACGACTGGTGTCACCTAATGGAGAGAGTATTGTTGGTGTGTCCTCATTTGCCGAAAGGCTGCCCGCATACTCGCGCGCCCTGACCTCGGTCAGAAAACTGGCAACGATGATATAGAAATGTCCTGTACTTTCGCTCAGCGTGAATATCTCATCAGGGCCCGCCGTGCTAGTGGCAATGGACAGCTCTTCAGCCGCACTGCTGGTGGGTTCAATAGCAGGCACGATTTCCTCAATCACTGCTGAGTGCTCATCTACTACGCCGGCATTTTCCTCATCCGCTGGTTCTGACTCTTCGGCAGCCGGTAATTCTTCCGCGACATTTAGAGCGAGTTCAGGAGCGCGAGCCGGGGCTTCCGAATCTTCGGGCTGGGTATCGATAAAAATGGATTCTGGCTCGTTCGGGGATGATTGCTCGATTATTTCGCGGCTCGCAGTGCTCTCCTGTGCAACCAAGATCTGTTCATCTCCAACTGCTGCCTGTTCGGCAGCCGATGCAAGCTGTTCGCTGGCTGTGCCCACTTCGGTGGCGGTGCGGACAACCTGGCCTACCACGTCGCGCAGTCCAGCGATCATGCGTTTCAGCGCGTTGCCCAGGACGTCGTCATCACCCTTTGGATTAACTATGACGGTAAGGTCGCCGTCTCCTACTTTGCGGGTGGCATCCGACATGCCTTCCAGGTAGACCTTCATCTCGCGGTATGAATCGGCCATCTCTCCGATTTCGTCTGACGATTTGACAGAGACATCAGCTCCGAGATCCCCGACGGCAATTCGCTTCATGGCGGTGCCGATCTGGTTGATACCGGCCGTGAGTCCTTTGGTCAGGAAGAAAGCGATCCCTGCCATTAACACAACAGCACCAACGGTTCCGCCGATCAGAACCATCTTGGCCGTAGATGCAGCATCTTCAGCTGCTGCCGATCGTGTTACCAGGAGTTCCCGTCCTTCTTTTACCAAGGCATCCAGCTTTACGCGG
>JADFIJ010000190.1 GCA_022566775.1 Pseudomonadota bacterium | reverse complement strand
CGCTGTCGGACATTGTTGCAGATGCATCAACAAGATATCGGGAATGTCGAGGCTATCAACGCCATAAGTTCCGGCAAGCCTGTAATTGGTATCCAATGACCCGTGTTAAGTAGATGCGTAGCCACTCCGCCGAGAAGTAATATAGGAGCATCGTTATGAGAAGAAAATTTGGATTAGGCGTTTTTGCCCTGTTAGGTTCAATTTTGACGCCCTCGTTGTTGTTGGCTCAAATTCTCGAACCTACCAACATGGGTCCCATTATTAATTCCGCAGCCAGAGATGCAGAACCCACCTTTACGGCCGATGGTCAAACCATGTATTTCAACTGCTTCGATCGGGACGGCAGAATCGGAGGAGATATCTGTGTTGCTCATCGCCGAGGAGATAGCTGGACAGAACCTGAAATCGTCAGCGCAGTAAGCACCGATGAATACGTCGAAGTCGAGCCCTTGCTTTCCCCAGACGGCAAACAACTCTACATCATGAGCACCAGGCCGGGAGGGCATGGCGGGCCAGATATATGGGTTAGCGAGCTTGTCAACGGTGCATGGTCTGCACCGGAAAATCTCGATGCACCAATTAACTCGCCCCACGCAGATCACTGCCTGTATTTTAGCGGCGAAAATTGGGAATTCGCCTATTGGACATCGACGCGTCCCGGTGGATTCGGTGGTAATGATATCTGGATGTCTGAAAAAATTGATGGCGTATGGCAACAGGCGGTAAATCTCGGACCGAATGTAAATTCCGCGGCCAGCGAGCATCACTCGCTGCCGTCCGAAGACGGGCAGTCGCTTTACGTTACCACTACCAGGGCAGGTGGATTTGGGGGCGAGGATATTTATGTGACATCCAGAACCAACGATGGCGGATGGACTGCGCTGACCAATCTTGGCGAGTCGGTTAACTCCGACGCGCATGATCGATGTCCAGCCTTCTCGCCGGATTTTAAAACCTTCTTCTTTGACTCCGAAAGAAGCGGCGGTTTTGGGAATAAGGATCTCTGGTATCTACCCTATTCCAGTATCGAACACATAAGATAGACTATAACGACGTTCTTTCGGCAACATCTGCAAGGGTAGAATTTGACTGCGGGCGTCGGGATGATTGGCGTCAGGGCAAAAATATAGTAGTTTCCGGATTAGTGACGACAGGGCGAAGACAGGCTAGAGTTAGCACTCAAGTAAGGGTCCGAGGACTGAATGATGTATGACGAGCGAAGAGAGCGTGATCGCAGGGGCACGGACCAGGCGAGAGTAGCGTGGACAGGAGAGGAGCGCAGGAAAGGCCAGCGTAGGGAAAAAGATCGCAGAGCATGGATAAGGCTCTAACAGGACCGCAGCTATGCATGAATATTCGCGCAGACATTTTCTGAAGTCGTTGTCAATTCTGGGGGCGGCCCCGGTCGTTGCCAGCACGGTGTTCGCCCAGGCCGAAAGCCAGGACGATGCTATCGGACCCTATCCTTCGGCGTGGCTACCGGCAGGCATCAGGTCTCGTTTTGTTCACAATATTAATGGCCTGCGGGTGCATGTACTGGAGGCCGGGTATGAAGTAAGTGGTCGAGGCGCCTTGTTGTTGCTGCATGGCTTTCCCGAGCTGGCGTATAGCTGGAGAAAAGTGATGATTCCGCTGGCCGAGGCCGGCTATCACGTTATCGCACCCGATCTTCGTGGCTATGGGCGTACCACTGGATGGAGCCGGGATTACGACACGGATCTCACTCCGTTTCGAATGCTCAATCGGGTACGCGATGCCATGGGCCTGGTGTCGGCCTTTGGCTATAGGTCGGTCGCCGCTGTGATCGGTCACGATTACGGCTCACCTGTCGCTGCCTGGTGCGCGGTTACCCGTCCCGATATTTTTCGATCGGTAGTGCTCATGAGCGCACCCTTCGGTGGCACTGCGGAGCTACCGTTCGACACCGCAGATGATCCTGCCCCCGTAGCCGCCGCTACCGGGCCGAGTATTTACGATGATCTTGCCGCGTTGCCACGGCCCCGGAAACACTATCAGCGCTACTACAGAACCCGCCCCGCGAATGAGAATATGTGGCACGCGAAACAGGGCATTCACGATTTTATTCGTGGCTACTATCATTTCAAGAGCGCCGACTGGGAGGGTAACAAACCCCATGTCCTGGCTGCTCGTACCGCGCTGGAATGGGCGAAGATGCCGAACTACTACATCATGAACCTCGACCAGGGCATGGCAGAAACCGTGGCGGAAGTCATGCCCTCCGCGGCCGAAATCGCGGCCAATCGATGGCTGCCCGAACAAGAATTAAGGGTCTATGCGCTGGAGTACGGGCGCACCAGTTTTCAAGGTGGCTTGAATTCCTATCGCATGGGCGGCACCGGTATCGGCGCGGAAGAGATGCAGGTGTACGCGGGTAAAACCATCGATCAGCCTTCCATGTTTATCAGTGGGGCCAGCGACTGGGGCAGGTATCAGAGTCCTGGAGCTTACGAGCGTATGCAGGAGAGAGCCTGCAGTGATATGCGCTCAACGCCTGTGGTCCCTGGCGCCGGGCACTGGGTGCAACAGGAGCAGCCCGAAGCAACTGCCAGGCTGATTCGCAATTTCCTCAGCAGTCTTGGCTAGATCGATTGAGTTAGATCAATACCAACCCCTGGCGGATAACGGAGACTAAGCCGCATTAGCCATGGCCGAATCACTTATCTTTAAACAGCTTTTCGATCAAACCTCCGCGACCTTCTCTTATCTGCTGGCTGACGCAGATTCCGGTGCGGCGGTTTTCATCGATACCGTATACGAACGGCACGAACGCGACCTGTCCCTGGTGCGTGAGCTGGAACTGAAGCTACTGGCCTGTCTGGAAACCCACTGTCACGCCGACCACGTCACCGGCGCCTGGTTGATGAAACACACGACCGGCTGCGAAATAATGGCCTCGGGGCAGTCGAACATAGAAATGCTGGATCGGAGCCTGAGCCAGGATAGCCGGGTGGAATTTGGGGCACATGCCTTGACCGTTATCGAGACGCCCGGTCATACGGCCGGCTGTATCAGCTATCTACTCGAAGATGAATCCATGATATTTACCGGCGACAGCCTCTTGATTCGAGGATGTGGCCGTACGGATTTCCAACAGGGATCCGCGCAGAAGCTTTTCCATTCCATCAAGGACAGGCTGTTTGCGCTACCGGATCGGTGCATCGTTTATCCGGCTCATGATTATTCAGGTCGCACCGCCAGTAGTATCGGCGAGGAGAAAAAATTTAATCCTCGCATCGGTGGGCAGGCCAATGAGAATGACTTTGTCACCTATATGGATAACATGCGATTACCCCATCCCATGCAGCTTGAATTTGCGGTACCGGCGAATATCAAAGCCGGACGACCAGCAGATGATCAACTGCCGGCGCAACCGGACTGGGCGCCGGTAGTGGCAACTTACAGTGGAGTGCTGGAAATTTCACCACAGTGGGTGGCGAGCCATATTCATAACATTCATATTCTGGATGTACGTACCGCGGTGGAAACGGCGGAGGAGAGTACGCGGATTAGCGGGGCGCAGATGATTCCCCTGGATGAGCTGCGGGACCGCATCGCCGAAGTACCGCAGAACCAACCCGTCATGACCCTGTGCCGTTCCGGCAAGAGATCGGTACTGGCCTATAATATATTGCGGGAAGCTGGCTGGCCGAAGGTCGCAAATATAAGTGGCGGACTACTGCGCTGGAATGAGGAAGGCCTGCCCGTCAACCGCGCTTGAATAATTGCTCAGCCGATCTGCCCGCAGGAAAACGACGCAAAGACCGCGTTCGAATGCAGGTTCTGATTCGAGGCTGCCTATCGATTCAGCCGCCTGCGCATCGAATCGACCAGATCCCCATAGAAAGCCGAATCCGGATTCTTGGCGGCGGCGGATTCATAAGCCGCCAGCGCCTCATCCAGGCGGCCTTCGGTCTCGAAGATCCGTCCGAGGCTGCGATCGAAAAACCCGTTGCCTGGAATTGTGCTAATGCCTCTGAGATAAATCTGGATAGCTTTATCGGCGTCGCCGGCATTGTTGTAAGTATTCGCCATGACATGAATTTGTGAATCATTCGATGGATCGAGACCGATCGCCTGTAGGTCGTAGCCGATGGAAACTTCATAATTGCCATCGGCGCGCTCCAGTTCCCCCAATGTGGAAACCGCCGCGATCAGGGCAGCCGAGGTTTCGGTTTCTAATCTGATGAAGCGGGCGAGAAGAGGTTTGGCCTCGTCGTAGCGTTCCAGAAAATAATAGGTGTTGGCGAGATTACGAATCGCTGCGGAGAAGTTGGGATCGGCGCTGATCGCCCTGCGGTATTCCTTGACTGCTTCATCGTAACGCTGCAAATTGCTGTAGGTGTTGCCGCGGCGATACAGCTTCTGCGCCAGAATGGCATCGATGGTGGGTCCGGTGCGTTCGATTACGGTATGGGCGCCCCCATCGTTCTGGGCATAGATCGAGATGCTGGACAGCAGTGCCGGTACCAGGCAGATCGAGGCAAGGACTGTGATCGCTCGCCGGCATCTGCCGCTAGGTGTAATTGGAAGTTGCACAAAAAATTTCATTGTTTCACCTGGCCTGGGTTTCCGTCTGCCGCCGAGAGCGACGATAATATGTGACCGCGAATATAGCGCAGGGTGCCGCCAAGTTCCAGTGACCAGCGCTGCCCACGGCTGGATATATAGATATAAAACATTTATATATCAATAGGATACCAGCTATTTCAGGATGAGTGCAGGGGCGGCGGCAGCGGTATTCGAGACCCTGCCAATGGCGGTGGCGTGGGGGCATCCGGCGGCTCGGAGTTCTGCCAGGCAGGCCTCTGCCCTGGCCTCGGGTACGCTGGCTACGAGTCCGCCGGCGGTCTGTGGATCAAACAGCAGTTCGAAAATCGAGTCGTCCCGGAATGCCTCGTGATTATAGATATGTTCCTGCACCAGCTTGTTATCCAGGTGCAGGGAGCTGAAGATTTTATCTCCCAGGGTATTCAGGGCGCCATCGAGAGCCGGCAGGTCGCAGATACTGAGTTCGACCTCCACATTATTGGCCTCCATCATCTCCAGTAGATGACCCGCCAGCCCGAAGCCGGTGATATCGGTGCACGCGCTCGCCTTCTTGTCGACAAAACTTCTCGCGGCCTCCCGGTTGGAGATCAGCATCTGTTGCAGGGCCGCGTCGATCCAGCGATGCCGCGCACGATAGCGCATATCGGCGGCGAAGAGGGTGCCGGTGCCCAGGGGTTTGGTGAGAATAATAATATCTCCGGTCTGCATGCCGTCTTTACCGAGCAGCGCGTCTTCGTCGGCAAAACCGTTTACGCATAAACCAAATTGCAGCTCCGCGGTTTCGGCAGAATGTCCGCCAATCAATGCACAGTCGTTTTCTTGCAGTGCCTCGCTGCAACCGAGCATGATTTCTCTTAATTCACGCCGGGCAATTTTTTTCGAAGCGAAGGGCAGACCGACGATGGCCAATGCCGAATGGGGGAAGCAGCCCATGGCATAAATGTCACCGAGACAATGGTTGGTCGCGATTTTCGCGAACAGCCAGGGATCATTAATAAATGTCTTCAGCTGATCCACGCTTTGTAACAGGACCCGCCCATTATCCAGCCTGATCACGGCAGCATCTTCAACCTGGGAAGCCGGCTTTACGATGTCTGCCTGTGCATGAGGCGGTAAGTCTTGCAAGACATCCGCAAGCACATCACTGCTTACCTTGGCAGCACAGCCGGCACAGCGCATGGCGTGGTTCTTCAGTTGCTCTTCCGTGTCTCTGTCCACCAGGCCAGCGGTCAAATCCAACGGGACTAGCATCTCAGGAAGTCGGGAGTACTTGCGGATAAAAGCGGTGTCGATTTTATTTTTCAGGGACCACAGCGCCCTGCCTTTGAAAAACAAATTATTGCGTGAGGCGACAGCAGTCCTGTTGCTCAGGTTGATAAGGGCCAGGGCATGTTGTTGGGGTTTGAAGGCTTTTAATTTCCTGCCGGTGGCGAATCGAATCAGGTTTTCCGCCAGAGGTTTGCCCTGGCGTACGGCATAGACGCCGGACTTTGGCCTCGGTTCCCCTTTGATGGTAGCGGCATCGCCGGCTGCGAATACAAACTCATGGCTGGTAGATTGCAAGAAGCTGTTGACTTCGATGAAGCCATCGTCGCCAATCCTAAGACCGATTTCTCCAGGCCAATCGGGGATACTTGCCCCGGTGGCGAAGACTATTCTATCGGCAGCGATGCTGCGTCGATCTTCGCAGATGACGGTGTTAGCCTGAAATTCCGTTACTCTATGATCGCTGAGAATCTCGATCTCCCTTCTGCCTAGTTCCTCCCTGACATACTGGCGCACCTTGTCATTGTGCTGTTGTAACACACCATCGTCGGCGGTGATAATCTGGATTTTCAGGCCGGATGACGGGTAAGACTTGATGCCAAGATGTGCATGAATGCGATGTTGCGCGGCGAAGGCGAGCTCCACGCTGGCGGGTCCCCCGCCGATGATTGCCAATGAGAATTCGGCGCTGTCGTCGTCGAGAACGTCGATGGCGCTGCGGTAAATTTCCTGCCAGCTCTGAAGAAAATCACCGATGGGCTTGATGCCGACGGCGTGGAGATCGGCGCCGGGAATCTTCGCCGCATCGGGCTTGGAGCCGATGTTCAGAGACAATATGTCGAATTCGATATCGGGCCTGGAGTCACAGATTATTTTCCTGGCATCCAGGTCGATGGCTTCAACCTCTGCCTGGATAATCCGTGCCCCGGCGAACTGCGCCAGGGGTCGCAGGTCGATATGAATTTCATCGTGCTCGTACACGCCGCTGATATAGCCGGGCAGGGAGCCGGAGTAGGGCGTTTCGATCTCCCGGCTGATCAGGGTGACGGCGAGGCCAGGCACCGGGTTCATACCCAGGCGTTTCAATACGGCGAGATGGCTGTGGCCGCCACCGATGAGTAGTAGATTTTTAACGACAGGACTGACCGTGGCTGCTTTCACCGTTCGGTCTGCCGCTGCCAGGAAATCTTTTCGAAAATTAACCTAAGGTAGGGTCCGGCGCTGA
>JADFIJ010000189.1 GCA_022566775.1 Pseudomonadota bacterium | reverse complement strand
TTCGCATCGAATTCACCGAAGGCTACGACGAGTATTAACAATATTGATTTTTGAATGAGTGGGTCAGGCTAAATTCTTAGCCTGGCCCTTTCTTGTTAGCGGGGTCAGGTCTCCCTATGCACATTTCAGTACCAGTGCTGCGCGGCGAGGGTTTGGGAAATTGAAGACCTGACTCTTATACTATGACCCTTATGTACTATGGCAATCTCAGCGCCACCAGTGCCCCAGGTTGTCCGCGCCGCACACTCCCCGACTGCACCACGATATACTGCACGCCCTCATGCATGTAAGTCATCATGCCGTACTGACCGGGAATCGGTATCTCGACGCTGGCCAGGATCTGGCCGCTGCGCTTATCGCGGGCATGCAACATGGGCATGCCATTCTCATTCAGGTCGGTTTCACCTCTCAGGTCTTCGGTGGTCTGCACCAGAAGATCTCCCATTATCATCTGAATGGAGTGGGCGGACCCCCCGGTGTCAGAGGTATCGATTCCTTGCAGCAGCGGATGGTTCCTGATATTCGCCGGCGTCTGTCCAATGGGAATATCCCAGAGTTTTTCTCCGGTGTTCATGTCATAGGCCGCCAGGCCTTGAAATAGCGGTTTATAGACCGGCAGGCGATCGATCAGTGGCAGGAATTCACGGGAGCGACCCGGAGCCCAGGCGGCGACCGTGGTTCCGGTCGTGGGAGTGTGCCGCTCCCGCCCGCGCCAGGCTTCTGCCGACAGCCCCGGCAGGCCTCGCTCCTCATCGACACCATTGGTGGCTTCCATAAAAGCCGGGGCACTGCAGGAGCGTCGGTGGGAGGCATACATGATTCCGGTGGTGGGATCTGCAACCGGCGGGTGGTAGATGTTGAGCCCGCCAACGCAGCCGACGACATTGCGGTAGGGGTTGTCGTGGGGATAGGGCAGCGGCGGCATGTAGAGACCACCGACACGGAATTCAGCCAATATTTCCCGGGCCTGTTGCTTCAACTCCGGCGTGTAGTCGATCATGAACTCTTCGGTGATGCCGTCGAGAACGATTCGGTCCAGCGGTTCCGGTCGTGTTGGATAGGGCTGGGTAGCCGCGGTGTAGTTGCCCGGCACCTGGGTCTGCATCACCGGTCGTTCTTCGATCGGCCAGATTGGCTCACCGGTCTCCCGATTAAAGGCAAAGATGAGCCCTTGCTTGGTGTTCTGAATCAGCGCAGGAATTTGTCTGCCGTCTACAGTCAGGTCCATCAGGATCGGCGCGGTGGGAATATCGTAGTTCCACTGGTCACTGTGATGAATCTGGAAATGCCAGCGGCGTTCACCGGTCGCTACGTCAAGTGCCAGCACGCTGCCGCCGAAGAGATTATGCCCGGGTCGATGGCCGGCATAGGACTGCACGGTTGAGGCATTGGTGACGATGTATACCAGACCCAATTCAGGATCGGCCGCAGCGGGAGCCCAGGATGACATGTCACCGGAGAAGCGCCAGGCATCGTTCTCCCAGGTTTCATGACCGAATTCGCCAGGCCGGGGGATGACATGAAACTTCCACAGCCGCTGTCCGGTCCTGGCATCGTAGCCCATGATGTCCCCTGGCACGTTTTCGATGCGGGTCTGGTCGTAGCTGGGTTCATGACCCACCAGCACAACCACGACGCCATTCACCACAATGGGTGGCGACGAAGCCGTGACCATGCCCAGCCGCCTGGGAATGCCGTGGTCTGGATCATAGGGACCTTCCCGCTCTAACCAGCGCTGCCAGTCACTCACCAGATCTGGGATGAGATCCACGACGCCGGTGTCCGAAAAACTCTCAACCCCGGTAGAGGTGCCCCAATTCTCCAGGGGACGGCCGGTCTTCGCATCCAGTGCCCAGAGGAAATAGGCCGGCGACGTGATGAAAACCACCCCCCTGCCATCGACCTCTGCATAGGCGACACCCTTACCGAAATCGGTTCGCGGTGAACGCAGATAGCGCATGGTTTCCGGTTCGCGAAATGTCCACAGGGTTTCGCCGGTGGCGGCGTCGATCGCCACCACCTGGCGCCGCTGACCCGACACGGTGTAAAGAATGCCGTCCACGAAGACCGGCGTAGACCTGGCGGTAAATTCCACAGCGGGACCATAATTATCACCGCGCCAGATCCATGCGGTCTCCAGCTCGGAAAAGTTTGAAGCGTTGATTTGATGCAGATGTGGTGACGAACGGGTGTGCCCGGCATCGCCCCCAAGGTATCGCCATTCACCCTGTTCGACGCCAGTTAGCTGCGCGAAGACAGAAACCGGCAGAGACAGGGCAGCAAGAAGCAGGCGGCTAATGCAGGCCTGGAGTAGCTTCTCTATGCTTGTGGGTTGGGAGCGGCCAGCAACGGAGTCAATTTTTATCATGGGACAGGCACCGGTGTACAAACAGGAAAAAAGGGAAAGAAAAAGGGGACGGAGAGATTAAGCTTTAATCCCTCCGTCCCCTTTACTGTAAAGAACCATTAGACGTTGCGAACAGCAGCCGCCATCGCATCAAACACTTCTTTCAAAACCAGCCGTGACGACGCGATGTTCAAGCGCATATGGCCTTCACCACCGGTACCGTAAATGGTGCCGGGATTCAGGTAGACACCGGACTTCTCGGTCAGCCAATCCTGGAAGTAGGCTTCCGCCGTATCCTTGCCATGTGCCTTGGCCATTTCTTCTGCGCCGATGGCATCCATCACCTTGCTGAAGTCCAGAAAGGTCATGAAGGTCCCTTCGTTACGGGTGTAGCCGACGTTGGGCATGTGCTCCTTGATATAGTTTTCGACGAAGGTATGGTTGTCATCCATGTAGACATTGGCCTGGTCGAACCACTCCCCGCCGTGGTGATAGGCCGCCTCGTTGGCCACAACACCCAGGGTGCTGAGTTCGGCGCGGTGGAATTGATTCACCTGTGCCAATAGCCTGGGATTCTTGGAATAATAATAGGCGTTCTTCATGCCGGCCAGGTTGAAGGTCTTGCTGATGGCGTTGAAGGATACGGAATTATTGACGACGGCTGCATCCGGCAGGCTGCCGAAGGGCACGTATTTATGCCCGGCACGAATCACGTCAGAGTGAATCTCATCAGACAACACCACAATATTGTGCTCCAGGCAGAGACGGCCAATACGTAGCAGTTCTTCCTTGGTCCAGACATTACCGGTGGGGTTCTGCGGGTTGCAGACAATCATCGCCCTCACGTCTGCAGTCATCTTCGACTCCAGATCCTCCCAATCGATTTCATAGCGACCGTTCACGTAGAGCAATTGACTGTCCACGGTTTCCACACGGGCGGCACGGGCCATGGAGTAGAAACCGGAGTAGACAGGTGAATTCAGCAACACTTTATTACCGATGGGGACGAAGGATCGCAACGCGGCGATAATACCTGGGTAGACACCGTCAGAGAGCGTGATCGATGCAGGATCGAGATCGACGCCATGGCGTTCACCGTTCCACTTGATGATGCCATCTCGCAGCGGTTCGGTGGTGCTGAGGTAGCCCCAGTTGTGATGGGCAACGCGTTCCGCCAGTGCCTCGGTAATACAGGGCGCACATTCGAAATCTATCGATGCCACACCCATTCCATACTTGAAAACACCATCCCCATATTTGAGCGCAGGGGCATCCCAACGCGAGCAATTGCTACCCACACGATTGTAGGGCGTATCAAAATCGTATCTGCCGCCTGCGAGTTTTGGAATACTGCTCGAGCTTTGGGCGGAGGCAGTGCTGGAAACCGTGGCAACGGTTCCCGCGGCGCCGGCCAGCGCAGTCATGCCGGCGTTCCTGATGAAGGTTCTTCTATTCATTCCGACGATCTTTGACATCGTTATCCCCTTTATTATATGTAACTCATTGCGGATCCAACGACGGGCCAGATTTGGTGCTCAACACCACCAGGCTGGCTCCGCTGTTGTTAGTCTCAAGCTAAAACTTTTCTAAATACCTCTACTGCAGTTTCCATCTGTTCCCTGCTGCCGAGAGAAATACGGCAGTGGGTTTTTTCCATTGGCGGGAAGTCCCGGCCCACCAATATCTTGTGTTGCAGACAGGCTTCGCGGAACTCTCGTGCCGGACGCCTGAGATTCACAAAAATATGGTTGGTGTGGGAATCCCCAACTTCGAAGCCCATCTCGTTAAAAGCACCCACCACCATGTCACGAATTTCGGCGTTCTCCTGTGCTTCCCATGCTATGTGTTCTTTATCCTCCAGTGCCGTTAATGCGGCGATGGCCCCCAGCATGTTCACATCTCCCATGCCCCAGGCGTCGCGGATTTTAGCCAGGGTCTGTTCCTGAGCCAGTGCATAACCGATGCGCAGCCCCGCTAAACCGTGGGCCTTGGAGAACGAGCGAGTAATGAAGACATTTTCAAACTCCATCGCCAGCGGCATTGCTGTTTCCATCGCGCCAGCCTTGGCGTAGTTGATGTAGGCCTCGTCGATATGAATCATGGTGCCGGGCGCTTCCCGCATAACCCGGCGCACAAAGCGCTCGACCGCGGCGGGGCCATGTACGGTGCCAGTGGGATTATTTGGGTTGCACAGATATAACATCCCTGCCCCTGGCGCTGCGGCAGCCAGGGCATCGAGATCGATACCCAATGAACTATTGAGTGACTGCTCCTCGACTCCTGCGCCGATTTGGCGAGCGGTGCTCAAGCTGGTCGAGTAGGTGGGCATTGGTGTCACAAACTTTTTATCGGCGGAACAGAATGCGCGTACTGATCCCTGTAACAACGGCGTGGAGCCGGTTGCCAGTTGCACATTGGCGGTAGTCAGCTGGTAATAATTGGCGATGCCGTCTCTCAGTTCATTGACATGGTCCGGTGCATAACCCATTCCGACCCGCTTGGTGACATGGGAATGCAGGGCCGCTATGGTTTTCGGGCCGGGGCCACGCGCACTCTCGTTGGAGCCAAGTTGCATGATGCCATTGTCATAAATGCCCGATTTATCAGCAGCCCGGGTCTGAGCGACGGCACCCTTGTTGATGAAAGATGTACCCGCCAGCACGCCCATAGCGGTGCCGAGCGCGATTGTTCCTACAAATCCGCGACGTGTTGTTTTCATGAGATTCTCCAGTAGCCAAGTACGGCACCCTGCCTAGACTTCGTGTTCTTGTTATTGGCCGCCGGTTTTGTGTGCAGCAGCCATTCGCAGGATTCATGCAGTTTAACGCCAGCCCGCTGCAAAATACAATGCAATTTATGTGGGCGACAGGCCCCACTACTCCAGTTTGCGCGGGCGCTGTATCATATTACTTCGACCGGATTGAAAATCAGGACATCTACGGCTTTAGAGTCGGAAGATGCCATTGAATCAGTAGACTAACAAAGGAAGTATAGAATGTTTGCCATATTAAACGGCGTGAGAATCCTCGACTTCAGCACGATTGTTCTCGGCCCCTATGCAACTCAGATGTTGGGTGATTTCGGTGCCGAAATCATCAAGATTGAGAATCTCGATGGAGACTTGTTTCGTACCGTGCGTCCCGGGCGCTCTGCAAAAATGGGCGCTGGTTTTATCAACAGCAATCGCAATAAGAGATCCTTAACCCTCAATCTAAAAACTGACGAAGGCAGGCAACTGTTCTACCAGTTGGTAAAGACAGCGGATGTGGTGGTGCACAATATGCGCAACAAGACCGCGATCAAGCTGGGCATCGGCTATGAAGATATCAAGGCCCACAATGCCGAAATTGTTTATTGTGCTGCGCAAGGCTATGGAGAAGGGGGGCCGCTTGCCGATGCACCGGCCTATGACGATATTATTCAGGCGGCTTCCGGCTTTGCCGACCTCAACGCCGATGCCGAGGGCAACCCACGCTACGCTCCCACCATCCTCGCCGACAAGGTAGCGGCACAGCAACTGGCATTCGCCGTCATGGGGGGCCTTATCCACAAGTTTCGCACCGGAAAAGGCTGCCACATAGAGACGCCGATGTTTGAAGGGCTGGTGTCATTTATCATGGTCGAGCAATTTTCCAATCAGAGCTTCGTGCCCACCACGGGCGGTACTGGCTACCAACGCATGAATTCTCCCTACCGTCGACCGTATCCGACCAAAGATGGATTTATCGCCTTACTTCCCTACAGCACCAAACACTGGATCGAGTTTTTTAACTTGGTAGGCCATCCCGAACTCACACAATGGGACTTGGTGAATGACCCGGTAAAACGCAGTGAAAACATCGATCAACTGTATAAGAAAATCATGGAATTCACGCCGGGAAAAACCACCGATGAATGGTGTGAGCTCTTGGGTACCACGGACATTCCGCATACCCGAGTCAATCGCCTGGATGATTTATTGACCAACGAGCACCTTCGAGCAGTCAATTTTTTTGAAGAATACGAGCACCCCACCGAAGGGGCGATGCGCCGCGTTAGATCGCCCTATACCATACACGGAATCGAGCAGAGCGATGACATACCGACACCACGCCTGGGCGAGGCCAACACGAGCCTGCTGAAAGAACTCGGCCTCGACGACGAGGAGATAAAGCTATTAGCAGAAAAAGGTGTGATTAGCCCCCCGTAGGCTACCGCGCTCGCCGCTCGGCGATGATCTGTCGATAGTCCTCATCGGTCAGATAGGTCATGTTCACATGGGCGTGATACATCTCGTCGTAGCTGCGCTGTCCCCAGCCCACCCACTGGGTCGGATCCGGGTTGGCGGGGTTGGCCGCGCTATTGTCGTGCCAGGCAGTTATATGCAGGACCGTGCCGGCGGGCAGCACCGGCGCCGAATCATCGGTATAAACATAGTTCACATGCCAGTTGAAATCGAAGTTCGCCACGTGGCTCAGCATCCGCACCTCGCCGCTGGGAAGGATCGCTTCCATCGACATCGCCTTGCCACGGATGTGCATATGGGGCTGGTAGTTCTCCAGCCGCGCCGGCGCCCGTAGCGGAATGTAGGCGTGATGGGTGGTCACCTTCCCCGGCGGAATGTCCAGTGTGGTCATCGCCTGCTGTACACCCAAGGCATTGGCGTAGACTCGATACTTCGGTACGTAGCCGCGCGGATGGAACCAGATACCCAGTTCTGTCTGTGTCGTGATCTCCTCGCCCACCGAGT
>JADFIJ010000021.1 GCA_022566775.1 Pseudomonadota bacterium | reverse complement strand
AGTTCGGACCCAAGGCAGATTCGGGTCCCGAGTTATTAATCGAACCACCCTGGGTTGCACGCTAGGGAGCCTCTGATTAAGTATTCAATTAGCCTCCCATAACCATCCGGGCAGGCAAGGAATCGTGATGATAAAACTAATGAGAAAATTCACCGCCCTGAGTTCTATCTCTTTGCTGGTCGTGCTGGTTGGCGCGGCGTCGGCACAGCAGGACTCGCCCCGTTTGAACAAGGCAATCGAACTGTTGGAAAATGACCAGGCTGTCTTCGGCCTGCTTTCTTTTGACTATTCGTTAAATAACGCTCGATCCATGGCAAATTCCGGCCTCGATTTTATCATCATCGACATGGAACATGCGCCCTTCGATGTCGAACGCCTGCGACAATTTCTGTTGGGGATGACGGACAAGCGCTCGATTTTGCGGAAGGGGAACCTGCAACCGGATGTTGTTCCCCTGGTACGTATCCCGGCCACGGGTGGCGAAGATGTCATGTCCCAGGCCAAACAGGTTTTGGACGTGGGGGCATTTGGTGTCATGTATCCCTCCGTGAGTACTCGTGCGCAAGCTGAAAAATCTGTGGGTGCAACTCGATATCCGCAGTTAAATGGTGCTGAGGATTTCGAGCCGGTGGGATTGCGCGGTCGTAATCCTTCCAATGCAGTCTGGTACTGGGGGATCCGTGATTACCATCCGCGGGCAGATGTCTGGCCCCTGGATCCCAATGGCGAATTGCTCGCCATCATTCAGATCGAAACGCCGGAGGGAGTAGAAAACATCGATGAAATTATTGCGGTACCTGGGATAGGCGTTATTTTTATCGGGCCCTCGGACCTGAGTACGTCGATGGGCTATGCCAGCCCGGCGGCTCCGGAAGTCGAGGCGGCGATCCAGAGGGTGCTTCGAGCCTGTCTGGACAACGACGTGCCCTGTGCAATTACCACCGGACAGGACAGTGTGCAGCAGCGCATCGAACAGGGATTTCGGTTCGTGACGGTGGGCTTGGATGGGGGTTTATCCACCCGCACCAGCGAGGCATTAAGGCGAGGCCGCGCGGCTGCAGGTCGTTAATCCTGCTCCAGCAGAGCGCAAGACAAGCCCCGTTTGGCGCCTTCCGCGAGCTCGCATCGTCGAAGTCACCGACTTCCAGGTTCGGTCTGGGGTCGTTGCTGCGCCGAATTCGTTCTGTTACATACTGTCACAATTTTGTAGGAAAAGTGCCATAGACTATATGGGGGGTGAGTCTCTACTTTGAAGTCTCCAGCTCCAATCTCGATTTAAAAGAGTCTGGACTTCAATTCACTTCGAATATTAGGAAAGACTCTTTTGAATCCCATCTCACTCTACCCGGTTAACAGAGAGGTACAGAAAGTGATCGATTCGGGTGTCAAGTTGAAAATTGTCATCGTCGAAGATGACCACTTTCAGCTGAAGCTACTGTCCGAGAAATTTTCGAGGGTCTCCAACGACGCATCCAGTGTGATTCTTCCCTGCTGAATCATCACCACATGGTCGGACAGGCGTTCGACTTCTTCCAGTAGATGGGATGAAAAAATTACCGTTCTGCCTTCCTCGGAAATCGTTCGCACTACCGCATTAAGAATGTCTTTTCGTACCAGTGCGTCGAGTCCACTGAAGGGTTCATCGAGGATGAGTAAGTCAGGCCGGTGCGCGACTGCAACCACCAGAGCGACCTGGGCGCGCATGCCGCGGTCGGCCTGAAAATCTACCTGGTCCAGCGCCAGTGTTTGGCCAAACTGCCGCGAGAGATTGTTCACTTCCACTACCCATTCAGTCATGTTTCTGCCTCGCTTTCTTATTGCTGTCTTTGGCACTGTTTAGTGCAGACTGCCGTTGTGTGAACAGGGAGAGTAGTTCCGTGGCAGAGAAGTCCAATTGATGGGCTTCCGCCAGCAGGCCATCGATGCGGGCCTCGACTATTCGCTTGCGTTCGCGGTCAGCCAGTGGCGTCTGTTCATCGGAGATATAGGTACCAGCCCCGCGGCGTTTGAATATCACACCCACTGCCTCCAACTCATCGTAGGCTTTGACCACGGTGTTCGGAGTCACATTAAGCGACAGGGCCAGGCTGCGAACAGGGGAAATTTCTTCACCAGGGAGCAAGATACCCGACGCCACCATATAACGTACCTGGTTGGCGATCTGGCGATAGATGGGCACGCCGTCCTTGATGTTGATGGTGATATTCATGAATTCTCAGTGTGAGCCGTTTGTTCAAGTGTACCCGTATTGTGATACAATTATGAATATTGTCAATAGCTGCGTAATAAAATTTTGGTCAGGGTCAAGGTCAGGGTCAAGGATTAGCGATCTATCGCAGTCGCCAGGCAGAGCCGGGCTGGATTACAAGTTCGAACTGGAACAGAGAATAATTGAAATACTTGCTCGTTGGTTCAGCGAAGATTTTCCAGAGTCCGCTGTATGCGGGCGAACGCCTCATCGAGCACAGTTTTTTCCTGACCGAAGGCAATCCTGATGTGCTGGTCCATGCCGAAGGCATCGCCGGCGCCGACGAAGACGCTTGCCTCCTGACAGAGCTTTTCCATTAGAATTGTCGAATTGATATCGAGGTGATAGCGAACGAAAGTTACTGCAGATGCCTGGGGTGGCGTATAGCTGAACAAGCCAGCTTGAGAGTCCATCCACTGCTTGAGAACTGGATATCCCGACCTGATGTAATTTCTTGCCCGTGTTCGTAGTCGTATTCTGACCTCAGGGGAGAGGGCATGAACCGCCAGGTGGTTGCTAATCATGCTGGCGCTTATAGTTGTATATTCATGCCTGCGCCACAGCGCTTCGATGGTAGCCGGCGGCCCGACTATCCAGCCAATGCGCAGCCCCGGTAAACCATAAGCCTTACTCAAGCTGCCAACCGCAAGCACCTTGTCGTATCTATCAAAGAACGAGTTGGTTTCTTCTTCCTGCTCCCGCTCTGCTCCACGATACACTTCATCAGACAAGATCCAGGCGCCGACACGGTCGGCGGCCAGGACGATCTCATCCATTTCCTGATCGCTAAGAATATGACCCGTGGGATTATTGGGATTGACCAGGGCAATTATTTTGGTTTTGTTATTTACCAGACTATGCAGTTCATCTACGTCCAATGTCCACGCCTGGTCCGGATCCAGGCGGAAGGACTTTACCGTAATGCCAGCGTTCGCAGCGATACCCCATACCTGTCTATAAGTTGGAGAGAGTGTAGCTATCTCATCACCGGCGTCCAGCAGTGTTTGCATGATGATCTGGTTAGCCTCGGCGGCACCGACGGTGACCAGCACATTATCGATAGCCGCGCCCTCATAGAGTGACGCGATTAATTCCCGCAGCCGAGGAATGCCATTGACGTGTGGGTAGTTGATTTCAAGCCGGAGCAGCTTATCGAACAAGTCCTGATCAGCGCCGATTAGCTCATTCAGGGTAATGGGGTGCACACCGCTTTCCGTGAGATTAAACTCGACTTTCTGCTCCCAGATGGACTGTGCGTGTTCGAGGTCGAACGGAATAAATTTCATAAATACATCGGCTGGTTTAGCCAAAAAAATCAAAATCTTCGGTGTTGTTGAAGGGAAACTGGCTGGAGATCGAATTGTTGTGGATGCCCAGGTATCTGCGCAGCGCCTTGTGAACATGGGCTGGCTGAATGATTACACCGTTAACGTTGTCTTGGGCCAGAGTCTGTGGATTTATTGGCAGTGTGTTGTGGCCACCATCGGTCTCACCGATGACTCGATTGGTGAAAGCCGCGTTTTTCTCCATGATGATGGTGCTGCCGATAGGCCAGTGGTCTTTGCCATCGCCGGAGTTGAAGAATGGCGTGCGGCCGAAGTCTGAACCTATTACCAATACGATCCTGTCTGCCAGGCCAAGCTCCTCCGCATAGGTCCATAAATAGTCGATGGCATCGGTTGAATTAGCTAACAGTATTGGGTGATCGGTATCATGATCCTCGTGTGTGTCATAGCCGCCATCAAATAGATCGGCGGTAATAGCTACGCCCGATTTAAAGGCTAGCAGGCACACCTGGATTTGTTGATGCAGGTTACTGCTAAACGAGGCACTGAGTTCCCGGCGTTGTTGAATTTCATCGGCCGGAGGAATCAGATCACCGAATACCTTTATGCCTTCGGCACGCAGTAACGCATCCTGATAAAATTGCCTATTGCGGCGATTACCAGCAGGAATTCCCGACGCTTGCGCGAGCCTTTCCATATTCTGCATTTGCAATCGCTGAATCCGTTCCCAATCGCTTTGCCTCCGGTAGGTCGAACCTCCACCGTTCTGGACAACATTAGGGAAAATAATATTTTCTATCTGACTGACATCATCGATTCTGGAGCTTCGAATGATGCTCTGGGTATTGCCGAAGCCCCCGAAGTTTAAATAGGCCAGGGGTAACTCGGGTGCGTTTGATGCCGCCATTATTGCCGTCAGCGAAGGAAACCCATCTGAATTGCGTCCACTCCAGTTATTTACAATGCCGACAGAGTGAGAATTGGTCTGGGCATCGACGCCATTGATAACCAGCATGTCCGCAAAGTACTTATCGAAGAAACGCTGATTGTCGGCGTAGGGCGCATAGGAAATATTGCCAGCGCTTCGTATTTCATCGGTTCTTGCCCAGCGGTTTATTTCAGGTTCGCCGAGCACATTCATCTTCGGATCACAGAAACTGGTGACATCAACGCCGCCGTCGAGTTGCAGTGTCAGCAGCAGTTTTCCGCTGTAGCTCGACTGTGCCAGCAACGGCCCAGCGAAACCAGGAAAGGTTGACAGACCGCCTGCCCAGGCGAGTTGTCTAATGAACTGTCTTCTATGCATGATGTGCTTTACTCATACAAGTAGTGATAGTGGGTGAGCAAATAAGTAATAATCGTTGTCCAGCTGCCCTTTACGTGCAAAGGATCCGGAGCATTCCTGTTTGCATAATTGCCTGCCGCTTCGGTAAATTGGAAATTAGGATAGTCATTGTCTGAATAGGAAAGCTCCAAAGCCTCATCTTCTATGGGTAAGTCATCAAAGAAAAATTTGTCTCTCCACCACTGACATTGCTCTTCATTACTCCAGGTTAGATGGCCCGAGTATCCAAGATCGACACGTTCCAACCAGGACTCTACGAACAATTGATAGGCGACTTCGATCTCGGTGCTATTGATGTCGTAGGATTTACCCAGCAGGGTGATATGGAGATCTATCAGTTTTTGTCTAATAGCGATAGCACCAGCGGACTGCGATTGGTATGCATCAGCAAGACTTTGTACGGCGATAATGACATTGGCAAGTTCATCGCCGGATCTGCTCGCAGACAATCTTGCCTTGATAACATAATCACCCGTGGTCGCAGCAGAGAATGGAAAGCGAATACCACCAGCGCAATATATTCCCCAGTTGCTGGCGCCCTGCGGACCCTGACAGTCTTCGAATATAATGTTGGACTCAGTAGCTTGAATTACGGTAGCAACACTGGATCCCGGGGACTGAATAGAAATATAGTCAACAAATACATTGCGATCAGTAATGCATACTTGCTCCGATTCATCGTAGTCGCAATAATCATTGATGAATTCAATCTGAAGCTCTTTGGGTCCTGCAGACATATTGAGGCTGAGGCTGAATTCTCTAAAATCATTTTCATCCACACTTTCCACTGTAACTTGTATGGATTGTTCACTTAATGGTGACATGAATTCGTCTATGCCGGAAAAAAGTCTACGGTTTTCGTCAGGCAAGATAAACTCCCGTAGAACAATAGGGCAGGCAGATTCAAGCGCATGGGTCATGGCGACTGTGCTCATAAGCGGTGTCATTTCGGTACTGCGCTTGGTTACAGCTTGAGAGTCAATGCCGCCGTAATACAGTCGATAGTTGTTGGCGAGCCCACTGTTAATTGTATCATTCGAAAAATCATAATTTGTGTCCCAGCCGAATCCGGTTAATTCTCGAGTTTTTTGTGCGAGCCGTTCCGGGGTTAATAGCGTTTCATTTCCAAGGTTTGCAATTTCATGAGCTGTCGCCTGGGTACTGGAAAGTACTGATTCATTGATAGTTTCTGCACGGAACCAGGGAGACATCAACAATTCCACCAGCATATCTTTCAAGTTCATGCCAGATGATGCGAACTCATTTGCGAGATCTTGAATCGTAGTAGCCTGTGCATCGTAGGCTGATAATTGTGCGCGATAAGTCGCATCCTCCTCAACCTCGGGAAGCCTTAATGGATTATTGCCAATCACAGAAGGCCACCAGAATTTCACTGCGGCACGAGCAAACCCGGGTTCCTGGACGATGTGTTGGGCCAGCCATTGCAGGCTGTTGTCTGAATCTGGCGCGCTTGCATCGAATATGCCCGGTGCGCGCATGTCCCGGTACCAGGTGTCTCCATCTTGATACAGAGTCGGTTTACCGTCTTCCGGGTATTTGTAAAAATTATCGAGAGAATCATAACCGTTGTTCTTGTAATAGCCCTCATCGGCATAATTCTGAAACGCACCCGCTACCGGGTCCATAATGGCGTGACATACGGTACAGTTTTCATTTAACATGGTGGGGTTATTGGTGTCTGCTAACGCCACCGGGTCGGTGGTTCTCTGGGCAGAGCGTTCGATATCGACATCGAGAAAATGTCGAAATGTCCATCGGGCTCGGGCTCTGTTTCTATTGGTGGCAGTAGTGGGGTATCTGAACAAAAACGACTGGGTATTTAAAATACCTGCATGGGGAAAGGATCTGACGAGATCACCAGGGTCGAGAATCCGGTAGTCTTGAATTTCTACAATTTCTTCTTCTACCGTGGATTCGCTCCAGCTGTAATATCTCGACATGCGACCTGGCTGAAACTCGTCATAATTGTCCGGGTCATCAAAAGTCGCCGTGCCATCCACGGAAAAATTGGCCATGGGATTCAACATCATATAATCCGCGGTAAGGATCTCGCTATAGGAAAGCTCGTTCTCCACCACATAGGCGATGAGTTCCAAGGGAGAGTCCCGAAGACCATGGTCTGTACCGTTGTAAAGCCTGGCCGATTCAAAGCTCCAGCTTAGTCCTCTGGCGCGTTCAGCGAGGGTTATATCGACTCTTAGATTAAGAAATTTGTGAAACAGGCCTCCCCCATCCAGAAACGAGCCATCGGTGGTGCCTCTGACCAGCAGCCTGTCGTTGGCCCCGTCTACCAGAAACTTATGAAATCCATCTCCGCTCATCAGGCCTCTTAAGGTGCTGCGAAGAACTGAATCATCGCCTGCCTCGACACGAGCAATTTCTGCGTCACTGGGAGCCCTACCTGCCAGCATGATGGCCGCTCGTCTCAAGGTGGCTACATTCGATTGCATGCCCACGCCGGTGAAGAAATCATCGCTAGATGCAAATGTTGCACCTCCCCCAACGGTTAAACCAAGCGCATCTAGCATAGCGACCATATTGTTATAGTCAGCGCCGCCCACCGGCAATTGGATTCCGCCGGTATGGCCTTCGCCGCCACTCGCCTTGGAAAGGATGTACTCTCGCGCATCGTCGCGGGATGCCAGAAAAGATTCGAAGACGGCAAAATTATTCAGGGTAGAAACTGTGCTGGGCCTTTGAAAGACCAGACCAGTAGCACGGGCAATGCCCCCTGCCACGTGACAGGCAATGCAGCGGGTCTGGACAATTGCTTGTGAGATCGACGATGCAAAGATGTCCAGGGCCTGGTCACGAAATGCGTCAGGCTGTATTAAGCTAAACTGCAGAGGTGCTCCGCTGTAATACAATTCGCCGGGACTACTCGATGTGTCATAGGCTACGTAGACCGAAAAGGAGATGCTGCCATTTTCGATCCGAACTCCATCTCGTGTAGCCAGGCCAACAACACTATCGACGTTAATAGGATTAAAATTTTGCAGCGAAGAGTAAGATTGTGCACCACCCAATCCGGTGATAGTGCCATCCCATACCTGCCAGTCACCGGATTCGAATAAGGCGAAAGCTGCGCCACCAACCATGGCCAATACATAAGTTTTTCCGGAGCTGCCAACATGGGAACTTTCCGGAGCGGCTTCAAGCAACACGGACAAGTCATCGCTGCTTTGAAAGATGCCCAGGAAACTGGAGTTTCCGCTGAGAGTAACTCCACCATAAAACCGGGCGGTGGTTTGGGCGCCGGTTACCGCCATGGCGCTGGGTAATTCTGGAAGTGACTGGGCGGCTATCGAGCCGGCGAAAGACATGCAAGCAACGATAGTCACACCAGGGATTAGTGACTCCATTAAATTTGCGACATATCTGCGGAGCATAGAGATATAGACCGGTTGTTTTCTCATCCATTAATAATTCAATTCATAAATCATAACGGGTTTGGCAGATCAGCTGCCCATACTCCGATTGTCTACCCGATGAAAGCCATTGGCATCTTATTAAATATTAAAGTGAGACCTGTTAGACACTATTTGGTCTCATATTGAACTGCCGGCTTCACTAAGGCCAAACCCATGACTGATATACACGAGCTAACAACCTGCAGAGCCTGGGTTGAATATCAGGAGTTCTGCAATCAAATATAAGAAATCTGTTCAGGTATCATCTAAAACGCTACGGTCTGACTCGAATATACTTCTGCAACTTGCGCGGAGATGGTTCGCCACCAAACATATTGCCGGCTGCATCCACGGACACAAACTCGGCGCCGTTGCCCGCCGTCGATCTCGGGTCTCCTCCAGGTAATTGAATGAAATATTTCACCCAACCCAGCTTTGCATCGCCGATGCGGATGCCCATTTCCCAGCCCGGATTTTGTAGATCGTCGGATTCGGAATCGGCAACATAAATATTGTCGTGCTGGTCAAAGAAGATACCACTGGGACGACCGAATTGAGTCCACTGATTAATGAAGGTGCCATCTTGCTCGAACAATTGCAGGCGGTTATTGGATCGATCGCCAACAAACAGGCGTCCACGATTATCGATGGCGATGGTGTGCAGCGCCCGAAACTCGCTCGGACCAAAACCGGTCTGCCCCCAGCTCATCAGGAACTCGCCCTCGGCGTTGAATTTCATGACCCGGTTGTTGCCATTGTTGTTATGGCCGTCAGCAACAAATATGTCGCCGTTGTTGCCGATCACCACGTCGGCCGGGGAATTGAAATGCTCGTTGTCGTTGCCGACTTCGCCGGGTGTGCCAAGCACCATCAAGACTTCACCGGTAGGGCTGAACTTGACCACCTGGTGGCCACGTTTGTCACCGTCTGGAATACGGGCATCGGAAACGGCGTCCGTCACCCAGACATTGCCATCGGCATCTAACTCAATACCGTGGGGCCAGATAAACATGCCGCCGCCAAAACTCTCCACCACATTGCCGTCGGCGTCAAACTTGATCACGGAGTCCAGATCCGAATCCACACACTCGTTACCAAATCGGTCCGGTGCCGTGGCATCGCAGCGGATGATGGCCCACATGTGTACGCCGTCCGGGTCTACATCGGTGTCGCCGACGGCGCCGAAGGTACGGCCGTCTGGCAGTACGGCCCAGGAATTAAGGGCGGCGTAGGGGTTGGGATAGCCCTGTGCCGATACCAGGCCCGCGACCATGAGTGCTAGCGCGCCCATACACAGGGCGATGAACTGAGTCTTTGATTTTGTCATTGTAATAGTCCTCATTGATTTGACAACGAGGATGTCACTTTTAAGGACGGTTTAGCAAGTGTTTCTGCTGCGTTAGAGTCTATCGTAGACATGGGGCCACTGGTGCTTCCACGTCTTTCAGCGTACCGCTGAGATTCAGGCTAGGCGATGCCGGCGCCTTGTACACCCACGTATACCGAATACAGTGACTGGCTTGCGGTCATGAACAGGCGATTACGCCGAGTGCCACCGAAGCAGACGTTGGCGCAGACCTCAGGCAGGCGAATCACACCGATCGTATCTCCATCCGGCGCGATGATTTGCACGCCAGGTCGAGCACCGGCCCAGATGTTGCCATCGACATCGCAGCGAATGCCGTCTGCGGAGGTGACGCTGTCGGTACCCGGCAGCGTCAGTTGCACATGACGTCGGCCGTTTCGAAGGCGGCTACCGTCCACATCCCAGACCTTTATCTCCCGTCCGCTACCGGTGTCAGCCACGTAAAGCTGGCTATAATCTGGAGAAAAACAGAGGCCGTTGGGGGCGCCAATTTCGTCCGTGACTCTGCTGATCCCGCCGTTGGCCGGATCGACCCGGTATACCGCGAAGGGGAGCTCCGCCTCCGCCTGGCTGCCTTCATAATTGCCACGGATGCCATAGGGCGGGTCGGTAAACCAGACACTGCCATCCGGCGCCACCACGGCGTCATTTGGCGAGTTCAAGGGTTTACCTTCGAAGCTGTCGGCTATCACGGTCACGGAGCCATCATATTCGTAACGCACAACCCGGCGTCCGCCGTGTTCACAGGAAATTTGCCGGCCTTGATTGTCGAAAGTGTTGCCATTGCTATTGCCGGACGGATTGCGAAATTCCGTCACCCTGCCATCGTCTTCGATCCAGCGCAGCTGGCGATTATTGGGAATATCACTCCATACCAGGTAGCGCCCGACACCGTTCCAGGCCGGGCCTTCTGCCCACAGCGTGCCGGTGTGATGGCGCCGAATCGGGGTGTTAAACAGAATATAGCGCTGGAAACTTCGGTCGAGGGCAATCAGATCTGGGTCCGGATATCTCAGGGGCGTGGCGCCTGACCAGTCGCGAGGCTCGGCCGGCGGCAGCGCCGTCTGTGCATTAGCAAGCATGGGCAACAGGGCAGTCGTAGCCATTGCTGCGGAAAGGAAGGTTCGTCGTTTCATAGGGCTCTCGCTGTCACCTTGCGTCGTGTGCTGGCGATTTTATTTTTATTGGGATAAGTCCGATGATGCTAATCGAAGCAGAAGTTAATGTCGAGACGGCCAAGATCTGCGTAAACTAGGGTCAGAGTAAAAATACAGTAGTTTGGCTTGGTTTCCTCCCTCGCCGCATCGGTCTAACCCGTCGGCCTGTCAGCTGCTCCATTTCAGTCTTAAAACGCTCAGTTCCAAGAACTAGTCCTGCGTTTAATGTATATCGAATGTCTGTCAATAGCTCGCCATCAACTCGCGACTCGAACAGCCGCCGATAGTTTTAGGCCTTTCTGATTTACATTGCCCCGTAGCAAGTAGAGAGGATGGGGCGTTATTAGCTTCGAATTTGCCCCAAGACCGTTTATTTGGTAGCTCGACCAACGATTATCAGCAGGATCTTCATACAAGCAATTTGCATAGGGCCCTAGATGATCATCAGACGCAAAACACAGCTGTCGATCATTGCCACACTGAACAATATGTTGTGGATCAGGACACGCCTCCAGATCCAGACCCCATTCCTTTCCCTACTTGCCCTCAATCTCTAGCCTTCTGGCTCCTGCTAAAATTCCAGGCATGGAATAGTTGCCCTCATGGCAGGCAAATTCGAAAAGCCAATCCCCATCCTTAAGTCTATTCAATGGGAATTCAAAAACTACCGGTTCTGTGTAAATCACTGGATCTTCGACTGTGAAGGTATAGAAGATCTTATCATCTGAAACTGGTGTAAATCGTTCAGTCACTTGCAGTTGTTCTGAGGAAACGATTCTCATATTGGATTGTTCTGGGCGAAAGTTTTGTGTGTGAACTACCAGGGTATCTTCCTCATAGTAAGCTATGGAATCACCCATCCATTTCTTCATATGGGGAGCTTGGTGAACACTATCTAAGCGAATAATTCTTGCGTCATTTACCATCTCCCCGATGATAACTACATAATCCGAAGTCTGTACAATTTGTATATTGGAGTTGTAATGAATTATCGCCATAGGCGGCATGGTGCCATTGCCGGTAATACATCGCTCTCCAATCATTGTAAATTCTGGGCCATCGCCAGGGTTCAACCCTTGCGCTCGCCATTGGCCATATATGTCCTTGCTACGGCCATTTTCAGTGAAGGGAAATCGACCATTACTCGGGCTTACAATCAGGGAAGTGCGGTACTCGCCATTAATGAACGCCAAATTCGTTCTGCTATCGGAATATAAAGCTTCTGCGAGAAATAGACTGATATCGCCAATTGGAGGAGCAGCTCGGTTGGGGTCAGAGGGTAAGTAATTCTGCTCGCTACCCTCCCTCAAATTACTTTCCAGAGCTAGCGCTTCCTCTTCAGTGTATGCACGCTTGCTATCAAGCTCCCGAGGCCTTTGAATCGGAGTGGCATTCCAATTGCTCCATGCTCCCTGCAGGTCGGGATATCCATGTTCAGTTCTTGCTACTTCCCACTCAGATTCGCTGCCGAATACACTACTAATGAGCAAAAACACAAGAGCAGTGCTAATACAGGGATTGCAAAGTTTTCTTAAATCAAGCGGTGTACTAAGCATATTCAATTCTCCGACTAGATCCCGGCAAGAACAAATAGGTCAAATCGACTTATGCATCCAATTTCACACCAGGAGAAATTGGTTCACATACTGCCTTGTAGTAATTGTCGGCCGATGTAGTCGATCCTGCGTTTTCGCAATAATTCACTCATCGCCGATGCTGTTGTCCAAAACCGCCCCCGATCGGGAAGAATTTCAGAAATGCGGTCTGATTTACCGCCAAAGTCAGTTCAGATTGTTACTGACAACTCATGTAACTGGGCAACTCCGCTCGACGGAGATACCTTTAATGCTTCCTATACTCTAGTGGCCTGCCTTATTAGGTATGGAGATAGATCTACTATTCTTCTGTTCCTCTATATAACTTACTCGCATTCTGTAAGTAATGTTCCATATATTGACTCCGCGTATTTTACAACGCGAACCTTGCTTAATATGCAAACGCGTCCGAATATGTGCCTTCTTGTTGAGAGAGTTATCTTCTAGCAATTGATGTGGGCGCACCTACTATCCTTAGTATACTTGAAACCTCATAGGGCTGCGGACATTAAAACTACTGTATTTTTACTGGGACTCCACATATTATCATCGCTGGGTGCTAGCGAATCACTGCCCATCTCCTACAACTAGAGGTTTGATGCTGTCATGAACAAAATGATGAAATTGTTTGCGGAGAAACTATTGGTGCCATTGCATCCAACGCTCAGTCGGCGAATATTGGACGATGCTGCGGAACGCATAATCACTGAAGAATCAGACGTGCACGAGAAGACACCCCACCTTGATGAGATTAAGGACAGGATCAGTGGTTTGTTCCAACGACATGTCCCGATATCCCCCACAATTTTAGATCAATCTCATCATCCTGACCAAAAATTAAGTAGTTTTTTTGACATAAATGAAGAGGAAAAGAATTTAGAAGTCATCCTGTTGCTCAGAGACCCAGAAGTCGGCGTTGGGACAACGATCGAACACCTGGCAGACCTGTTGAAAGATGGCATCGAAAATGAATCGGAATATGGAGTGTCGATCCACGAGTATAGTAGTGATCTTCTCGAGTCTATTCTCTCAGAGGATCCACAAGTAAAAATCCGAATTCTACTGGTCTATCCGAAGAAGTCGCGACCAAAACAAGATAAAATTGATTGTGTGAAGAAAACTCACCCCAAGGGAATCATACACAGAGTTGTGTACGTTTCATTAACCGATGTAATACCTGGAAAAGTCCAAAAGCTAGCCAAAAATTTGCTTGATGGAAAATATTTCCCTGGTACAGAACGCATCGGGGATTGCAGCGAGGCACATTTTTGCTCCCTTATCCCAACCCTGATTACGCCGAAGCCCAGTCGCTGCGATGTCGAATTCAAGACTGAGCCCATCTACGATCGGGAAAACTTGCGGTTTCATCGCGACAAGACTGTGTTGTCTGCCTCGCCTGAGGACCGCAAGGAACTTCATAAGGATCTCCAGGTTCCACTGCATAACGAGATCAGGCAATGGGCCCGCAATGTCCTGAATAAACAGGTCGGTTTCGCGAGCAGTGGTGGTGGCGCCAGTGCCTATCGGTCGATCGCACTGCTCCAGCATCTGCATAAGGCGGGTATTCCGATCGATGTCTTCGGTGGCCTAAGTGGTGGTTCGCTGATTGGCGCCTATTTCGCGGGTAAAGGCATGGCAGGCCTTGACATGGTGTTGGAGCGAGGAGAGTTCATTGCAAGGATGCTGCCGAAGCTGATGTTCACCTCCAAACCCATCGAGAACATGATTGACGAGGATCTGGATTATCTGCAATTGGGCAGCACAAGCATGAGATACCACGCGATCACCACAGAGATGTGCAAGGATGTACCGCCGGGCAGTCCGCCGGAGGCCCGAGTTGCAACCGAGGGTACGCTGGGGCAGGCGGCTAGAGCCAGCAGTTCACTACCCATTGGTTTTGCTCCCACAACGATCGGCGGCCGTCGATTTACCGATGGCCAGGCGTCTACGCTCGTGCCCACGCACGTGGTCATCGATCACGGGGCCGATGTTGTCATGGCCTGCAACTGCATTCCGGGGCCCGACCAGACCAACCCGTTTTCAAACTCCTGGTTGGGGCGCTTTGCCTATGATAAAACAATCCTCGGGCGCTACATCGATATGATGACCTGGATTGATTTTCTGCTACAGAACGCGAGCCGCGATGAAGGCCGCGGCGCCAATGTATTTTTCCAGTTTAAGCCCCAAAATATCGCTACTTTCGAGATGTTGCGCTGGGCTGATTCCTACAAAATCCTGCAAGCGGCGAATTGTGAAGGTGCGGCGATCGAGCAGGCAGTAGAGAAAATGAAAAATGCTTGCAAGGGCATACCATTGCAACCCATGCCATCATGCACGCAGCATTGAAGTCCAGTCAAACCGTCGCGGTCGAGATAGCGGGAACCAGCGCGATTGCACCCGGTCGCAAGGTCACGACGGAGGCCGTGGTGGCGGCGGCCCATGGATTCGCCGACAAAGAGAAATTTGAATTGCGAGTCCGTTCCGTCAAACGCAAGACCGGCATCGAGACGCGCTATTTCGCGGGTCCAGATGACCTCTGCGAAAACCTGGGTACCGAGGCGCTTCGAATTGCGTTAAGCGAAGCAGGTATTGAACCGCAAGCGTTGGAGCGCATCATTTTTGTGAGTTCAGGGCTCGGCGATCTGGTATTCCCTGCAACTGCGAACCTGATCTGTCGAGGCCTTGAAATACGCGACACCTGCGATTGTTTCGACCTCAACAACGCCTGCATGGGTTTCCTTACCGCTCTGGATATTGCAGCTTGCGGTATTGCAGCCGGATCGGGGCCCGTTGGCATTGTAGTGGCTGATTTCCCAACTCGAGCCACCACGCCCACCGATATTCGCCCCTACCTGGTTTTCGGTGATGCCCTGGCCGCCGTGGTTGTTAAGAAAGCCGCGTCGGGTGGCATCCTTGCCAGTTTTCTGCGTAATGACGGCATCACCTTCGGCAATGTCCTGTTGCGGAATTCCGCCATCACCGGCGTACGGGAAACCATTCAGTTCACCGACTACAACGAGGTCATTGAAGACCAGGCGATCGAAGCTTTAAAAAAGTGTATCTCGGTGGTGCTGGAGCGGACAAATCTGTCCATGGCCGACATGGACTGGATTCTACCCCATCAGCCCAACGGCGAGATATTTAACAATATCGTCAGCGAGTTTCAACTTCCGGCGGAAAAGATTGTTCCGGTAGCAATCGAGATTGGCAGCACGGGCGCCGCTGCCATACCCTATAGTCTCGATCGACTGATACGTACCCGCAACGTAGTACCCGGAGATCGCATATTATTTGCGGGTGTCGGCGGCGGCATCGCTTATGGTGCTATGATATATGAGGTGCCACGATCTTGATTTCACACACTGCCATACAAAAAGCCTGGATTACAATCTGGGAACTTGCCGCGGTTTATCACCGTTACGAAGTGGAAGGCATGGAGAATCTCCTCGGGGAAGACGAACACGGCAAACAAGCCGTGTTAATCGCAGGCTACCATGGACGTGCACTGGCCGTTGATTTGTGCATTTTGTCGGTGAGACTGAAACAGCGTCTGGGGTATTTCCCGCATTGTTTCGTTCATCGATCGCTCAAATTGCTGCCCGGCGCAACGCAGGCTATCGACGCGCTGGGATTTGTCACCCATGACGACGAAGCCATCTCGAGAGCAGTAGAAAACGGGGAGCATATCCTGCTTCCACCCGGCGGGGCATCAGAAGGAATGCGTACTTACCACGACAACTATCAGGTCAGGTGGCCATCTTACGGATATGCGAAATTGGCGGTTCGACACGGTCTACCCATTGTTCCTGTAGCTTGTGCAGGTGCGGATGATACCTATATTGGTTTGCTCGACGGCGACAAGATTGTACGTCGGCTTGGTCTGTCCCGAAAGTGGGCCTGGGCGCCGTGGACTGGCCTCGGACCACTTGGGCTTTATCCATTTTCGCCCCCTTTTCCTGCCCGCCTTTATCAAGTCATCGGCAAACCCATCTCCACACATGACTACGACATCGAAAACGAGGATGATATCAAAAAGCTCCACAAGCTGGTGAAGGAAACCGTTCAAGACCTGCTTAAACACGCACAAGCCCAAAAGGAAAAACGTTCTTGACGGTGCCAAGCAGTGAACGCTGGGCTCTCATCCTGGGCGCATCGGTGGGCATTGGTGCCGCAATCGCAGAGGTGATTGCCGAAGATCCTGCTCTTAAGGTTCTTGGATTTCATCGCGGTAATCATCCCGAAGAAGCACAGGCGCTGGTTGACCTTATTCGATCCAGAGGCGGCGAGATTACGCTTTGTGAGAAAAACGCCGGTGATCCAGAGACTATCGAAAGCTGCGTGGAGATTGTTAAAGAATATATTCCGGCAGGAGGCATAAAGCTCTTCGTGCACTCGCTATCCGGCGCTTCCCTGGGACATTTCCTGAAATATGACAATGTCGCAGAGTCAGACCAACTCGCTACCTGGCAATTCGAGAAGACCTTCAATTACCTCGCACACTCGTTTCCCTATTGGGCACGCAGCCTACACGAAGCTTCGTTGTTAGCACCTGAAGCAAGGTTGCTGGGGTTGACCAATGCGCTGGAACATCAAATGCTGCACAATTGTGGACTCATCGCAGCGGCAAAAGCCGCATTGGAAATGTATGTGCGTTATCTTTCTACCGAACTGGGTCGCTATGGTCATCGTGTCAATTTATTGCGCTTCGGCTCGGTACTTACACCTGCTTTGACCAAGATGCTGGGGCCAGAAGCGGTAAGGGAGTTTGAAGATGTACACAAGAAACTGCTGGCAGCCGGGCGCACATGCAAGGCTGAGGAAGTTGCTCGAATGGTCGCATTGTTGACACGTGAAGACACGGCATGGTTCAACGGCGCCACCATAGACTTTACGGGCGGCCTGACGCAGCGCTTGCTAGATGTAGTGTATAGCCCGGACTGGTTGGCCTAGAAAGCAACGTACTCGCAGCGTTACTTGTTTGCTGCTTGGTCCTGCTCTCACTTTTTCTCATATACCATGCAGTAGTAAAAACGCATCACGTTTTTAACACTGACTACATAACAATCTGTAGGAACCAAGTCTTCAGGTGCGCCCGTAAATTCGTCCATGCTAGTTAGCCAGAGGAATGCCAGCTCGTGCAGAAAGGTGTTATCTCGCGTCTTATCCAATCCTTCATCTACAACCACGATCGGTGTGCCTGGTTTTGCTACGCGCGCCATTTCCGCCAATCCTTGCGCTGCATTGCGGTAAATGTTTATTCCGCCGACGTGAAGGACACGATCAAACGTGGAGTCGGCGAATGGCAACTCGTGGGCATCCGCGAGTGCTAACCTCAGGCTCGAATCGTCTTTGCACATGTCTGCATTTGAGCGAGCGCATATTTCAACCATATTAGCATTAAGGTCCACTGCCCAGATCTCGAGATCATTGGTATTTTGGGCTGCATGGGCAATCAACGGGATGTTGGCGCCGGTCCCCACGCCTACCTCTAAAATCTTCTTCGGTCCGTCACTTTCATCCCACCCATCGAGCTCCATAGCTTGGATATAGTTGTAGCGGGAAGCCTGAGCATCCGGATACTGCAGAACAGGCAGAAGATAGGTAACGGAAAGGTCGTGTATCGGTGCCAGGAATTTGTAGACCATATCCATCAATTGGTCTTTGGTGCTGAGCCGCTGCCGATCAGCCAGGTTGGGTATCCCTGATTCGACACGCCAAGTGTGGTTGTGCATACATATCAGCGCGCCGTAAAAGAGCCTCCCATCCCGGTGTTCAGTTCCCTTCCATTCGAGCTTTTCCCTGCAAGTGGGGCAACGTAACAATTTAACGTCATTCTCGTTAAATCCGATCATAGACCCTCTGCCTCGGTTTGTAGGCTGCGAATTGTATCCAACTCGTATTGGCAACCCATATTAGTGAACGAGCCTATCACAGACTCCAGTTTCGTGGCGTCCTGCTGATCCAGTTTCATTAACTCAAGCTGCAGCCTGGCTTCTTCGTACGGCATGTTGAGTGAGTTCGCTCGCTCTATTCCCTGTGTGAACGTGCTTTCTGCTTGCCGTATCTTGCCCTGCCCGACCAGGGCGACGCCTCTCCATAGTGCACAAAACGGCTGGCCCAGGGTCTGGTACTTTGCGTAGGTCTTGAGACTTTTTAGGATGTTGTGTTTCATTTTGACTTCAGCAGGGCTTTGCTTGTTTCCGTTTGTAATAGAAAATACGGCTTCTGCCAGGCAACCCAGTACACCATGCATCCAATGTGCCATTGGCGGTGAGTCCACGAGACGTCTAAGTGCCTCCTCTATGTGATTTATCGCGCTTGCAGTTTCACCAGCTCGCTGGCTGACAATAGCTAAAATGCTATACGTCGAAATGGCCTCCGCGCGCAAATAGGGATCGTGTACGCTATCAAGTGTTGACTCACCTAGTGCGCGTGCCTCTTCGCTTCGTCCCAAACGGATCAGGCAAACCGATTCACCTTGCGCACCCCAGGCTTCAGCTTGTCGATCGCCAATACGGCGTGCGTAATCTCTAACTGCAGCGAACGTCTCCAGCCCTGCTTCAAAATTTCCCGTCATCTCACTAACGAGCGAGTCAAGTGTCATCATCTCTTCAACGAGTCGTAATTCTCCGCAACGTCTTGCAATCTTCAGAGCCATTCGAATTCGTCTGCGCGCATTATTCCAGTCACAATTAGTTATGCACTGCATCGATAGCCGAGAAATTACATAACTCTTATTGAGAATATCACCAGTGATGCGCGATGTTTTTAGCGCTTTTAGCGCGAAATTTCGCGCGAGAGAGTCCAGCTTGCCCGCGCTCGCCAGTGAACCGAGCAGTGAGTAGCCTATTGCTAACTCGCCCGGATTGCCATGTAGTCGAGCTTCATTAACCGTCCGCAACGTAGACCAGATCGCAGGCAATTGTTGTAATGCGTAAAAGTAGACGTCAGTGAGCCGTAAATGGACGCGTGACAGTTCGACCGCCCTGGCGGACCATTGATTCTCGATTTTTCGATTCATCAGGATTCTGATAAGTTCTATTAAAGTAGCAATCCCCATCGTAAGCTGAGATTTGGGGAACGGTGCGTCCATCAATCGAATCGCGTTAATGGAATGCGCGGTACACTCTGCGAGATTGCCTAGTCGAAAATAAGCCTCAGACAACTTTACCTGTACGGCTGCATGTGGGCTATATTCCAATCCCTGCACTTCGACACCTGTCCTTAACAACTTGTCAACGCGCTTGAAATAAGCAATGGCCTCGCGCAAGGCCCCACCGGCTAGTGTCTGTTCGCCAGCGATGAACGCAAATCTGGCTTCCTGCTTATCATCACCCACCTGACCCCAGTGATAGGTCAGCGCTGTAGCAATGGCTGTTGGATCTGGATTAATTGACTCCAATGTGACAGCCACTGACCGATGGATGTCTGGTCGCAATCCGGGATCTATCGCAGCTAAAATGAACTCCCTGAGCTTTTCGTGGGAGAACCGAAACGAAGCGTCTCTATACTCAAGCACGGCTTCTTGAGTACATCGCTGCGCCCATGCCTCAATATCTGTATTCGGTGCCAGCTGTGCCATAAGTTTCGGATCAATTGCCCTGCCGACAACTGCTGCGATGCGCAACAGTTCCATATCCTCCTCTGCGAGACGGCTGACCCGACGATTCAAAATGCGCCGCATACCTCCGGACAGCACACTATCGGGCAGATTCTTCGACCCGACCTGATCGAGTGCCCCAGCATGCTCCGCCAGAACCCTAAGCGTTTCGATGATGAAAAGCGAATTGCCCTCGGTCTCGTGTGCCAGGAACTCACTAAGCCGGTCATCCGGGTTCTTGCCTAAAATCGTGGACGCCAGTTCCGTCACCTCGGCCTGTGAGAGCCTGCCTAGCTTGATTTCCCGCACGTCCTCAACCATTGTTCTTGGATCGAAGGCTTCATCCGGTCGATAGGTTCCGACAATGACCACCGGGAGCGTACGCACGGGGAGTGCTAGCCAGCTAAGCAGCTTGACGCTCTCAGTGCCCGCCCAATGAAGGTCTTCAAGCACAATCAGAGTGGGTCTGTTTTGCATTTGAATTGAGGACTCAAGCTTCAGAAATGAATTTTCATCGATGCTATCGCCGCCATTTGTTTTCGCCTTGCCAATAACTTCGGTTGGTGATGAGCCCGTTGCTTCCCGCGTCAGAATATCTAAGTGCTTTGTTATCTCATCCCAGATACGGTACGAGCCTGTATCGCCATCCACAGCATGCCCTCGCATGACGCGGAAACCCGAAACCAGGGCCATCGTCTTCAACTCGCCGACCAGTCGTGATTTGCCAACCCCGCTTTCACCGCAAATGAGGATCGTCTCGCCCCGACCTCGTTTTGCCGACTCCAGCGCGCGATGTAATTGCTCGAGTTCTGCCTCGCGACCAACAAACTTCGCCGTTTGCAGCGCGCTTTCCCGAGTGAGGGCAGTTTCTATGACAACCCCATCCGCACTCTCGTCAAATGCGGCAAAGGCCTCCAGCGCGGATTGAAATCTCCTGTTGGGATCGTGCGCAAGCAGCCCGGCAAGCACGCCGGCAAGACGTGGATCCACCGCATCCCCGCGCAGCGATGAGGTGATGTCACCCTCTGATGAGCTGCTCAGCGTGGCGTCGCCGACAGATTTCGGTACGGCTCCGACGAACGCGCTGTAGGCTACGAGACCGAGGGCATAAAGGTCCGATGTATCAGACGCTGGCGCTCCACTGGACAATTCCGGCGCCAGGTACGTGGAATCGCCATTAAATGTCGGCTGAGCGCTCGACGCTTCGGTCTTACGGCACCATGCAAAATCGAGCAGCTTCACTCGACCATCGGCGACGACGACACTTTGCGGCTGAATGGCACAATGGATCATTTTTTTTCGGTGTAAATAGTGCAAAGCGCGCAGGCTTTGAGAGAGGAGGTCAACCTGTACCGATACCGGTTGATTGGCCGCAGCTTCGGCTAGCGGCAAGGCGTTCTCCTGTAAATCCATTACCAGGTACTCACGGCCATCGTCATCTACGCCAAAATCCAACGCGGTAACTATGTTTGGATGTCGCAGCGATGCCAGGATTTTGAACTCTGTGGCAAGGTTGGTCTCGATTGCGGCATTAATCAGGTCCCGCTTTATGGTAACCGTCCTTCCTCTGACGAGGTCGAGCGCACGGAATACCACTCCGTTTGGTACTCTGGCCACTTCATTATGCAGTTGATAACGTTGATCGAATCCAGAACTTGTGCCGGCCTGGGCTTGCGCATTCACAATTCGTTTTTGTCTGCTGCCCGCTTCGCCGTCCTTAATAATTTGGACCACACTTTCCCGCAACTTCACACGGTAAGCCTCTTCGTTGTAGCGGTACTTCTCTATCGCCTGGCGGTTCTGCAGCGCCAGCTTCAAGCCAGGTGAGAGTTCAAATTGCTCCAGGAAGATGGTCAGAATAGGAACACCCTGGTCCAGTGCAAAGCTCAACTCCTTCATGCACTCTTCGGATTCCACGGACTCCGGTGACAGGTAGAAAACAAAAAGGCTACAGGCAATAATGGTTTCCGCTATCTCGTCTCGCCACTTACTGCCGGGCGCAATGCCTTCGTCATACCACACGAAACAGGCATTTTCGTGGAGCCAATGAATCTCCGGATAGACTTCGGCTGAGTTGATGTGCGAGTAGGAAACGCACACATAAGGTTCATCGCCGACATAGCCTCGAAAAGGTGGTTTCATGGGCTTCGTCATTTAGCCGGGCGTGTCATAGTTGATGAATACCAGTTCGGCCTCAACCTCGCCATCGGTTGAAAACGTATTGTAGGGAGGCAGTGAGTCATTGATGTTTGAAGTGCTTGAATCTGATGCCTGGTGATTTCACCCAAGGTTGTTATTGTCATTGTTATTCCCGTGAGAGTTCAGAATGATAATAGGAAGTGTTTATCGAGGCCTCCTACTAATCTGACAATCGTACTGCTGATTGATCTTGGTGAGTCTAACATAGGTGCTCTGACGCCTTCATCACTGGCAGCACAGAGCAGGCGCCAGGCATCTGCTTGAAGTTGCAAAGATCCCATGATCGAAGCAGGGGGGCGAGACAGGAAACCAGAATCATGAGCAATGCCGGCTGTCGACGCTTCATGCTCTGTGCCTCATCAGTCCGCTCAATCCAATAACTTAATGTTGCATGATCAATTTTTTGTTGTAGCGGATCTTTACCAAGTATCTTTAAGATGAACCCAGTAGGTATAACAGTGGCGACACAAACAAGAAACATTACTACCGGCGATAATGTAGCGCCTAGTAACATTCCAAATTTGAACCACAATTTGTTCGGAACAATTAGAGCTTTTGGAGCAGCAAAGGCTAGAATGAATAATACAAAAGAGAGCACGAAAGTAACCCATCTGAATTCACCATCTACTAACAGAGACCAGATACTTCCTATCAAGAAAATAATAGCGAAGACGATGCCGAAATTACGCTCGGAACCTAATTTATCCTCTACATGTGACGAAATATCAAGCGTTATCCTCTCCTAATGAATTGTGGCCAAACATTAAATGTATATGCAATTTCCAACTAGCTAAGTTAAATTAAAATTGTCACTAATAATTACGTTTCATATTCATGTCGAAAGTTGTTTTTCAGATTAGTCTTAACCGACAATTCAGAGTCGCTGTGAAGTAAATCGAACCACCGACACGAGGATTTTCAGTCCTCTGCTCTACCAACAATTGCCTCCTTATTCGGACCCAGGCTGTAGCTTAAGGCTCTGATTACCTCATGAATCACATTTTGGGGATGAATTTGAGGATTTTCCAGAAATTCCCAAGTATCTGCTTTGGGTCGACAACAGACATAAGCGATCGTCAGAGAATTCACTCAAAAAGCGTCCTGCCAGGAGTGAGATGAGATGCCAGGTATCCAAGTGGCGGCGCGCATACCGCCGGTGGCGCGCGACGGCCCAACTGACAACCGCCACATCGATTGCGACATGTTAGACATTCACAGAAGTTTGGGCTGACACGAATAATTGATTATTAAGTTGCAGGCGATCACTCGCCGCGAAGTGCTAACGTTATCGGCAGGCTGGCGGCACGTATGGCAGGGAATAAACCGCCGATAAAACCAAGTCCCAACGCCCAAGCGATGCCGTTGCGGATCAGCTCGGGTGTCACCGCAAAGTCGAAGGCGACCTGGGAAAATGCGGCCTGATTTAGGGTGGATACGGTATAGCCGTTAAATCCGACATAGGCAATTGCCGCCCCCAGTAAACCGCCGAGAGTCGCCAGTACGATGGCCTCAATCATCACCGAGATCACCACCGGCGTAGCGCCGAAACCCAGCGCGCGCAGGGTAGCGATTTCGACAGTGCGGCTGATAACCGCTGCATACATGGTGTTAAGTGCGGCAAACACGGCACCAATCGCCATGATCGCAGCGACGCCGTAGCCAAAGGTATTGATTACCGTGGCCAGGCCCGCGGACTGACTCCTGAAAAATTCCTCTTCCGAGGTGATAGAAAGATCGACTTGTGGATTCTCGGCGAATTCATCGGCCAGCGAATCAATCCGCGCCGGATCCGATACCTTGATTCGAATCGAATTGATTGCCCCGAGACGCCGAAAAGCCGACTGGGCGGTGGGCATATCGACCCATAATTCCGATTCATAAGCCGACCCCTCTGCCTCAAATATGCCCACCACCGTCCACTCGGAACGGCGTAAATCGACAGTTGCTCCCAGATCTATGCCCTGAAATAGCGCACGGGCGTTACGACCCGCTATCAGTTCGTTACGCCCGGGCTCGAAATTACGGCCTTCGATAATATGTACTTCCGGTCGCAGGAGAAAGCCATCCTGTTCCACTCCTCTGATGACCAGATTTGACGGCGACCCAGTGGTGCGCTTGGGAATGTCGGCGACCATATAGACTTCGCCACTGAACAGTTCTATGCCTTCGAGAGTTCTAACATACATCATACGGCGCGTGTCGATGTTGCTGGTCAACTCCCCGGTGGAAGTACCCCCGCGAAGAATGATCGCCCGATCGGACGCACCGCCTCTGTTCAGGGTTGCCGTAAACCCGGCCGCCATAGCCAGTATGGCGACCAGTACACCGACAACGCCGGCAATGCCTACTACGATAACCAGTGAACTCCCTAACCGAGAGGGCAGGTTTTGCAGGTTCATCAGGGTGATTTCGAAGATTTGTTTTAACACGGGTGTTATTTCCGCAAGGCATCCACTATCTGCAATCGATTCGCACTAAGCGCCGGAAACAGCCCAACGACAACGCCTAACAGGACGGCGATTGCCATGCCGGAACCGATGGTCGCCGTAGTAAGTCGAAAGGTACCGAGGAACGCTTCGACTTGCGGCCCGATGGCGTCGCTTACCAGGATTGCCAATCCAATGCCCAGGGCGCCACCCAGTGCACACAGCAGTATCGACTCCGACATGATCAGCAGCGACACCGCGGCATCGGTGAAACCCACCGTTTTCAATACCGCCAGTTCCGGGATGCGCTCCCTGAAGGTCTGCATCATGGTATTGGCGGTCAGCAGTAATATGGTAAAAAAAACAGCGCTGAGGATGCCGTTCATCATTAAACCAATATCACCCACCTGCGACGCAAACTGCCGGATGAACTCTGCCTCGGTGGCAGAACGGGTGGGATTCATGGAATTTTCAAACAGAGCATCTATCTCGGCCGCCACGGCGGCGGCATCGTCCGGATTGGCCACCTTGACGGTAAACCAACTCACCAGTCCCTGGGTCTGCTCGACACGGGCCTCATTGAAATAATCGTAGTTGAACAGGAACGCCGAAGACAATCCTGCCTCACCACCGGTGGAATAGGTACCCACCAGGTCGAATTCCCACAATTTGCCACCGTCGGCCATCAGCCATATATCACCTTCTATGGGAATCTTGTCACCTACCTGCCAGTCGTATTGTCGGGCCATGGATTCTGGCACCACTGCACCGGTGCGGGTATTCGCGAAAG
>JADFIJ010000188.1 GCA_022566775.1 Pseudomonadota bacterium | reverse complement strand
GCCACCCACCAGAACCTGGAGCAGTTGGTGGCAGCACACCAGTTTCGTGAAGACCTGTTTCACCGGCTCAATGTCATTCGCATTCATATCCCGCGCCTGAGAGATCGGCGTGAAGATATTCCACTGCTGACCAGTCATTTTCTCAGCCTCGCCGCGAAAGAATTAGACGTGGAACCTAAAATATTGCGCCCGGAAACCGAACAGTATCTCACCGGCTTGAGCTGGCCGGGTAATGTGCGCCAGTTGGAGAATTTCTGCCGTTGGGTGACGGTGATGGCATCGAGCCGTGAAGTGCACCTGGTCGACCTGCCACCGGAGTTTTCGGCGCAGGAAGCCGCCAGCAGCACCAGCGGGGACTGGACGGTAGGCCTGCAGGAATGGGCGGACCAGCAACTGAGCCTGGGCAATACCGGCATACTCGATCAGGCAACACCGATGTTCGAGCGCACCATGATTGACATCGCTCTCAAGCACACGGCCGGCCGCCGCCGCGATGCGGCTATCCTGTTAGGCTGGGGTCGTAATACCCTGACGCGCAAGATCAAGGAGTTGGGCACTTTAGAGCAAGATTGAACATTCGGATGAGGCCGCAGTTGAGTCGTTCGATCATCGCGTTTGAGACTCAGAGGCGATGCCGGTCTGCATGACCGCAGTCGTTGCAGTCCTTACAGCCCGAGATAAATTTCCTGCCAGTTGATCACCCGGTCATGGCCGCTGTAACTACCGAATTCGATAAGGGCACGGGGATTATCATTGTAGACATCACCGGTGGGCGTTGCCGGTAGCAAATCTTCCGGCACCTCATCAAAGAGGCTGCCGCCGGCGCCACCACGCCAGTCGTACTTCAGGAAATTCAGGACGGCGGGCAGCAAACCACTGCCCAGATCGAACTCCACCAGAACACTGCCAATTGGCACATCGACCCCTGGTATAGGCGCCGAGGCGATGAATGGCCTGTCGCTGTCGTTCTCATCATTGCCATCACCATCCTCGGAGCGGCCGGTCTGACCGCCGAACAGGGTAATATTTGTCAATCCCGAACCCTGCCCTATAGTGGTGTCACCGATCGCCAAGGCATCGGGTGCAAAGTCCGGTGCAGTGTATGACAGAGGCACGATGCTGAGCGCAGGACCCAGGCCCACATTGCTGATTACCGTACAGTCGTCGTCCGTGTTCAGAACGAAGGCGCCGCCATCCCAGAATTCCACCCGCAGTGATATTTCAAGCGCCTCGGTTTCCGGGCCATAGGCGTTATCGATAAACAAGCGACCATAGCGAAACTCCACATCCGCGGCGCTGATCTCTCGATAGATGGCATTGGTGTCTTCGTTGGTACCATCATCTACGTCGATGTCCGATATCGCTGTCAAGGCAATGGGCACCGCATCGCTATCGACGAAGTTGGTGCCTATTCTTACCGTGTAGGGGCCATCTTCAGCACCTTCGACCAGCAGTCCATCATTCTCCCTGGCGAACACCAGGGTGCCCATCACCGAACCGATACCCGGCGTACCGACACCTACATCATCGAACATCGCAAAGAAACTGCCATCTAGGGATGAAATACGACTGCTGTAGTCCACGTCTGCCAAGCCATCGATGTCATCGACGGCATGGAAGAATGCGTCGTTGTCGAAATCACTATCGCTCAATTTCACGAAGGTACTGGCATAATTCTGGGTTCTCACATTGGCCTCGTTGCGTGCCTCCAGCATGAAGCTGACGGTGAATCTCTGGCCCATATAAGTAAAATCAGATTTTGGCGTACACACGGCGCCGGCGGCAGCCATGCTGAGATTGAAGTTATGTGGATAGAAGCGGCCCACATTGACCACGTTGCCCTGCACATCCTCGCCGCTACCCATGAAGTTATTGTCGGCTAATTTCGCAGTGAGGGTGATGATGCCGACTTCGTCGTATGACATATCCTCATTGCTCACGCCAAAGTTGTAAGAGGTAAACAAATTACCTCCCGTGAGGCTGCCGGCAACACCCCCTGCCGGTGCGACCAGTACATGGGTAATAATGACATCGTCCTCCTCCGGCGTGCCCTGGGCACCGAAATTCGCAGTGGTGGGATTGTCGCTTAAGTCTGCGTCATCATCGGGAATGCCGTCTTGATTCATATCATCTTCAGGTTGAGCTGGGTCCCATGCCTTCGCGGTCACGGTGGTGGCGAAGGTGGTACCGGCAGTCTTGAAGGCGGAGCCATTGGCGTCATCGGCGCGATAATTGGCCGCATTGGGATCGGTGGTGAAGCCGATATCGAAACCAAATGGCCTTACCACAAAGCTATTACTGCCAACGATGAAATCCTCCGAAGTAATCGCGTTCTCCGGGTTGTTATCAAACGGAATATCATAACGGGCATGCAACTCTATCTGCCCGGCATCGGAATAATTAAGTACCAGTACGGCGCCGGTGCTGGTGGTTTGATTGGTGAAAGTAACCGGAACCGATTGATAGGTATCAGCACCAGGTACGCCATTGAAGTCATTCAGCGTGATCCCAACGCCGTTGACGCTGAAGCTATCCCCTCCTGAGCAGCTTGCCGGATCGTCACACTCGGCGCCAAAATCAATATTCACGACTTGTGTGTCCGGAAACAGCGGTTCACAGACACTTGGGTCATCGTCGCTGGTTCGAATTGCCTGCAATATAATTACATCTTCGCTGCCGTATTGATTGGAAGGCTTACCGGCTATCTGGGTTGGAATCCCCGGCGCCTGGGCAGTCTCGTTGTAGAACAGCAAACCGGCTTCACTGATACTCAGGTCATTGTCATGATTGGGAGTGGCGCCATCTTCCGAGAAGGTGCCGCCTAGATCGAAATTAACGAGTTCAGGATTGCTACTGAGATCGGTGTAATTGAAGCGCAGCTGAATCGTGTCTTCGTTGCCGAACCAGGTGTAAGTACCGGCGCCATCGGTGTTTGCCGGCACGCCTTGCACGGTGACATCCGCCAGATTGCCGAAGCCTGCAATGACCGATGCCCAGGTTCCCTTGTTTTGAAAGGTCCCGAGCACCATCACTTCTCCGTCACCAGGTGCCGATGGGAAATGCGTGGCATTGTGACCGACGATGGTGATAGTCGAACCGAGACAAGAGATGCCGGTGCCGTCGTGAATGATCTGGTAGTGATCGATAACACCGATATTACAATCGGTGGTGCCACTAACGAGGTCAACATTATCCACGAAGAACTGGGCTGCCAGAGTATAACCGCTACTGACACGGAACCTTACATAGAGGAGACTGGTTTCATAGTCCAGCCCCGGCAACAATGTGGTGAGATTCAGACTCTCTGCAGTCGGGGAACCGTTGGTTCCTGACAAGGTGTTATAGTCAATCGCGGTGGAATAGGCGACACCATCATTACTCACTTCTACGGTGATAACATCACTCCCCAGATTCACCATGGCATAGGTGTAATCAAAATTTAACAGCACGTCTTCGGTGCGGTTAAAGTCATTCAAGTCGGCAGCACGGGCAATGCTCGGGTCGTCACCGTTGCCATCTGTTATCGGGTCCGAAGTCAGGGACAACACCCCGCCAGTTATTTGCACATTGCCGGAGGTGGGATCCAGATCATCATCGCCCTCCAGCCAGTCGGTGGACCAGCCAGCGGTGCCATCATTATTGTTAAAGGCAGAAATTGTGAACTCATCGCGGAAGCTCACTACGGTGACGACGTTATTAAAATCGAAATTGGGATCTTCCGAGCCCAGTTCCGAGACAATGCCATTACTGACGTCGACGTTAATGTTGGTGGTCACGTCCGGCGTGCTCAGGCTCAGGGTGACCTGACCATTGTCACCAGGCACGAAGGTATAGCGCGCATCGCCATCACCCAGATTAACCAGGGTACCGAGGCCCGTGTCCAGACCCCAGGATTCGTTATTCGGAGCGCCTGTGTCTGTTTCTATTAGAATGGAGCCGAAATAATTGGTGTCGATGTCGTGGGTCAGGCCCTGATGCTTGGTGATCGTTATCTTACCCGCCTCACAGGTACTGCCGGCCTGGGATTGGGAAATACTGAAGTGGCCAAAGTATCCATCTTCCAAAATATGCAGCGCATCCAGCCGCAGTTGGGGATCGGGCGTGCCACTACCGGCGTCTAGGAAAACACCAAGCGGGATGTTACCCCGGAATACCCGTGCCGACGTGTCCCCGGTTTGATCCAACTCGACCACGTCATCCCGGCTAAAGGTGGTTCCCGCCAGCGGCGTATGGCCGGCATCCGCGCCAATTGTAGCGCTCGAATCATCGGTGGAGACGTCATAGGTATCGATAGTGAGCGTTGCATCACCCGGATTGACCCGAATATACGCGGCGTCGGTCTGTACTGAATCCGGGGATCCGTACACATCGGAATCGGAACCATCCAGAAGAATGGTGGCGGTACCACCACCGACTCCATCCGGAGCGAACTGAGCCAGGTCTGACTTGTCGAATGCGCTGCCACCGATGTCGGCGCTATCGACCGTGGATATGACGATGTCGCAGGGATTAGCTGGCCACGCTTCTAGCGTACAAGCTCCATCCAGAATATACACCGCGTCGATATTTTCACCAGCGTCTGTGAAAACAGCAGAGCCATCGAATAACAGGAATGAAGTTTCCAGTATGGGATCGTAGACGATTAAATCTTCCGGCTCAAAACTGCCCACGCCCGTTGCCGTGCTGGTGGCATTGACCGAGATAACCACATGCCCGTTCGGCAACAGATGGACAGCATTGATGTCGTCCACATCAATAAATCCGCCCCCGGCCAGGGTGCTGTCGTCAAAGAACAGGACCGCTGAATCCAGCAATGGATCATAGATTACCAGGTCGCCGTCTTCGAAGGCACTGAGGCCTCCGATATCGGTGGGTCCACCGAGACCAGCGGCAGTGTTGACCGAAAACAGGAATTTCTCGTTGGAACCTACCGGCGGTGCAACGATGGCGGTAATATCGGTATCCGCGTCGTTCGAGGAATTGGTATCGAAATTAAAGTTGCCCGGTACTACCGATACTGTGTTGGTCACATTTTGCCCGGCGCTTCCAACTACGGTGACATCTACCAGCAAGTCTTTGCTGGCTGCGGGCGCCAGACCAGCACCGGTATAGGTGCAGCTTATGACGTTACCCACGGTCGCGGTGCAATCCCATTCTGGATCCCCTAATGAGGAAAGTGTCACTTCCGCCGGCAGGGTATCGCTAACGGTAAAACCCGTTGCTGTGTCGGGACCATTATTTGTCACCCTGATCGTGTATTGACCATCTTCCCCCTCCTCCAAAACACCATTGACGAATTTATCAACTGACAGGTCTGCCTCCACGCCTTTGACAGTGGTGGTGATGCTGTCAACGTTATTTTGGTTTACAGTCCCGTCATCGATGTCATTCAGATCGATGGTGCCACCTTGGAGATCGTTAACATTGTCAAACTGCGGCGACCTGGCGCAGGTATTCGATGGATCCAGCACATCGAATGGAGGCGGCGAAACGCCGGCCACCAGCGGGGTCGGACAGGAGGTGTCCGGCAAGGCGTTGGTGGGTGGAATCGCCGGATTGGGGTAGTCCACGTGTATTACCCGGGCGATATTCTTGGCGTCGTTGTTTAGCAGCGGGAAATCATCGCTGTCGCCAATTTGCACATTGACGGTCAGGGTCGGCAGCACTTCACCGATGGTAAGCTGGAAAGCCGCATCCACCAGGTCTCCATTTCTGGGCGCGCCGGCGGTAAACTCCGTGGCGATATTGAACACGCAAGTAAAAGCGCCGGGTGTCACTTCAACGACTCCCAATGACACTGCGCCGATACCGCCCGCCTGGCCACAGTCCCAACCGTCCCCGGCCACATCGGTGGTGGCGCTAAAGGTCATACCCGCCGGCAATATATCGGAGACGATGATCTGACCATCGGCGAATCCCAAGCTGGAAGACCCGTTGCCATTATTGACGACGGTTATCTGGTATTGGCCAGTGCCGGCGACATCGAATGTGCCGACATCGGTCTTAAATACTTCGATATCTGCAATTGGATAATTGGTAACGCTGATTATCTCGACCGCGAGCAACACCAGATCTGCATCTGATTCGTATTGGGTCGTGATCTGCTCCGCCTCGGACCCCAGAATCCCGAATGCATCGAGTTCATCCTGCAAATAGTGGGTGTCGATATCCACGCCGAAACTATTACCGATGCGACCGTCCGTGTTATACACCTCGTCATCGTAGGGCGCGGTAAAGTCAGGTGCTCCATCGAAAGGATCCGGGGCCTCCGGACCTGGAAAATCAATCTCGAATCCGTCTCGATTCAAGGCGGGTGTACCCACACAGGTGATGGCGGGCTGAGTTGCGTTGACCCATTGAAAGCTTCCAATGGTGGCGTCATAGCAAAATACCGGCCTGGTCACCGTGCTGTTAAATTCCCTCAATGATGGATTGAATATGTTAGCGAGTTCGGTAAAGGTATTAAGGCCTGGTCCATCCTGCATACGCAGTCCTTCCGGGCTGACGTTGCCGGTTTCATCACCCTCGAAACTGATATGCGTGATCTGGCCATTGGGCAGGTTCCTGGTATTGTCGACAGTAGCCATGCGAAAGTTACGTGGCACCAGGGTAAATGAGGAAAATCGAAATGGCTGAAAACCCTGGAACAGGTTAATAACCCGTAATTCTTCCAACGGATTGTCAAACACTACCACCAGGGCCCAGCCGCCCACACAGGCAAATTCGGCGTTGAGTGCAAAGTTCGACTGCACCGGATTGGTGTTGAATTTGAAGGTAAAGCTAGGGTCGGTGACGCCATTGCCGGCGGCGACTTCCGCAGCCACCACCGCGGTGACATCTTTATAACCGAGGAAATAATCCAGGCCAGGAAATGACGTGGTCGCGTCGGTGATCCTGAAAACCTCATCGGCACTGATCGCTACGTCGGCGCCGGTGGGTCCGAAGCGCACATCGGCCTGTATATCAGGGGATGAATCATCATCGATGTCACCACTTCCGGCCCAGTAGAGCCAGGCCGCCGTTATGCCGCTGAAGCTGTCTTTGCTACCCGCGGCGAAGGGATCATCCGGTAACACCAGCGTGGCT